>CAZAZT010000261.1:0-2509 GCA_964489645.1 uncultured Chthoniobacteraceae bacterium | reverse complement strand
ACCAATCTTGCGTCGGTCACGATTCCGTCGAAGGAAGGGATTGCGAACGGGGTTCCGGCGATCCTCGACCTAGAGTTTGGTGAGAGTGCGCAGGCGATTGGTGACCGTGCCATGGAGAGGGTTCGTTCTTTGGGGGGATTGGACGAGATCTGGAAAGGGATTGGGAGTCGGGTTAATACGGCGGTTTCCGAGGTTCTGAAAGGGGGAGGGTTGAAGCCGGTGATCACCGTGGCTCCTGCGGGCGCTGGCCCTGCGATGAGTGTGGGCGCGACGTCGCCGACGGGGAATCTGAGTTATCAGTGGTTCCGGGATGGGGCCGCGATTCCGGGGGCCGTGGGTGCGAACTTTGACGCACAGGGGGCTGGGGGAAAATATTTTGTCCGGGTGAGCAACGGCGTCAGCTCGGTGGACAGTGCGGCGGTGGAGCCGCCGAGCAGTGAGTTGAAGGCGTTGGGATTGAGTGGGGTGACGTTAAGTCCTGCGTTTGCGCCGAATGTGACGGCGTACACGGCGGTGGTTCGGAATGGGGTGAGCGGGTTCACGGTGTCGGCGACGGCGGGTCAGACGGGGGCTGTGTTGGCTGCTCGCCTGAATGGAGCGGCGACGTGGAGCCCCTTGGTGAGTGGACAGGCGAGCGGAAGTTTAGCGCTTGCGGCGGGGAACAACGTGGTGGAGGTCCGAGTGACGGCCAAGGATACGAAGACCGTTCGAGTGTACACGGTTGCGGTGCAGCGAATGGACGGAGTGGATGCTGGAGCGGTTTGGAACACGCTCCGAGGGGATGCTTTCAAGCCGGTCATCACCACGGCTCCTGCTGCTACGGGAACGGCGCTGACGGTTGCGGCGACCACGCCGACGGGGACCTTGAGCTACCAGTGGTATCGCGACGGAGCTGTGATCCCAGGGGCGATGGGTGCGACTTACGATGCGCAGGGAGTTGGTGGTCAGTATTTTGTTCGGGTGAGCAACGGATTGAACTCGGTGGACAGCGCGGCGGTGGAACCGCCGAGCAGTGAGTTGAAGGCGTTGGGGTTGAGTGGGGTGACGTTAAGTCCTGCGTTTGCGCCGAATGTGACGGCGTACACGGCGGTGGTTCGGAATGGGGTGAGCGGGTTCACGGTGTCGGCGACGGCGGGTCAGACGGGGGCTGTGTTGGCTGCTCGCCTGAATGGAGCGGCGACGTGGAGCCCCTTGGTGAGTGGACAGGCGAGCGGAAGTTTAGCGCTTGCGGCGGGGAACAACGTGGTGGAGGTCCGAGTGACGGCCAAGGATACGAAGACCGTTCGAGTGTACACGGTTGCGGTGCAGCGAATGGACGGAGTGGATGCTGGAGCGGTTTGGAACACGCTCCGAGGGGATGCTTTCAAGCCGGTCATCACCACGGCTCCTGCTGCTACGGGAACGGCGCTGACGGTTGCGGCGACCACGCCGACGGGGACCTTGAGCTACCAGTGGTATCGCGACGGAGCTGTGATCCCAGGGGCGACGAGCGCCAGTTACGATGCGAAGGGGAGTGGCGGGAAGTATTTTGTTCGGGTGAGCAACGGATTGAACTCGGTGGACACCGCGGTGGTGGAGCCGCCGAGCAGTGAGTTGAAAGATTTGGCGTTGAGCGGAGTGGGGTTGAACCCTGCGTTCTCGATGTCTGTGGCGGGGTATACGGGCGCGGTTGGTTACGGTGTGGAGTCTATCAAGGTGACGGCAACCGTCGCGCAGGAGGGAGCCGTGCTGGCAGCGCGGGTGAATGGGAGCGCGAGTTGGAGTGCGCTGGTGAGCGGTCAGGCGGGCGGCGATTTGCCTCTGGTGGTCGGAAATAACACGGTCGAGGTGCGCGTGACAGCGAAGGACAGCGAGACGGTGCGGGTGTACACGGTATCGGTTCAGCGTTTGGACAGCTCGACGCTTCTTGCAGGAGGGGCGGGGCTGCCTTCTGGGGATGTGTGGAACGCGATGTTGGAGAACTATTTGAAGCCGAAGGTGACGAAGCAGCCTGCGGTGGCAGCGGGCGGGGTTCGAGTTGAGAGTGCTTCACCGGTGGGGAAGTTGACCTACCAGTGGTATCAGGATGGGAGTGCGATCACTGGACAGACCAATCAAATGCTCGATCCGATTTCGGTTTCTGCGGCAGCACGCTCTTTGAAGTGCCGGATCAGCAACGGTCTCGTGGAGGTGGACAGCGTCGCGTGGAGCACGTCGCTTTCGGAGCGGCGTGGGTTGGTTCCGGTCTCGGGAGGGACATTACCGGAGGCGTCCTTGCTAGCGGGGCAGGTGGTGCAGGATTTTTTGGTTGGGAAATATGAAGTGACGTGGGGCGAGTGGAAGGCTGTTAGGGCGTGGGCGACGGGCAATGGCTATGACATCGGGAGCGTTGGCCAGGGGAGTGCGGATGATCACCCCGTGCGGAGTGTGACGTGGTATGAGGCGCTGAAATGGTGCAATGCGCGGAGTGAGATGGAGGGACTTGTTCCGGTTTACCAAGTGGATGGCGCGGTTTATCGCACGGGTTCGA
>CAZAZT010000260.1:0-2512 GCA_964489645.1 uncultured Chthoniobacteraceae bacterium | reverse complement strand
AATGACGAGGCTCTTCAATATCCTCAAAGGGCGTTACTTTGGCGGCACGCCTCGAGTGGAGTAGGCCTACGTTTCAAAGTGGGGTTGAAGGAGGTCGTTCTTGGTGTATGCTTGGTGCATGAGCATCAGTGCAATAGCTGCAATTTCGGAAACCGGCATGGATGCTGCCGTGCGGCAACTTTCAGCCGCGTCGCTAAATATTGCGAACGTTGCGGCGGCTTCGGACGCTGGGGTTAGTCGGGCAGAAGCGGCGTTTTCGGAGAGTGCGGGAGGAGGAGTCCGTGCGACAACTCGGGTGAGCGCGCCTCGCCCGGGTGAGGTGGCTGCGAGCCTTGTCGCGGATGCGGTGAACCTGATGGGGGCTGTGTACGCTCTTCGGATGAACACGGTGGCCATTCGGGTGGCGCACGAGGTCGCGGGCAGCGAGTTGTCGTTGAGTGCTTGATTGGTGGATTCCGTTCGTCGAGCGGATGCGGCGCTCAGGTGCGCGAGTGGGTGCACGCGGGTGAGGTCATCAGATCCTGATTCTTTTTTCACTGGTCTTGGTCGCAAGGCGCGTGGAGTCAGATCTGAAAAGAGATTCTCGCGTCGAGGATTCGCTGAGGTGGGTGTGTCTGTTTAAGTTGGTGTGATGGAGCTTCAATCATACGGGTTGCTCGGCGTCGCAGGGTTGGTGGCCGGCTTTGTGGATGCCATCGCGGGCGGGGGGGGGATGATCACCGTTCCAGCGCTGATCCACGTGGGGTTACCCACGCATGTCGCATTGGGAACAAACAAACTGCAGAGCTCTGTGGGAACCACGGTAGCTGTCGTGCAGTATGGGCGAGCGGGGCTCGTTGAGTGGTCCGAGATTTTTTGGGTGTGCTTCTGCACGGCGATCTCCGCAGCGATAGGGGCTTGGAGTGTGGGGCGCATGCCCGACGACGCATTGCGCCGGATGGTCCCAGTTCTTCTGATACTCGTCGCCGTTTACATGGTGGTCGGCCCAAAGCTCACTGGATGGCGACGCAGACGTGCGACATCAACAGGTGTGTTGTCGGCTCCGAACGACGTCACGATTGAGACGGGAAGCGGTCAAAGCGCCCGAGGCATCGCCTTTGAGCGCGCGCCACAGGAACGGGCGTGTAGCCGAGGATTTTGTGTGATCGCTGGGGGAGTGCTTGGTTTTTACGACGGATTCTTTGGCCCCGGAACGGGAGCTTTTTGGACGGTGGCTTGGGTGGCGTGGCAGGGATTTGAACTCATGCCGGCGACGGCGGCCACGAAGGTTCTGAATTTGGTGAGCAACCTGGTTTCGCTCACGGTTTTTCTGTTTGCAGGGCAAGTCCGATGGGATTGCGCAGGTGCGATGATCGTTGGCCAGGTGGTTGGGGCGCGGTTGGGAAGTGGGCTGGCGGTTCGGAAGGGAGCGGTGTTGATCCGGCCTGTATTCATCGCAGTGGTGGTTGCGATCGCAATCAGCCTGCTGCTGAAATGACACCGTCGGCGGAGTGGTTATCCCCCATTTTGAGCGTCTGATCCGGCAGGGCGCGGTGCGAGACCGCGCAGACTTGGTCCGGCTGAGCAGCGTATCCAGAACTCGAATCACCGAAATCATGCTGTTGCCGAATCGGTCGCCATGGAAGCAGGAGCAACTCCTCTTTGCACAGAGTGGGGAAGCAAACGAGCGGGGGCCACGTGGGACCGAGGAAATCTGGGTGCAATGAAGGATTCAGCCGCTTCCTCTGCCACGTTGCGTGAGAACCCTTCTACAAGAACTCAACTGGGGAGCATTCCAGGGTGGGCTATCATTTAATCT
Source organism: uncultured Chthoniobacteraceae bacterium (assembly GCA_964489645.1). Lineage (GTDB taxonomy): Bacteria > Verrucomicrobiota > Verrucomicrobiia > Chthoniobacterales > Chthoniobacteraceae > JBEEPE01. Next base: position 714 of record CAZAZT010000260.1, on the reverse strand, counting down.
GAGGGGATAAGACATTTTCTCGGGCCCCCTTCTTGTTTTTCAAAATATCGGACTACGTCAGAAGTTTGGCCCCGGGAATGCCCGCATCGAGAGTGGCAAGCTCAAGTCCGTGCCGCCGGGCAAGCAGGAGGAGATGGGCGTCAGTGGCGCGGACGGCGGAGCCACGCCAATCCGGCCACTCCATTCCACCGAGATCATCCGGAAGAAACTCATGACGCGGACCGAGGGATTTCAACATTCCTCGGAGCACCTCTGCCGCTTCCTGCACCGAAATCCGCCCAGATGAACGCTGCACGGAAACCCGGACAAAGCCCATTTCGGGAATAGGCGATGTAAATAGTTTCCCTCCTTGAGCTGATTTCTGCTCAGCGATCCATCGCACAACGCAATCATGATCCGCATAATCCCTCCACCCCCAAGCCACGAGTACGTTCACGTCCAGGAGATGCTTCATGGAGGCTAGGGAAAATCACCCAACATTTCCCGCGTAGAATCCACCGTGAGCAGTGGAAGATCCTCAGCTCCGCCAAAGATGATGGCTCCAGTCAGCGGGCATTTTACACGCTCGATAACGGTGGGCGGCTTAAACAGAGCCACCGCCTGACGCCGGAGAAATTCCGAGACGGTAAGATGCTCCCGTCGAGCGCGAGCGCAGATCGTCCGCTCCTCCTCCTCACTGACTTTGAAAGAAATCGTTGGCACGCATCTTACGGC
>CAZAZT010000259.1:0-2524 GCA_964489645.1 uncultured Chthoniobacteraceae bacterium | reverse complement strand
TGCTCCAACTCCAATACCGGTTTCTCAAACTCGAGCGGCTGTATCTTCATGTTCCCGTTCAAACCTCCGTTTTTTTGCGAAAAAGGGCAAACCCCGATTCTCCCGACATCCCCCCCTCATTGGACCAACACCTCGTCGCCGCGCCGCAACAAAGCCGACAACTCGCGCACATGCTCAACCTCCAATCCGTACCCCGACGCCGGACGCGCGTTCTCCGGCGCATCCTGCACATCCGCAAAAACCGTGTGCCCCGCAGGATTCACCGCCAACCACGGGATCACCCCCTGATCCCGATACCCTTTCTCCAAAAACCCCACCCTCACATTCTCCCGCCAACCAAACCCCTCCGTGACCTTCCCCCGGATCGCCGCACTCCCCGCCTTCACCGGCTTCCCAACCGGCCCCACCAGAACACGGATTGGATACTGACAAAAAAACACGCCGCGCCGGAACACCAAGACCCTCTGCGCCTTCCGGTCCACCTTCGCACTGAAACCGCCCTGCGGAACAACCAATCGCTGCCCCTTCTGCAACACCAAGGAATGCAACCGGTTCGCCTCATAGATCAACTCCACCGTCGACTCCAATCGCGATGCCACCCGCTTCAGAACATCCCCAGACTGAACCGTGTACACCGTCTTCTCCGGACCCGGCTGTGCCGATAACCAATGGCGAACGTTCAATCGCCCCAACCGCGTACGCACCTCATCCACCTTCCCCGACTCCGGATACAACACCAGGAACTCCGCATAGGCCTTCCGAGCAACCGTCGCCCCCGAGTTCCGCTCCACCTCCTCGCAACGAAGGAAATGCGGTAACCCCTCATCCGGAGGCGCTTCCAGTGGAGGCGGCCCCTTCGCGATATCCTCTTTCAGTCGGATCTCCGGAAGGATGTACAACCGATACGTCGCATAACCACCCCCTCCAATCACCGTCACAGCCAACCCGACCACCACCAGAGATCTCGCGAAAAAACCCATAGCCCCGCCTCCTCTTCCCCACATCAAAACAGGCCGCGCCGACGAAAATCACCCAGATTGTCGCCCGCAGATTCCTGGATCAGATCCGCCGTGAACTTCAACAAACTCACCTCCCAACCCTCGTCAATCCCCTGGATGATCGTGCTCAACGGATCCTCAGAATGATCCACAATCCCTTGCAACCGATCGATCACCTCCTCGATCGGATTGTGCACAACCTCCTCGCGAAGATCCGTTTTCCGGAACTGGAACCCGTACTTCAAAATCGCAAGATGCCGCGCGTTCTCCCCCAACCAATCCATGAACGCTCCCGCCTTCTCCCCAAACCCTTCCAACGCCATGTGCCGGATCATCCCCGGCGTGATGATCTGCGGCCGCTCCGCATGTAACCAACCATCACGCACCCGCACCTGATTCACCGAATCCATCAGCTCCGACACCAGATAGAACCGGAACCGCGTGCTCCCGAACGTCTCGATCCGACGCTCCGGCGCCCGGATCACCGTCGTGTTCTCGATCACGTACTGGAACGAATCAAAATCCATAGCACCCCCAAAATCACTCACATCTCACGAGCCCAATGCGGACGCTCCCGCAAATGGTACAACATCTCTCCCGCCTTCGGTACATGAAGGATCCCCTCGTCCTCCCGCCCCACGTAATCCTCCACCCGGATCGACGCAGGATCACGATAACCCAATTTGATCTCGCGACACACCGACTCGGGAATGCCCGTCGCCAAAGTCACCCGAACACGGCACTTCTCCACCCCCCCCTCAAATGTCCCAATCCCACGTACATGCGTCGAATGGGCAATCACGCCCCACGGATGGTGTTTGAAACGGTCCCACTGCTTCAGGAAGTAATCGCGGCAATGATAACCCACCTCCCGGATCACCCGCCCATGCGTCAATGAGATCTCACGGATGTGCGGCGCATAGATGATCAACTCCCCTCCATCCGCCACCACCGGCTCCAACTTGTACATGCATTTTCCACCCACCCACAGCTCATCGTACATCGCTGGAGCACAGGATAATACCGTATGGAACGGACGGTCCTTGTACTCGATGTGCAACTGTCTCGACAACTCGCTCGCCGCATCCCAAGCCCCTTCCGGCGTCCCGATGAAAAGACCCGAAAGGTCATGCCGCTCCACCACCATCGCAATGCAACGCTTCGGCACCGGCACAATCGCCCCCGCTCGATCCACCACCTTCCGAACCGGAGTCCACTTGTTCCCGATGATCAACGGATTCGTAACCACGGCTCCCAGCCAATGGAAAAAGTTCAGGATCTCCGGTCCACCAATCCCAGGGAACAGGTACTTGTTCCCCCCAGAAAACCCCACCACCTCATGCGGGAACACCGGCCCGCAAATCACCAACTCGTCATAATCGAAAACCGTCGAGTTGATCTCAACCGGCACCTCCATCGCAAATAACCCATCGCTCAACTCCCGGATCTCCTCCGAAGAGATCGTCCCGATCCGACGCAACTTCGCCGGATTATCCCACTCGTGATTGATGAACACCACATCCCGC
>CAZAZT010000258.1:0-2526 GCA_964489645.1 uncultured Chthoniobacteraceae bacterium | reverse complement strand
GGGCCTCGCAGTCTGGCGCGGGCTGAGAAAAACCCTTGAACAGCCCCCATGCCCAGCGGTTGCCTGCACCGCGGATTCTCGCCGGAACATGCCGCCACTCCGAGGCTTTCCTCAACCCTTTCCCTTTCGAGAAGGTGGTGGAGGTGTCGGCGGCGGACCAAATCTCCAGCCCGCCTTCACCCCTGATGCCCCCACGTGTGCGGCAAGATTGTCCGCGCTGAACTTGCTATCGAGCACTTGGCCCCCCTTGAGCAACTGGACTCCATACCCCGCAAACTTGACTCCCTCAGAGTATTTCCCGTACCTCTCGATTTCGCCCAAGGTCAAACGGGCTCCCGGAAGAAACGCCTGTGACTGCGCTTCCGATCGGTTGAAATCGTGTCCGCCGGACCTAAAAGAGGCAGTCTTCCTCGCTCGAACATCAACATTGCTGCCGCCCCCGCCCACAACCCGCAACGATTTCTCGCTTGCGCCAACTCCTCGCTCAAACAGCCACCAGCGCACCTCCACCTTTGTGTCCAAATCAACGTAACTCTTCAGCTTCACCTCGAGATGGACGTTTTCGTGTGTGATCCGATTGGCGCCCAAGCCTCTATTGGACTGAACCGAGTGCGAACCCCTCAAAACTTTGACATCCTCCGCAATCTTGACCTCCGAGAATCCAAAAGCACTGGCTGAAGCCAGAACTGTGACTGCGGCCAAAAACCTTCTCATCTATTAAATACTGAACCGCTACAACGACCTTAAGCAAGGACTTAAAACGACACAGATGACCAGCATTTCTAACATTTAACGCACACGCAGTTCAGTGAACTCATCGCCACTGCGATCGAGTCCGAGATCTACTTTTTTTTGGGACCTGCCGATTTCTTCCCTGGCGTATTTCGCGATGCCCCGACATGCGCCGCCAGGTCATCCGCGCTGAACTTGCTATCAAGCACCTGCCCTCCACTGATCAGTTGTACGCCATACCCTGCGTACTTGACCCCACCTGTGTGCTTGCCGAACTCTTGCCTCTCCTTCAGGGAAAGATTTTGCCTCGGATGGAACGCCTGCGACTTCGCCTCTTCTCGATGGAAGTTGTGCCCGCCTGACTTGAAATCGGCTGCCTGCCGAGCTGAAACCTTGATTTCTTTGCTCCCCCCCTCGGCGACCCGCAACCCACTCGCGGTTGATCCAATCCCCCTCTCAAAAAGCCACCACCGCACTTCCACCTTCTCATCCGACTCGGTCAGATTCCTCACTTTGAGCTCCAAATGAGTCTGCTCATTGCTCACACGGTTCGCACCCTTTCCACCGTCAGAGCCAAAGGAGTTTTGGGTCCTGACAACCTGAACATCTCCATCAATCCGCACTGGCGAAGCCCCAAAAATGCTCATCGAAACCATCACACTTAATATCGAAAGGAGACATTTCATGGTTGATGCGTATCAAACTTCAACCGTGCCCTCCATTCCTATGTTGGTAGAGAATCTGGGAGCTTCCAGAGCGCGCTCCGCCGGTCGAAGCCGAAAACGGATCCCTCCCTCGCCATAAAGACAGGATCCTCCGCGTCACCTAAACCCAACCACCTCCACAGGCACCGCGCGGCCCGCTTGACCCACCGCCGCCAACAAACCCGCCGCCTTGTGAAGCGTCTCCTCCCATTCTCGCTCAGGGATCGAATCCGCAACAATCCCCGCACCCACGTGGAAACTCCATCCACCATCGTCGCCCGCAACCATCGTCCGGATCGCGATGTTGAACTGACTCTCCCCTCCAAATCCCCACCACCCCACCGCACCCGTGTACATCCCCCGAGGATACGGTTCTAGCTGGCTGATGATCTCCCGTGCACGCTTCTTTGGCGCACCCGTGATGGATCCCCCAGGAAAACAGGCCGCAAAAGCGGAAACCGGATCCATACCCTCTCGCAACGTCCCGCGCACCGTCGAAACCAGATGGAAAACCTGCTGGTAACGCTCAAGCCGCAACATCTCCGGAACCGTGACCGACCCCCATTCACACACACTCCCGAGATCATTTCGCTCCAAATCAGTGATCATCACCAACTCCGCACGCTCCTTCTCCGAACTCACCAACTCATACGCCGATCGCGCATCCGCATCCGCATCCCCCATCCTCGGTCGCGTACCCTTGATCGGTCGCGTCTCAACGTCACGTCCCGAAATGCGCAAGAACAACTCCGGCGAAGACGAAAGAACACAACCCCCCACCTGCCGAACAAACGCCGCGTACCCAGAAGGGGACACACTTCGTAGCTGCTCATAAACCGACCAAGGCTCCAACCGCACCCCCTCCGCAACAAACGGATGCGCCAAGTTCACCTGATAAATGTCCCCTGCCGCAATGAACTCCTGCGCTTCTCGGACCATCTCAACGAACCGCCCCCCCCCCCCCCCCGAACGGGACGCCCCCGCCCCCCCCCCCCCCCCCCCCCCCCCCCCCCCCCCCCCCCCCCCCCAAACACACCCCCCCCCCCCCCCCCGGGGGGGGGGGGGGGGGGGGGGGGGGGGGGGGGGGGGG
>CAZAZT010000257.1:0-2666 GCA_964489645.1 uncultured Chthoniobacteraceae bacterium | reverse complement strand
GAATCATTGCGAATCGGCACTCAGCCTCCATCAATGACCAATCTCAACCCCGGTGAGATTTTCTCCGCTGGCTTCACCCTGATTGGCGCAACCGGCTCGGAAAAAGTGCAATGGTACCGCACCTCTGGAAAAACAACAGAACCCGTGGTCGGAGCGTCCGCAACCACATTGGCAATCCCACAAGTGCAAGTGAGCGATGCCGGACTGTACTTCGCAGTCATCACCCGAGGCCCCACCAAAATCACCTCGAACGTGGCAAACTTGCTGGTGAACAAACCAGTGTCTTTCCTCACCGAACCAGCTGATCAGGCCGTGTTCGAAGGCAAAGATGTCGTCCTTTCATCTCAAGTATCCGGCACTTCAACCAAAGCCGTCCCGATCACTTATCAATGGTTCAAGAACAACGAGATCATCCCCGGTGCACGCTCAAGTTCCTACGCCATCACGAAGGCGAGGATCTCGGATTCCGGCGACTATTCAGTCACCGTGCGAAACGTGGTCGGCAAGGTCATCTCCCGCTCCGCAAAACTCACCGTCAAGCCAGCAGCAACCTACTCCGCCATTTACGCAATCGTTAATGGTGACAAGCGCTCGCCCGCAAAGCAAATCACCGAGAACCCGTCGAGTCTCGATAAACCAGTCAAATTCAAACTGTCAGTCGACGTCGTCGCTTCAGACTTCCAGGTCGAATACCAATGGCGGGTCAATGGACGGAAAATCCTCGCTACCTCCGCAACGACAGCAACTTTGGATTTTGACTCTCTCGGTCGTGCGGAAGGCGGCGTTTATGACGTCATCATCTCCACGAAACTCGACGGCCTGCTCGTCGATGAAAGGACGCTCGACTCAGTGAACGTCGCGGTGAACGAGCCCGTTTCAATCCAAAAAATCCCAGCATCGCAGGGGGTTAACGGTGGCTCTAAAGTCGTCTTCTCCACGGAGGCCACGGGAACAGGACTCACCTATCAGTGGTCCAAGTGGTCGAACACAACCAAGTCTTACGTTGACCTTCCAAACGAGACGAAATCATCCCTTACCTTGGTTGCAGGACCTTCCACCGAGGGCCGATACAAGATCAAGTTCAGCGGCACCACAAATCAACCAGAGTTGAGCGAACTCAAGCTTTGGACCATCGACTCCATCCGGATCCGCAAACAACCCGAGGCGGTTTCAGTCAATCCCGGCCAAACGGCTACGCTAACCGTGGATGCAATTCGTACAGATGGCTCGAAATCTCCCCTCTATTACCGTTGGAGAAAAGACTCAGGCGTCATGGGCATCGGCAATGGAGGCCTCTCCTCGATCAACGTCGACCAATCGGGCTCGGGCTACATCGCCACTCCCAAAATCACGATCGTAGCGAATGGTGCAGGAACGGGAGCGACAGCGGAGGCCATCGTGGTGCCCGACGCATCAGGGGAGACTTTCTCGGTCGCCGCAATTCAAATCACGAACTCAGGTTCGGGCTACACCGCCGCACCAGAAATCCGGATCGAAGGCGAACTCGCTCGGAACAAAGAAGGCACTATCGGACTGCCCGCATCCGCCAGCGTGTTCTTCCGTCCAACCGTCGCCACCTCCCCTGACCTCGTGCTGTCTGGCGTGAGCGAAAGTGATGCAGGCGAGTACTTCGTTGAGGTCTTCGACCAACCCGTTCAGGACGACGCGTCACGCCTCACGTCAGCGCGAGTCAAACTCACTGTCAACGCGCCTGCGAAAATCGATTTGCAGCCAACCAGCGTGCTGGCAGTCGAAACGAAGCCCTTCTCGGTGAACCTCACATCGCGCGGAACCAACGCAACCTACGTTTGGTCAAAACTCTCTTCCAGTGACCCCAAAACATTCAGTGTGTTCAGGCAGACCACCTCGAGCTCCCTGACATTCCCTTCGATATCGGAGTCCGATGCGGGAGTCTATCGCGTGGAAGTGAGAACGGATTCCCCTAAAGCCTCTGTCGTCAGTGAAGATATCAGCCTCGCCGTTGTCGCCATACCGAAAGAGATCGGAACACCACTCACCCTCGTGGAGAAGGACCCCTTGGAATCGTTCCGCATAGAACCTCGGATCAGTACTCCACCCGCAGGGCAAACCTTCTACTACCAATGGTTCAAGAACGACGTGGAAATCCCCGGCGCATTCGGTCGTAACCTCTTCATCAACCAAGCATCCGAATCGGATGAAGGCGTTTACCGAATCGAAGCCTACAGCGAAGCCGGAGTGCTCAAGGCAGCACCCATCACCCTGCAAGTGAACGATGTGCCTCGCATCGTCTCCTCCCCATCGAACATCACGGTCAACCCCAATCAACCGTTCGATCTCAGCGTGACCGCTCTCGGCAAAGACATCGCCTACCAGTGGTACCTGAACGGAGTCGCCATATCCGGCGCAAAAAGCTCCACCTACAAGGTGGCTCAGGCTATCAACAAAGAGACCGAAGGGACCTACTCCGTCGTCATCAACTCCTCAACCCGCTACGGAGGGACCGGTGCGCCACTTCAAGTCACCGCAAAGGCCACAGTGACCGTCAACGATCCAACGGAAATCATCCGGCAACCATCCTCGGAACCCGTCTCCGGCATCAACCTCGGCGGCTCTCGCGTATGGACGGTCAATGCAGCAGGCTCAAACCTTAGGTACCAGTGGCAGAAAAACGGCACCGACCTGCC
>CAZAZT010000256.1:0-2721 GCA_964489645.1 uncultured Chthoniobacteraceae bacterium | reverse complement strand
AAATGAACTGGGCACGTCCGTGCGTAACTCAAATGTGCCCCCGCTACCCCTTAACTGCGCCCCCGAAGGATCCCATCCGAGTACTGCTCCATGAGAAAGCCTGAAGGCACCTGCATCCGCGCGAAGGGTCGCAATCGCATTGTTATTCCAGTTCGTGAGGACGGTTGTTCCGCCCACAAAGCGAAAAAATCCGGGTGCCCCCGAGTTCCCACCCGTCAGCAAACCGTTCACGAACTGATTCCCATCCCCAGTGAACAAGATTCCCGTCCCGCCCGGGGCGCCCAAGTTGACCACAGACCCCACTCCAAAAGTGGTATTACCAGATGCAAAGACCATCCGATTCTCCGCGTTGCCTGTCGCCCCCGTGATTACGCCACCAAACGTGTTCGACCCAATGCTTAGAACCGCCGCGTTGTTGTTGAAACCATACCCACGGCCAGAGAGTGAGATCGCGCGATTGATGGTCATCCCAGCTGTTCCTCCCTGCAGGACCAACGTGCCAGAGGGTTGAAGAGGCGCCGAGGATGAGATCCCCATCACAGAGATGGGAGCATTGCCGGTCCCAAGTTGCCCCGGATCACTCACCACCAGACTCCCGTTCGTGATGGTGATCGGTCCCGAGAACGTGTTCGCCGCATTCGTCAGCGTCAACCCAACGCCCCCCGTGATCGTCAACCCTCCCGTCCCCGTGATCTGACCCCCGAAGACCGTGCGCGTTCCCAATCCAGACATGTTCGTCTGCCAGTTCGGGCCCCCAACCGTCAGCATCGCCCCATTGCTCAACGAAACATTCCCGCCCAACGCCCCACCCCCCGACAGACTCCCCACCACCACATCGTTCCCATTCAGATCAAAGGCCGCTCCCGCCGCATTCGCCAAAACCAACCCAGAGGTGGGACCAACCGGCCCTGAGAATATCGGCGGTGCAGCCACATTCGAACCCAGGACACCGGCCGACCGGATTGTCGGCATCCCCGCCCTCAAAATCCCGCCGCCGATGTACGTCGCCCCCGTGTAGTTATTCCCCGTCCCGAATGTCAACGTGCTCGTCCCCGCCCCCGAAGCCACGGCGGAGAGCGTGACCGTGTTCCCGTTGATCGCCGTCACGGTGGTCCCCGGTGCTATGCCGCCCCCCGTAACCGCCTGACCAACAGCCAATACAGAACCATCTGGGACCGTCACCACCGTCGTCCCGTTCAACGTCGCCGCCACGGTACTGAACCCTCCCGTCAGTTGCACGGTACCGCCGCCCAGCTTGATCAAACCTCCCGAGCCGCCACCGAACGCCGAGTTCACATTCAGCACCCCCGTCCCGTTCTGCTGGATGATGACATCGCTGTTCGCGATCCCTAACTGCCCACCCGCCAACGTCGCATCGTTCGCTCCAACCTTCTGGATCGCGCCTCCCGACAAGGTCAACACATTCCCCACCGCTCCCAAGTGGACGACCTGATTTCCCGCCGAAGCATCAAACGTCAAGGACCCGACCGAACGCGCTGCGACGCCGTTGCTCCACCACAGGGGGTTCGAAGCCATCCCCGCCGTGGAATAGTTCGTCGACGCCTCCGCGCTGGAGTCCGTCAATGTCGTGAAACTGTTCAACCGCACAATGTTGGATCCATCCGCGTAGGCAAGCCCGGTCCCCGTCGCATCCGTCACCGAAGCGAAGCCCAACACCCGTGGCGCCATGGCTGAAGCGATCGAAGCACCCCCACCTGCAGAGGTGTCAAAGGCGAGCACAGAGCCCGCACCTCTCGTGATCGGAGACGATCCGAGCGTGAACACCGCCCCCGATCCCACCGTGACACGCGAAGCCGTGCCAGATACCAGCGTGGCATCCCCGAAGGTCTGGTTGCCCGAGACAAGATTCAGTTGGCCGCCCCCAAAAACGGTCGACGAGAGGGAACCGAATGCGCCTCCCGTCACATTCAATGTTCCATCCCGCATCACCAGCGAGCCCGTATTCGTCCCTCCACTCCCCGTCAGGTTCCATGTGCCCGTTCCGCTCTTGATCAACCCTCCACCCGCCGTCTGGAACCCCCCAGCCAAATTCCCATTCCCCGCTCCACCCAACGTCAGATCGTAAGCGCCGGTCACCGCGGTGGTCCCTGAAAGGTTGAGCGATCCTGCGGCCGAGAAAATCGTGGCCGCCCCTGCGAGGGACACGCTTCCCCCAAAGGTGGTCGTCCCAGCGATGTTCACCAAGGCTCCGGGCATGGCGGCAGAGCTCCCCGTTCCAGAAAGCGCCAATCCCTTGGTCCCGAAATCTAACCCGTTGCGGATGATCAGTGCTCCGCCGACGGCTGAGACCACGGCGGTCGGCCCAGTCCCCAAGGCGCCCACATGATCTGCGACCAACCCACCCGCCGTCACCGCTGAATCTCCGCTGAACGCGTTAGCCACCGGAAGGACCAACAACCCCGCGCCAGCCTTGGTCAACCCACCCACTCCGCCACCTCCCACTGGAGAGGCAAAGGAGAGGAAGTTGCCCGCCGTGTCAAAGACCGCACCTCCGGCATTGAACACGAGCGTTTTCGAGGACGGGTCGAATGCCGAACCGAACTGGATCCCTCCCCCGCCGAAGTTGATGGTCGTGGTGGTCACCGGAACCAAGTTCGTCAACGCAGAGACATTCACGAGGCCCCCATTGAGGTTCGGCACCCCCGCATAGGTGTTCAGCCCGGTCAACGTCGTGGTGCCGCTCCCGATCTTCGTGATGGA
>CAZAZT010000255.1:0-2727 GCA_964489645.1 uncultured Chthoniobacteraceae bacterium | reverse complement strand
GTCTGGTCTCCGGACCGGATTCGTCCGCGGTGGCGCGGCCGGAATGACCTCCGGATTGGACCTCTTTCATAACTTCCGTGACGAAAGAAAGGTGCATGAAGGTCGGTGTCAGTGAAGGTCAGTTTTACCCGATGGTGTAACGGTAGCACAGGGGACTTTGACTCCCCTAGTCATGGTTCGAATCCATGTCGGGTAGCCACTGAGAACGTTCCCTCCCCGGAACCCTCATCATCTCACCTCGGCAGACCTCTGAATCCTGTGCAAACCGCCACCCAAAAGTTCTCCCTCGAAGCCACCCGCTTCCGATTAGCGAAAGTCCTCGAAGAGAACCTTGTGTCGCGCGGTGAAGTGGGAGCCGGCTTCAGCATCTGGTATCAAGACCGGTGCGCCAGTTTCAACATCGGTCGCAGTGGTGCGGATTCTAAGTCACCCCTTTGGACATCCGATACCTTGGCACTCGTATGGTCTGCAACCAAAGGTCCGGCTGTGGCCGCATTCCTGCACCTGCTTGGTCGTCAACAGATCGACCTTTCCCGGAAGATCTCGAGCTTTTGGCCGGAATTCGGCGTGGAAGGGAAGAAGGATCTGACATTGGACGACCTATTGACGCACCGCACCGCGTTGCCGGGTCTACCCATACCTCCAGACGTCTTTGATCACGCAGCGGTGGTCCGAGCGCTCGCGAAGGCTAAACCGTGGTGGACGGATCGAAGCCATGGCTATCATCCCCGAACGTTCGGTTACTTATTGGACGAGATCACTCGCCGAGTCGCTGGGAAGATGAGCCTTGGCCAGTACTGGGCAGAGCATTTCGCGCGGCCTCTCGGGCTGGCGTTCTACATTGGGTTGCCTACGGAACTCCATGCGCGCGCGGCATCCATGATCGCTCCGCGCACGGCGATGAGTAAAGAGGACCCTTTCTTCCGCGCGTTCATGACGCCAGGAACGCTGACCTCCCTTTCCTTCGCCACGCCCCGCGGACTTCATTCAGCCCTTTCGATGAACACGGCTGAGGCACGAGCGGCTGAGTTACCAGCCTTCGGGGGGATTGGCACCGCCGAATCGTTGGCGACCTTTTATGGGCTGCTCGCAACGGACGTGAGGAATGGATCGACCGCGCGAACCGGGTTGCCTCTCTGGGCGCTGCGGATCTTGGCGGATCCTGCTCCGCAGGCGAATGGTCCAGATCGCGTGCTTCTCATGCCGACCGCCTTCACCTTGGGTTTCATGAAAGATCCGGTGGATGCGGATGGCGTCAAACTTCGCAGTACGTTCGGGCCTTCGGCCCACGCATTCGGTCATCCCGGAGCAGGGGGAAGCATCGCTTTCGCGGACCCCGACCGAGGGATCGGTTTCGCCTACGTGATGAACCAGATGGAGGCAGGAGTCCTCCCGAATCGGCGCGCGATGGCCTTGATAGAAGCTCTCTACGAGATGCATTGACGGGGCGTCGCGGTGGCTTTTTTGCGGCGCAGCAAAGCCTTTCGAGGACGTTTCGTCTCAAACCGCCCGCGAGGGCATCCAAAAGCGGGCAAGCTCGAGGGGAGACGGAGCGTCCCCGGGAACTTCATTTCGATTGGCCATGGTGGGTAAAAGCGGATATGCTCCTCTTGTTCAGGAACTACAACTCCGCAAACTATGTCGAATCCCCTCCTCTCAGAGAGCAAGTTCACCAACACCATCCGTTCAGGAGCTGCGATGACCATCGATGGCGCCGTGAACAAGTCCATGGTGCTCGTGGGTTTGACGTTTGCAGCAGCCATGTTCACGTACCGCGAGGCGGCGGTATCGAACGGGTTTCTGGCATTAACCGGCATTGGCGGCTTCATCGTCGCGATGATCGCCTCCTTCATACCTACGAGCACACCGGTCACGGCGCCGTTGTATGCCGTGCTGGAGGGCCTATTCCTCGGTGGAGTCAGCTACATGTACGGGCGCGTTTACGAGGGGATCATCCTTCAAGCCGTGATGCTCACGTTTGGGACGTTGTTCGGAATGCTCGGATTGTATTCCTTGGGAATCATCCGGATGAGCCGCGGATTGTCTCGGTTCCTGTTCGTCGCGACGGCTGGTGTTGCGATCACCTACTTGCTCACTTTCATCCTTGGTTTCTTCCATGTGCGGGTCCCGTTCATCCATGATTCGGGGCCTATCGGCATCGGGTTCAGCGCGTTCGTTGTCATCCTCGCCGCCCTGAACTTGGTCGGTGATTTTGCGAACATCGAACAAGGGGCGCAACAAGGGGCTCCAAAATATATGGAGTGGTACTCGGCCTTTGGCCTGTTGGTAACCCTTGTGTGGCTCTATCTCGAGATTCTCCGTCTCCTCGCCAAGCTCAGTCGCCGCGACTAGTCGGAAGGTACATCCTCCGGAGACGTTCCGTGCTCGCAAGAGGCTCTTTCCTCCGTGCGTTCTCCTCGCGCTTCCATGGGTGCGCTCTTTCGCGGCGAAAACACGACGCAACGACGGCCGTGGAAAAAACCTCTCGGGCCAAAAGTTTGAGTTCAGGGAGTCACTAGCGCCCCCCAGTTGACTAACTGGAGGATGAGGAGCGAGGCGACCGCCGCCGCGGCGTGGGTGCGCTCACAGGTGGAACCTCAGGAGTGGGCGTCTCAACCTCCGGCAAGGGTTCGGGAGAAGCTTCCTGCACTGCCTCAACAGACGCAGGCTCGTGATCCCCAGCAGCATGGACCTGTGACTCCGTTCCAGTCGCGGAATCTTCTGGGT
>CAZAZT010000254.1:0-2808 GCA_964489645.1 uncultured Chthoniobacteraceae bacterium | reverse complement strand
AGCTCCATCGGCTGACCAAGTCGCCATCCTCTGTGCCCAAGCCGTAGACTCCAAAAAAGCGGACGACATCGTGATTCTCGACCTGCGGAAGATCTCCACGTTTGCAGACTTTTTCGTCATCTGCTCCGGAACCTCGGAGCCCCACCTCAAAGCCATCGCCAACGAGCTCCAAGAATCCATGAAAAAGGATCATGGAGTTCCACCGCTCCGCGTGGATGGTTTCCCGCTCAGTCATTGGGTCGTGGCCGACTTTGGCGACGTTGTCGTTCACATTTTCAACGAAGAAAAACGCCGCCACTTCGCACTGGAGGACCTTTGGTCTGACGCCCCTCGCGTCCCCTTTACCCCCGTCGCCACACCCGCCCAAGGTGCATGACAACAGCGCCGCTCGGCGCTAAGTCCCTGCGATGAACACTGGCGCTCACGACACTCGTCCCGTCCTTGAAGTGTCCGACCTCTCCAAGTCGTTCAATGGACAACGTGTTCTGAACTCGGTCACCCTCAATGTGCATCGCGGTGAAAGATTGGCTCTCACCGGACCATCAGGCAGCGGGAAATCCACGTTGCTCAACTGCGTTTCAGGACTGATCAACCCAGATTCCGGCCAGGTGAGCATCGCAGGTACGCGAATGACGGGCCTCTCTCTCGAAAGCCGCGCAGCCACCATGCGCGAACACACAGGCTCGATCTTCCAGTTTTTCCATCTCCTCCCCACCCTCAACGTGATCGAGAATGTGGCCTTCCCGCTCATGCTCCTCGGAACACCACGCCAACAACGAGAAGATGCCGCGTCCAAATACCTCGCTCGTGTAGGACTCTCGAATAAGGCCGCATCCATGCCCCACGAGCTTTCCGGAGGGGAAATGCAGCGCGTAGCCATCGGCCGAGCCCTCATCCACAACCCAAGCCTGCTGCTCGCCGATGAACCCACAGGCAATCTCGACTCACGCAACAGCGCAACCATCCTCGATCTCCTCACCGAGCTGACCGGCGAAAACGGTACCGCACTCGTCATGGTGACCCACAGCCGAGAAGCCGCCGCGATTTGTCACCGCAATCTATGTATCCTGGACGGATGCCTCGTGAACTCCGCGGCGTCTCCCTGAGCCTCTGAAGGTATGCGTCCAACGCTTCCTCCACGGATCCTCCGAAAAATCGTCATCGCCGCGCTGGCAGCTCTCCTCGCAGCCCTCGTCCCAGCGAAACAGAACGATTCGCCACCTCCAACAAACACGACACGCCCGCAGAGGAGCAAAGGGCAGACCTCACACACACCCTCCGAAAAAGGAGCCTCATGGCAAACAATCCGGAATGCCACCTTGCTCGAAAATCCCTGGAACGACGGCGACAGCTTCCACATCCTCGCAGACGGCACTCACCGCGTCTTCCGATTATATTTTGTTGATACCCCTGAGACCGATCGCTCTCTCAGTGACCGGATCCGCACCCAAGCCGCTTTCTTCCACCTCCGCCCAGAACAGATCCCAGCCCTTGGCGAACGAGCCGCCGCCTTCTCCTCCGCCCTCCTTCGCGGGAAACCGATCACCGTCCGGACCCGGTGGCGTGACGCCTTAGGGCGAAGCAAACTGGGCCGCCACTACGCTCTGATCGAGGTCGATGGGAAAGATGTGGGCTGTCTGCTTGTCCAAAACGGCTTGGCTCGAACTTACGGGATGAAAACCGACCTCCCTGACGGATCCGATGCGGACCGCATGGTCCAAAAGCTTCACCAACTTGAAAGGGAGGCGAAACAGAAGAAATCTGGAGCTTGGGCTCTGTCCGCTCTCCCCCTTAACTAGCCTCCAACTGAATCTCTCCCCGCCGCGTGAAAACTTATCTCGACCTCCTCGAACACGTCTTGGCCAACGGACACGTCAAATCGGATCGAACCGGTACAGGCACACGTTCCGTGTTTGGCGCGCAAGTCCGGTTCAATCTGCAAGAGGGCTTTCCCTTGCTCACAACCAAAAAGCTCCACCTCAAAAGCATCATCCACGAGTTGCTCTGGTTCCTTCGCGGAGACACCAACGTCAAATCCCTCCAAGAGAAGGGCGTCACCATCTGGGATGAATGGGCAAAACCCGACGGAAGCCTAGGTCGCGTTTACGGGGCCCAATGGACCGATTGGCAAGCCCCAGACGGAACCCACGTCAATCAGATCGCCGAGGTCGTGCAGATGATCAAAACGCAACCGGACAGCCGACGCCTCATCGTGTCCGCTTGGAACCCCGGCGAGATCCGTCAAATGGCGCTCCCTCCATGCCATGCCTTGTTCCAATTCTACGTCGCCAACGGACGGCTCAGCTGCCAACTCTACCAACGCAGCGCAGATCTTTTCCTCGGCGTCCCCTTCAACATCGCATCCTACGCTCTCCTCACCATGATGGTGGCCCAAGTCTGCGACTTGGCTCCCGGCGAGTTCGTCCACACCTTCGGGGACCTGCACCTTTACGAGAACCATCTCGAACAGGCCAAACTCCAACTCACGCGGGCGCCCCGCCCACTCCCTTCGATGCGGATCAACCCAGACGTCCGCGACATCTTCCAGTTCAAGTTCGAGGACTTCTCATTGGAAAACTACGACCCACACCCGTCGATCAAGGCTCCCATCGCCATTTGATCCGCCTACCGATTCTGCACTCGGTAACTTCCCGTGTGGAAATTCGTTCCTACACTGAAAAATCTGTGTAATCTCTCAGGTGTTTTCCTAGGGCATTTCCTGATGCCAAGCATTGCCAGCATCTTTGTATTTCCGAACCGAAACCTAAACCAACGATAGAGATTATGGAAACCAACCGCCTCCACATC
>CAZAZT010000253.1:0-2851 GCA_964489645.1 uncultured Chthoniobacteraceae bacterium | reverse complement strand
CCCATTTCCCCTTCTCCAACTTCATGTTGCTGTGCGACACCGTGTGACTCTGGATGTCCACACCCGCATCCCGCATCTCGCCCAACTCTCCCCACGACAACGATTGCCCCCCTGCATTCGGCTGCCCCTTCACGTAGTTCGTGTAGATGAACACCGTGAACGGGTAGCCTCGCGCCTTCAGGATCGGCCACGCCACCTCGTAAACCGAACGGAAACCGTCGTCCACCGTGATCAACACGCTCTTCTCCGGTAAAGATTTTTCACCGCGCCGCCACAACAGGAAATCCCGCATCGGGATCACCTTGAACCCGTGAGACGCTAACGCATCCATCTGTCGCTCAAACTCCGCAGGCTGTAAACCCAACGAATCCTTCGGCTTCTCCTCAAACCGGTGGTAACACAACACCACCACCGACGCCTTCGTGTCCGGCCCCGTCACCGAAGCCACCGGCTTCGGTACCTCCGCAGCAGGAACCACCTCCGCAGACGCCGAGACCCCAGCATCCACCGCCGGTGCCTCCGGCAATGACACCTTTTTGCAACCGCACCCCATCACCACCAATCCAAAAATCAGAACGCGCAAAAACCCGAAATCGTTTCGCATAAACCTCCCCCAATCCTCGCACGCTACCTCAATCCCGCAAGCGCCCCTTATCGGTTTCACACCGCACGCCCACCTCCCTCCACTCCACCCCCTCCCGATAACAACAACGCCCGCTCCAAATCCTCCCGAAAAAGATACCCAACCTCCCCACCTCCATCCTCAACCACCACCGCAACCGGTGTCCCCAAACTCCGCATCCGACGCAACACCAGCAGCGCGGACTCCGTCACCAACGCGCGCAGAACCCGCCGCTCCACCACTCCCCCAGCCCCCCGCATCACGTCCCCGACATCCACCCATCCCGTAACCACCCCATCTGCCCCCCTCCTCAACACTCGCCCCCACTGCTCCCTCCGCCCCCTCCCGCGCAACGCCTCCACCGAAACGTCCTCCCCAACCATCACCGCCCCCCCGAACCCCCGCATCAACCTCCCCACAGGAACCGAACGAAAATCGATCACCCTCCGGATCCAATCAGCAGCCTCCGGCGAAATCTCCCCCCCACGCTCACCCGATGAAGCCAAATACTTGAAATCCTCGCGCCCAACGAAGAGCCGATGACCCGTCGGCAACCGCTTGCGGAAAAACCTCCTGGAAAACCATTTCCCAAACCGGTGCATCGGCCTCAATACCCCGTCCACCCACAACAACGGCACCGTCCAAACCGCCACCGCCCGATACCCCATCCCCCGGAACAACACCCTCGGAAAAACCTCCACCACCAATAATCGCGTCACCACCCCCAACCCCAACCACACCCCCAAACCCCACCCCCCCAACCACGCCACCAACTCCCGCGTCGAAAGGAACAACGCCGCCAACGTCGCCCAATTCGTCACCACTAACACCGTGATCATCATCCGCTCCCCATCCCTTAACAACGCCTCCAACAGCAACGCCTTCCGATCCCCTCGCTTGATCAGATGCCGCAACCGCACCCGATTCAACGACAACAACCCCGCCTCAATCCCCGAAAACACAAAGGCCACCCCCAATAACACCCCCACCACCACCCAACTCATCCCCGCACCCCCTCTCCACGAACCGCCCGCACCTCCACCTCCAAAATCCGACGCATCCCCGCACGCCGGATCAAGAACTGCCACCCCCCAAAATGCCACCGAGTCCCCTGCCTCGGCACACTCCCGATCCGTGTGAACAACCATCCCCCCACCGTGTCCACCCCCTCCACTCCCTCCAAAACCACCCCAACCTCCGCCAACTCCTCCAACCGCACCCGCCCAGCCACCCGATACCCCCCGCCCGCAACCCGCTCCAAATGCACCCCCTCACCCCCCGTCGGCATCGCATCCCCAAGCACCTCCTCCAACAACCCCCGCTCCGTCACCAACCCCTCCGTCCCCCCATGCTCATCCACCACCACCGCCATCGACTGCGATCGGGTCAAAAACGCCTGCAACAACTCCAACGCCGACATCGTCTCCGGAACATACGACGGCGGAATCAACAACTCCGTATAATGCATCCCCCGCGAACCCAAAAACGTCGGCACATCCAAAATCCCAAGCACCTCATCCGGCGAATCCCCATACACCGGCACCCGCCGATAACCCGCCGCCACCAACCGTTCCCGCACCTCCCCCTCCTCCAAATCGTCCGAAATCGCGAACATGTCCACCCGTGGAACCATGCAATCCCGCACCGAAAGCCCCCCCATCCGTAACACACTCCGCACCAAAACCCCCTCCCCAGCCTCCAACGCCCCCGCCTCCGCCCCCATCTCCAACAACGTCCCAACCTCCGATTCACTTAAAACCTCCCCACCCCCCTCCCGCCCCCTCTTCAAAAACCACCCCACCACCCGCTCACTCCACCCCTCCACCCACTCCGTCACCCCCCCAAATACCCCCATCAACCCCTTCGCCATCCACACCCCCACCCGGATGAACCGATACGGATTCGCCAACGCCGCCAACTTCGGCACCAAATCACACAAAAAAACCACCACCACAAACACCCCCGCCACCCCCAAAACCCCCGCCTCCCATCCCGAAACCCCTCTCCAAACCAACCCCATCAACAACACCGCTAACGGCACATTCAACACCACATCCGCCCACAATACCGCACCCAACAACCGACGCGGACTCAACAACACCGCCGCCAATCGCTCCGCATACCGCCCCCCCTCCCGCCGCAACCGCTCCACCTCATGACCCTGCAACGAAAATAAAACCGTCTCAACAACCGACACAATCGCCCAGCCCCCGGCCCAAAAAACAACCC
>CAZAZT010000252.1:0-2892 GCA_964489645.1 uncultured Chthoniobacteraceae bacterium | reverse complement strand
CCGAGAGCTTGTGCGGCGTCTTCGAGAACTGGAACGCCATGGTTTGCGCAGATGGCGCGGATGGCGGCCATGTCGGCGCAGCACCCGAAGAGGTGGACGGGGCAGACCGCTTTGGCTTGGGGGTAACGTCTGAGAGCGGCCTCGAGTTGGGCTGGGTCGATGTTGAACGTGTCGGGTTGGATATCGACGAAGACGGGGCGCGCGCCGAGTCGGGCGATGCAACCTGCGGTGGCGAAGAAGGTGTAAGGGGTGGTGATGACGACGTCCCCCGGCTTGATGTCCAACGCCATGAGGAGGATGGGTTGCGCGGCGGTCCCCGAGGAGACGCCGATGCAGTGGCGTGCACCGGTGGCAACGCAGACGGCTTTTTCGAAATCCTCCGTCTTTTTCCCGAGCACGAGCTGTTGCGAGTCACAGACTTCGGCGATTTCGGCGAGGATCTGTTCGCGGAGAGGCCTGTATTGGAGCGGCAGGTCCAGGAGCGGCACGTGCATCGGACAACGGTTCCTGATTCCGTGTGCGGGCTCAAGGGGAACGTGCTTCGGGTTAGGCTTGGCGGTGCCTTTTTTGCTGGTCAACGTGGGGCGATGAGTGCGGGTCCTGAAGTGGGAGTGCCGGTCTGGATGGCTTTACCATTCGTGTTGATGTTGGTGGGGATTGCGGCGGGTTCTGGGATGTTCCCGCATTGGTGGGAGCGGATGTATCCTCGTGTCAGTGTGGGGTTAGCGACCCTGAGTGTGTTGCTGTATTTGCCCGGACGCTCGCTCGCTCCCTTCGGGCATGCGATGGAGGAGTACCTCGGGTTCATCGCGTTGGTCGGTTCCCTTTTCGTGGCCTCGGGAGGGATCCTGATCCGGGTGCGGGGTGAATCTTCCCCCGTGGCGAACGTCGCGTTTTTGGTGGTCGGTGCCGTTTTGGCCAATGTGATCGGAACGACCGGAGCGTCGATGGTGTTGATCCGGCCATGGATCCGGACGAACCGGTATCGGATGACCGGTTTTCATGTCGTTTTCTTCATCTTGGTGATCAGCAACGTCGGGGGGTGTTTGACGCCGATCGGTGATCCGCCCTTGTTTCTTGGGTATCTCAAGGGAGTGCCATTCTGGTGGGTGGCGCGTGGGTGTTTCAGCGGGTGGATCTTGATGGTGACGCTGTTGTTGGCGGTCTTTTACGCAATGGACGTCAGAAACCTTCGATCGGTGCCGAAGAGTGTTTTGAGTCAGCACGGCGAGCCTGAGACGTGGCAGTTCAGCGGGGCGTGGGCTGCTTTATCGATTGGCCTGATTTTGGGGGCGGTGTTTTTGCCGGCGGGGTTTCGGGAGGCTGTCATGTGCTTGGGCGCCGGATTGGCGTGGTGGCGCACTCCGCGAGAGTTGTATGAGGGGAACCATTTTTCGTGGGGGCCCTTGCGGGAGGTGGCGTGGTTGTTCGCGGGAATCTTCATGACGATGGTCCCGGCTTTGGAGATCTTGCGTCAGAGCGTTGGCGGTGGCGGCGATGCGCCGACGGCGTTGGGGTTGTTCTGGTCAGCGGGGATGCTGTCTGGGGTTTTGGACAATGCGCCGACGTACATGGCATTTTTGGTGAGCGCGATGTCGGCTGTGGGATTGGAGGATCAGGGGGGGATGGCGCAGTTCATTGAACGGCATCCGGATCTTTTGCGCGGCATCTCGATGGGAGCGGTCTTTTTTGGTGCGGCGACCTATATCGGGAATGGGCCGAACTTGATGGTGCGCGCGATCTGTGAGCAGCAAGGGATCTCGACCCCTTCGTTTGGCGCGTACGTTTTGAAGTACACGGTGCCGATCCTTTTGCCGGTGCTTGGGCTGGTAGGGTGGATGGTCTTACGGTGAGATGAGCGGATGTTCACGGGATTGATCGAGCATTGCGGGAAAGTGGTCCTTTTGCAGGGTGGTGGTGGGATGACCCGATTGGAGGTGGCAACCCCTTACGATCCGGCTGCCGGCATCGCAATCGGCGAGAGTGTTTCGGTGAACGGGGTTTGTCTGACGGTTGTCCGCGCGACGGAGGGGGGGCTTTTAGCGTTTGACGTGTTGGACGAGACGTTGCGGTGCACGGCCTTGGGGGATTTGGCGAGTGGCGACACGGTCAACTTGGAGCGCGCGATGGCGGGGCACTCACGGTTTGGGGGGCACATCGTGCAGGGGCACGTGGATGGGGTGGGCGTGGTGGAGCGATTTGAGCCGGACGGTCAGGATTGGCGTTTGCGGGTGAAGTTTGACCGAGCGTTCAGCCGGTGGGTGGTTCACAAGGGATCCCTCGCGATTGATGGGATCAGTCTGACGGTGGCGGCGGAAGGGGACGGATGGGTGGAGGCGTGCATCATCCCGCACACGAGAGCGGTGACCAACTTGAGTGGGTGTGCGGCGGGGAGGCGGGTGAATCTGGAGTTCGAGGTGATCGCCAAGTACATCGACCGGATGCTTGAGAAGCGATTGGGCGGTGACTGAGGGGCGGTTGAAGGGGGGCGATTGAGGCTTCGTCGGTGGCCGTAGATGGACGGAGCGATCACTTTGCCATCATCAAGGGCTTAGCGACTTCTGGGTGGGTGGGTGTTTAGAGGGTTTGAGGTGGAATGGAACTTTCTTTCGCGGTGTGGTTTGAACCAAGTTTTGTTGGTGAGTTCACACGGAGACGGACATGAAGATTTTGATGCGGACATGGATGGCGTTGATGGTGACGTGGATGGGGATGATGAGCGCGTGGGGTGGGCGCGAGGGGGCGTACTTCGGGTTGGTGGGGGACCGGGTGCTTGGGGCGGCGGGGGCGACCGAGCAGAAGGCGTTTTTTGCGGGGAACGGAGCGCTGCAGATCAAGAGCACGTCGGGAGGGAGTTTTAGTGGGGTGGTGCGATGGGAGGGGCGGAGTCAT
>CAZAZT010000251.1:0-2949 GCA_964489645.1 uncultured Chthoniobacteraceae bacterium | reverse complement strand
TGCGGCGACGACGTTGACGGTGGCGAGTGGGGTGACGATGAGCGGGGTGGTGAGTGGGGCGTTCGATCTGACGAAGGCGGGAACGGCGGAGTTGACGCTCACTGGGACGAACACGTTCAGCGGGGTGACGGTGGTGGACGCGGGGACGTTGACGTTGAGTGGGGGGAGTGCGTTGGTGAACAGCATGGCGGTGACGGTGAATGTGGGGGGGACGTTGAAGTTGGCGAGCAGCGAGGAGATTGGGACGTTGGCGGGAGCGGGTGCGGTGAATCTCCAGGCGAACACGTTGACGCTCAACGGTTCGGCGAACTCGGTGTACAGCGGGTTGATGAGCGGGAGTGGGAGTTTGGTGAAGAGCGGGACGGGGGCGTTGACGTTGAATGGGGCGAACACGTTTGGTGGGGGAGCGACCGTGAGTGGTGGGACGGTGTGGTTGGGCGATGACGCGGCGTTTGGAACGGGAACGTTGGTGTTCAGCGGTGGGAAGATCGCGAGCGGCGGAGCGACGGCACGTACGGTGGCGAATGCGATGACATTGAGCGGATCGTTGGCGCTTGGGGACAGTTCGAACAACGGAGCGTTGACGTTCTCGGGTGCGGCTGCGTTGGTGGCGGCGACAACCTTGAGTGTTCCCAGCGGAGTGACCCTGAGTGGTGTGGTGAGCGGGACGGATGGTTTGACGAAGGTTGGCGTCGGCGAGTTGACGTTGTCTGGGGCGAACACGTTCCTTGGTGCGACGGTGGTGGATGCGGGGACGTTGACGTTGAGTGGGGGGAGTGCGTTGGTGAATGGGATGGCGGTGACGGTGAACACTGGCGGGACGTTGAAGTTGGCGAGCAGCGAGGAGATCGCGACGTTGTCGGGATCTGGATTGGTGAACTTGCAGGGGAATGTGCTGACGCTGAGTGGAAGCGGGAATGCGACTTATGGTGGGTTGATGAGCGGAAGTGGGAGTTTGGTGAAGAATGGGACGGGTGAGTTGACGTTGTCGGGCGCGAATGCGTTCAGCGGGGGAGCGGCGGTGAGTGCGGGGACGGTGTTTGTGGGTGACAATGCGGCGTTTGGGACAGGGACGTTGGTGTTCAGTGGCGGGAAGATCGCGAGCGACAGTGTGACGGCGCGGACGGTGGCGAACGCGCTGACCTTGAGTGGGTCACTTGGTTTGGGAGACGCGACGAAGACGGGCGCCTTGACGCTTTCGGGGGATGCGACGTTGAGCGGGGCGACGACGTTGGATGTGGCGAGTGGGGTGACGTTGAGTGGGGTGGTGAGTGGGGCTAATGCTTTGACGAAGGTTGGCGGCGGGGAGTTGACGTTGTCGGGCGCGAACACGTTCAGTGGGGTGACGGTGGTGGATGCGGGGATGTTGACGTTGAGTGGCGGGAGTGCGTTGGCGAACACGATGGCGGTGACGTTGAATGCGGATGGGAAGTTGAAGTTGGCGAGCAGCGAGGAGATCGCGACGTTGGCGGGAGCTGGCGCGGTGAACTTGCAGGCGAACGTTCTGACGTTGAACGGTTCAGCGAGCACGGTGTACAGCGGGGTGATGAGTGGGGGCGGGAGTTTGGTGAAGAGCGGGAGTGGGACGTTGACGTTGACTGGGGCAAACACCTTTAGCGGTGGAACGACGATGACCGCGGGCACGGTGCTTTTGGGTCATGATTCAGCGTTTGGGACGGGAGCTTTGGTGCTGAGTGGCGGGAAGGTTTCGAGTGACGGTGGGACGGCGCGGACGTTGGCGAATGTGCTGACGTTGAGTGGAGCGCTGGCGTTCGGGGATGGGACGAACACGGGGGCGTTGACATTCTCTGGAGATGCGGCGTTGGCGGGAGCGACGACGCTGACGGTGGCGAGCGAGTTGACCTTGGGGGGAGTGGTGAGCGGCGCGAATGATTTGACGAAGGCGGGATCAGCCGGACTGACGCTATCTGGCGTGAACACGTTCACTGGGGCGACGGTGGTGGATGCGGGGACGTTGACGTTGAGTGGTGGCAGTGCGTTGGTGAACAGCATGGCGGTGACGGTGAATGCGGGCGGGACGCTGAAGTTGGCGAGCAGCGAGGAGATCGCGACGTTGGCAGGGGCGGGTGCGGTGAACCTGCAGACGAACGCGCTGACGTTAAGCGGGAGCGGCAACACCACCTACAGCGGGGTGATGAGTGGGAGCGGGACTTTGGTGAAGAGCGGAACGGGGGCGTTGACGCTGAGCGGGACGAACACGTTTAGCGGGGGATCAACGGTGAGTGCGGGGACGGTGTTTGTGGGCGACGACGCGGCATTCGGGACGGGAGCGGTGATGTTCAGTGGGGGCAAGGTTGCGAGCAACAGCGGGACGGCGCGTACCGTGGGGAATGCGCTGACGTTGAGCGGAGCATTGGCGTTTGGGGATGGGACGAACAATGGGGCGTTGACGTTGTCGGGGAATGCGGCGTTGAGTGCGGCGACGACGCTGACGGTGGGGAGTGATGTGACGATGACTGGAGTGCTGAGCGGAGCCTATGATTTGACGAAGACGGGAGTGGCGGAGTTGACGCTTTCGGGGACGAATACGTTTAGTGGGGCGACGGCGGTGAACGCAGGGACGCTGACGTTGAGTGGGGGGAGCGCGTTGGATAACAGCACGGCGGTGACGGTGAATGGGGGCGGGACGTTGAAGTTGGCGAGCAGCGAGGAGATCGCGACGTTGGCGGGGGCGGGGTTGGTGAACTTGCAGGGGAATGTGCTGACGTTGAGCGGATCGTCGGACACGGTGTATAGCGGGGTGATGAGCGGGAGTGGGCGGTTGGTGAAGAACGGGAGTGGGACGCTCACGGTGAGTGGCACGAATACGTTCAGCGGAGGGGCGACGTTGAGCGCGGGAAGCGTGTTGGTGGGCGATGGAGCGGCGTTCGGGACGGGGACGGTGGTGTTCAGTGGCGGGAAGATCGCGAGCGACAGCGTGACGGCGCG
>CAZAZT010000250.1:0-2968 GCA_964489645.1 uncultured Chthoniobacteraceae bacterium | reverse complement strand
GTCAGCGTCAGCGTACCCGAACCCGTCTTCACCAACCCTCCCACCCCCGTCTGCAACGCCCCCGCCAAGGTCGCACTGCCCGCCCCGTCAAAGGTCAGATCATACGCTCCCGTCACCGCCCCGCTTCCCGACAAACTCAGACTCCCCGCACCCACCACAATCGTTGACGCACCCGACAACGTCAGATTTCCGCCGTAGGTATTGGAGCCAGAGCCGCTCACCAACGCCCCCGTCATCCCTGCCGTGCTACCCGTCCCCTCCAAACTCAACGCCTTCGCTCCAAAGTTCAACCCCCCACGCAAAACCAAAGCACCCCCGCTCGCTACAGTGACCGTCGCCGCTCCTCCCGTCCCCAACGCCCCCGCATTGTCCAACGCCAACGCGCCCGCCGTGATGGACGTGTTCCCCTGATACGTATTCGACCCCGCCAACACCAACGCCCCAATCCCCGTCTTCGTCAACCCTCCCACACCCGCACCACCCACCGCAGAGGCAAACCCGATGACATTCATCGCCGTATCAAACGTCGCCCCTCCTGCATTGAAGGTGAGCGTACGCACGCTTGGGTCGAACATCGCCCCGAACTGAATTCCCCCACCACCAAACCCGATCGTCGCGTTCGTTCCCAACAAACTGTTCCCAGCAGCAGGCAACGCGTTGATGTTCACGAGCCCCCCGTTCAGGTTCACCGCCCCAGAAAAACTGCTCGCCCCAGTGGTCAATGTCGTCGTCCCTGTGCCCACCTTCGTGATCCCTCCGGTACCCGTGATCGTTCCCGCGTAGATGGTGTTCTCGTTGTTCCCTCCGAACGTCAACGTGTTCGCCCCCAACGTGATCGTTCCGCCCGTCGATCCCGCGCCAGAAATCGAGCCCACCGACACGTTGTTCCCCAAACTCAGCGTGACTCCCGCGGTGTTTGCGAAGTTGACCGGGTTGTTCGTGTTCCCAAGGGCCGACGTACTCCCCGTTGTCAATGTGCCGCTCGTGATCTGGATCGGCCCCGTGAACGTATTCGTGCCGCTGAACGTCGTCGCAATGCCGCTGGTATTGTTCACCAAGATCCCACCCGTCCCCGTGATGTTGCCTGAATAGGTCATCGCGATCGCTCCATTGGTGAAACTCGCAATCGCCCCGTTGTTGATCGCGATGTTACGCGCCATCGTCCCCGCCACCGTGCTCGTCAACACCGAGGACCCGTCCACCGTGATCGTGTTCGTGGCAGCACCCAACGGCCCCGGACCAGCCACCGCGTTATAGCTGAGCGTGCCCGAGTTCATCACGATCCCGCCCGTGAACGTGTTCGTGCCCGTCAACGTCACCGTGTTCGGCCCCGTGATCACCAACTTCGTCGCACCACCGTTGTCCGCAATCACCCCAGACACCGAGATCCCCTGATTGTTCCCCGTGTTGAGGATCAAGTTCCCCCCTCCAGCCGGACCCGTCAGCACGCTCCCAGCTCCACCGCCCGCAATCGTCAACGCCCCCGTTCCTGCGTTCAGGATCCCATTCGTCGCGAACGTGAACCCCGTACCGATGGTCAAAGTGGCTGCGCCTGCCGTGTACTTCAACACCTGTGCCGCCTGCGAAGCCGTGGTCGTCAATGCCGCTCCGAGCTGATAAGCCGTTCCCGCCACCGCCCCACTCACCGGTAAGGTGGTCAGCGTTCCCGCTGGGACAATCTGATTGCTCGCGTTGTAGACCGCGTAATCGGTCTGTGCATTCACCGCCGTTCCCGTCGTCGCCCAAGCGCCAATCACCGTGCCCGCCGCCGTCGCGCCTCCCGCTCCACTGTTCACTATGATGTTCCCCGTCGTGTTCAGCCCTGTAGCCGCCAGAAATGCCACCGTCGCCGTGCTCGTTCCGCTCCGCGTCAATCCCCCCAAGGTCAGCGTTTGAGAACCCGCCGCCATGTTGGTGCCCGCAAAGAGATTCAACGCCCCAGAGTTCAGCGTCACCGTTCCCAAAGTCTCTGCGTAAGTGTTCCCGCTCGTGTTCGCGTACGTGATCGTCCCCCCATTCGACGTGATCCCCGCCGCGTTGTTCACCCGGTTCAACGCCCCCTCCGCCGAAGTGGTGTTCGTCAAAGTCAACCCGCCCCCGTTCAACGTGATCCCCGACGTGCTCACCAATGCCTGATTCAACCCAGCCAACGCCAACGTCTGCCCCACCCCGATCGTCGTCGTCCCGCTCCACCCCGTCGTCGAAGTTCCGTTGAGCGTCAACGTGTTCGCCACCAACCCCGCCGCCAAGCCACCCGAGAGCGTGACGTTGCCCGTCCCTGCCACCGCCCCCGTGATGGTCGCCCCCACCGTCGTGGTCGCATTCCCCGTGGACAACGTGTTCAGCGTGATCGCATTGTTCGCCGCCCCGAACGTCAACGTGTTCGCTCCCAAGTTCAACGTGTACCCCGTCAGGTTGAACTGCAACCCACCCGCCGTCAGGTTCACCCCCGTCCCCAACGTCACCGTCCCCGCCGTCCCCCCGAAAACCGCCGTGTCGTTGCCCGCGTTGTTCCAGTTCTGGTTGGACGACAAGCCATTCCAGAAAAGCGGCACACTCAGGTCCAACGTTCCCGTCCCACCCTGACCTTGCCCCGCTTGGTTCATCACGTTGTTGAGCAACAATCCGTCCGAATCCCAGTACAGCACCGCCCCGCGAACCGGGAAACCGCTCAGCGTGAACGCGATGACCATCAACGCCGAGATCCACCGCAGGAACCGCGGCATCTCACGCATCGCCTGCTGCGGACGCTGCTCCAACAGCGCCACCGTGACCCGACTATTCTCAACCGCGCGAAACGCCCTCTCAATCCTGCGAAACACTCTAGCCGTCATCCCCCGTCCCCGACCCATCCTCCATGGCCTCGAACGCCTCCCCGCAATCGCGCTCTCGACACGCAAAGAGATGCGATTGCCCTTCCGTAAACGGTACGGGCCAAGCGCATTGCGACTATCTTGCGACGTCGCAT
>CAZAZT010000249.1:0-2986 GCA_964489645.1 uncultured Chthoniobacteraceae bacterium | reverse complement strand
CCACACCCCCGCTGAACGTGCTCGCCGCACCCCCCGCCGGACTCAACACCAACGTTCCCGAACCCGCCTTGATCAACCCCCCGCTCCCAACCACCACCGCATTGATGATCAAATCCACCGGCGACTGACCCGACACGGTCACCGTCTTCGTCGCACCATCCAAGGCCCAACCCCCATTCAATGTCGGCGTGAATGCCGGCGTATCGTTCAGCGAAGTGATCCCTCCCGTCAGGCTCAACAACGGGATGAAGTTCGGCGTGCCCGTCGTGGTCGTCGACAGCACCGGCTTCGTCAACGTCACCTGCGTGGCCGAATCCACCGACGCGACCTGCGTCCCCGGCTGGACCCCCGTGCCCGTCACATACTGGCCGACCACCACACCCGCCGGCACGGCAGCCATCGTCACCACCGCGCTGCCCTCCGTTTGCGTGACCCCCGTCGAGGCGATCGTGCTCGAGGTCACCGTCGGCGTCCCGTTCCCCCCGCGGCTATCGAAATTCAACGCCGCCAATGTGTTGCTCCCGAACAAGGTCAGCGTCCCCGGCCCATTCACGTTCACCGTCGATCCCGTCGCGATCTGGCCTGCCGATAAGGTCATCGTCACTGCGCCGCCATTGAGGTCCAACACCCCCGGCACGGCCACCACGCCCGTTGACCCCGCCAACGCCAAAGTCCCCGCATTCACCACCGTGCGTCCGGTGTACGTATTCGCCAAGGCCGGAACCAACGTCAGCGTGCTCGGCCCGCCTTTCACCAAACTCACCGAACCTCCCGCTGTGTTATCCGTGATCTGGCTGATGATCCGCTGCGCGCCAGCGGTCGTGTTCACATAAGCGAAAAGTTCCGAAGCCGAGCTGTTCGTCCCCGCCGTCAATGCGCCACCAGTGAAGGTCACGCCGAAGTTCCCTGGATCATTGATCAGAAGACCGCCCGACGCCAACGTCAGGGTCTGCGCCGCATTCATCGTCACGGTCACCGCCGCTCCCGGCGCAGCGACATTCAACGAGTTCACCGTAGTGTCGTTCAGGTTGGATCCCGGCGTCGCATTGATCTTCACGTTGTCCGCGCTCGTCGGCGGCGTGGTGAGATTCGCCGCGCTGTAACTGCCAAACCCTCCATATCCTAAGGCACCCACGCCCAGCGTCGTCCCAGGACCCGCCGCGTACGTCGCGAACTCCGTTCCGTTCACCGTGGCCCACCCACCCAAAATCCCGCTGCTGAGCACCGTACCACCGATCAGCACGCGACTCGACCCCGGTCCCGATTGCCCGAGCGCGGCTGCAGCATTCGCCGCCGTGAAGTTCACCGTTCCTCCCAAGTTGCGTGACAACGACCCAAGGCTCAGCGCCGCCGTTCCATTCGCGCCCGCGGTCGCATTCACCGTCACCTCACCACCGGACAAGGTCACCGCTCCAACACTCTCGCTCGATGCCAAACCGTACCCTCCCGTGAGCAGCAACGTCCCGAGCCGCGCAGAGATCGGCACCGTGTCCGGCAAACGATCACCCATTCCATAAAAACCGCTGTTATCGAACTGCAACGTGCCCCCGAACACCTGCACCGCAGAAGTCTGGGTCAGCGCACCTTGCTGCCGCAACGACAGCGTCCCGTCGCGCACCACCGTCGCGCCGGTGTACGTCTGCGGGGTCGCGAACGTGGTCGTTGAGTTCCCCGCCCGCTGGAACTCGACATTCCCAGAGAGGGTTCCCCCGAACGTCGTGGCTCCGACCGACGCGAATCTCGAAAGCTGACCCGCGTTCGAGTTGGTCAACGTCCCGCCCACATAGTTGCTCGGTGAGTTGAACGTCCCCACCAACTGGTCGCGCCCGTTCAAATCCAGAACGCCACCGTTCAATGTGATGTTCTGGAGGGTCGGAATCGTCGCGGTCGGAACCACGGGGATCACCGAACCTGCGGTGTTCGCGAACACCGTGGTGCCTTGGTTGAAGGCCCAGCCCGCGGTCCCTCCGGTGATGTACTGCGGCTGCGAGATCGTCCACGTTCCGGGCCCTGATTTCACCAACCCTGCCGTTGTGTTGATGACCGTTGCATCCCACGCGAGGTCGCCCACCGCGTGAATGAACACCGTGTTACCGCCCGAGGTGATCAGACCACGCCCGACCCCCGCATTTCCGGGCATTGCCAACAGACCGCCCGAGGAGAGCGTCAACTGGCTACTCCCCGTGAACCCAGCCAACCGACCACCGGACTCCAACGTCGCTGTCCCCGCCGTGTTCACCACAAACGTCTGCGCCGACCCCGAACGCAAATGGGTGCTCGTTGCCGCCGGAGCGCTGGCCAGCGTACTCACCATTTCGCCATCGAGTAACGGCCTCAAACCGCGCACGAAATCATACGTCGCAAACCGCGCACCCGACCCGCTCACCGAAGGATCCGCCAAGATATCACCCCGCACGGTCATCGAGGGCGTGCCCACCACAGAACCAAGATTCATCCCCGCGATGAACAGGCTGGAAACCCCCGCCCCCGGCGCGGACCCCAGCCCACTTCCGCGAACCACCACGCTCTGTCCGCCGGACTGATTCGAGATTGCACCCGCATTCAACCATAGCGGCGCACTCGCTCCGGCCTGCAGCGTCGCAACCGAAAGTCCGTTCCCACCTGAAAAATTCAACGTCCCAACACTCTCGTAAGACGCCTGAGCCGCGTTCCCGATGAGGTTCAGCGCCGACCCGTAAACCTGCAACGTCTTGCTCCCCCCGCCCAAACGCCCCACGACATTCTGGGTCGTGTTGTCCAACGTCAACGAACCCGCCGTAACATTCGTCGTGACGAAGGCAACCGTCGCTCCACCTGCCAGACGAAGTCCGCCTTCTTGGACACTCAACGCGCCAATCGAGTCACTCACGCCCGTGAGGGTCAACGTGCCAGAACCCACTTTGGTGAGATTCACCGACCCCAGCGTCGCGCGACTGAACGCCCCGAACACCCCGTCGAACGTCCAATCCGAAGCCTCACCCACCCC
>CAZAZT010000248.1:0-3035 GCA_964489645.1 uncultured Chthoniobacteraceae bacterium | reverse complement strand
TAGCGATGGATACGGCGAGGACGAGGGGAAGGGAACGGTTCATAGAGGGGTGGATATGCGTCCCTCCGAAAAGCGAGAACCGCGCCGCGGGCTTAGAATCGGAGGCGCACGGCGACGGTGAGATTGGTGCCGGCCTCATTGATCCCTGAGCCTAAGATGCGGTAGTCCAGGTTCGTGACATTCTCCACACCGACTGTGACATCGAGGGCGCGTGACGGACGCCATCCTGCTCGGATGCCGTAAACCTGATAGCCTTTGGTCCCGCCAGGGGGGATTCTTTGGGTGTCTTGTTGGTCCCCTGGGGATAGTCGGTCCTGATGCCGAGCCAGTTGGGCGGTTGTTTCCGCCCACCAACGTTGCGAGGGGGATTGCCAGCGGAGACCGAGGATGCCGGACAACGGTTGGATTCGGGAGGCGGGCTGGCGCGACAGGCTTGATGGGCTGGAATCGAGGAATGCGTCGATATAACCCTCGGTCCAACACGCATTGCCGAACAGGGAGAGGCTGCGCGTGAGTTTGAGGTCGCCTTGGAGTTCGATTCCTTGGATGTACCCTTGACCCCCGTTCTTTCGGGTCACGAGTGGGGTTTTCCCATCGGTGTCGAAGGTTCCGGTAGGATTGCGGATGATCTGGTCTTCGATCACGGTATGGAATACTGCGCATTGAAGGTTGGCTGTCCCTTCCGCAGATTGGAACTTGGAGCCGATTTCGAGCGTCAGAAACTTTTCGGGTTGAAGATCGGTTCGGGGAATCTCGCGTTCGCCGGACCGCACGATGTCGAACGATGTGAGATCGGAGAGGTTGGGAGTGCGGTAGCCTTGGCTGACTCCGGAGAAGAGGGTCCATTTTGAGGTTGCCTCCCAGCGTAGGCGCGCGCTGTTGGTCAGTGCAGACCACGATTGAGAGACGTCCGGATAGAGTTGGTTGTCGCTGAGGTCTGGATCGACGCCGGTGGCTCGGATGCGGTTCCAGGAAAGGCGGCTACCTAGGGTGGCAAAAAAGCCATGCGTGAGGGGGATGTCATCTTCGACGAAGGCTCCGAGTTGGTCTTGGGATCCTTGGTTCGCGACGCTTCCTCGGGGCAATGTCTTTTCAAAACTGCCATCAGCGCGCCAGCGTTTTCCCCAGCTCGAGACCTCATCATGGTACCAATCGGAGCCGAAGCGAATCTCTCCGATGGCGGATGCCTTTTTTGCGGAGAGTTGGAGACCGATTTGGGTGTCGCGAAAGCCGGTGAAATCACGCACGAGCTTCGATGAGATGCGGTCCTGTTGCTCTCCTTGGCGATGGATGGAGACGGAGGCAGTGGCTGAATCCAGATTGAGCGGAGGTGCGTCGCTTTCCCATCGGATATACGCCAAAGTCCTTTCCTGATTTAGGTTGCGTCGTTGGTCCGAGCCGATGGTTGATCCGCCGTACGGCACAGCGAACACGGTGGCGTGCGTTCGAGGAACGGCGTCTTGCCGCACGGTGGAAAGAGCGAGGGTGAATCGATTCTCTTTGTCAGGAGTGAACAGGACTTTTGAATCGCCGCTCCACTCTTCGTAACCGGTGTTGGTCAGCAGGCCAGTGTCCCGGCCGCCGCGAAGATCCCCGAAATCCCTGCGGGCGAAACCTGCAAGAAACGCAAGTTTTTCCGAGGGTGCAAGGTTGATGCTGATCCGTTCAGAGTGAGAGTTCTCGGCAGAAGAGAATCGGTAATACGCGTCGCCGCCGATCGGATTGGCGAGGCCTTGATTGAGGCGTTCTGAGCGTGTTTGCGGGTTTCGCGTGACCACGTTGATGGCGCCTCCGATTGCGTCGGAGCCGAGAGTGGTGGCTGAGGGGCCCTTCAGCACATCGATGCGATCCACCGAAAGGGAATCGATTGTCGAAAAATACTGGTTGGGTCCTTCTCGGAACACGGCGTTATTCAAGCGGATCCCATCAATCAGGGTGAGGGTCCTGAAACCGGTGAAGCCTCGGATGAAAGGTGAAGCCTGGCCGTAAGCGGTTCGTTGGATCATGATCCCTGGGGTGCGGTCCAAGGCGTCAGCTAGAGTCCGGACGTTACGGGTGCCGATGAACTCATCGGCTTTGATGATGGATGCGCTGAGGGGAGCCGTGAGGATCGATTTTTCTGGGGCAGTGACCAGCACTTCATCCATGAGTTCCGCCGCGAACGTGGGGCGCGGTGTATCGGCAAATGCGAACCATGCGACGGCGAGCGCGCAGTAAGGGACGCAGGGCGGGAAAGGGTTGATGCGTCTCAGACGGGGCGTCGTTCGAACTGGTGGATAGATCATGATGCCTGTGAAAAATACAACACCTCTCAGCTTTCCATGTGCCATTGAGTATAAATGGTTCACAAGGAATATGATAAAACTTTCTTGCTCGTGTGGTTTTCAAAAAAGTGTCTTCGAGCGGACAGTTTTGATGCATGGTTGTGTGTGTGGGTTGGATAAAAACTATTCGGCAAGTCGGTAGGATTGCGCTTCGGTTGACGGGGGCGTGGGTCCTTTTTGTGGTGGTGGGGTTGGCGGCTTTGTTGGGGTGGGTGGCGGTGGAGGAGAGGGGGCGGTCGGATCGGCATTTTGCGGACACGGTGCGAGTGAATGCGGAGTTCATCCGCACGGGGGCGCCGATGACGGCGCAGACGGCGCGGAGTTTGAGCGAGGTGTTGCAGATGGAGGTGCGATTCGAGTTGCGCGGTGAGGCGGGGGGAGAAGGGGGCGAGAGGGGCGCCACCGTTCGGGTTCGGGAGGTTGGTGGGGGACGTCAGCGCGGCGAGATGCTGGTGCGGGATGGCTATTGGTTGGTGGTGGAACGCGATTGTCCGGCGGGTTGGCGATTTGGAGATTGGCGGTTGGGGTGGCCGGTCGGCGTGTTTCTGGTGCTTTCGATGTCGTTGGGGGTGATTGTCTCGCGGGGTATCGTTCGTCCTTTGAGGATGTTGTCAGCGAGCATACCGCGGTTGGATGAGGTGGATGGGGCAGATGTTCCTGGGCGGGAACGGGATGATGAGATCGGAGACCTTGCTCGGGCGTTGAGTGATG
>CAZAZT010000247.1:0-3067 GCA_964489645.1 uncultured Chthoniobacteraceae bacterium | reverse complement strand
CCCTCAATGTCGCTAAAGGTCTCGATCACCTCCACCGATCGCGATAACGCTCCGCGATCATATTGGATGACGGAGGTCCTTCGCTGGAACATGTCAGCCGTCAGCCCGGGAAAGGCATGACCCGCCCCGCCCGTCGGCAAGGTATGGCTTGGCCCCGCCATGAAGTCGCCTGCAGCGATCGGGGAGTATCCTCCCAAGAAGATGGCTCCCGAGGAGGTGAGCTGGTCTGAGATCATTTCCGGATCCTCGGTCTGAACCGAGACGTGCTCTGGGGCATATGCATTGCATAGCACAACGGCTTCCGAAAGGTCGCGCACGCGGACGAGAATGGCAGTTTTGGCAAGGACCCCTTCCAGGTGGGATTTTCGGGAGAGCGTCTTGAGTTGGTCTGAGATCGCCTCTTTCACCGACTCAAGGATCGCGTCAGAGTTCGTCAACAGCACCATTCCACTTCCCTTCCCATGCTCTGCTTGCGCGAGAAGGTCTGCGGCGACCCATGCGGGATTCGCCGATGCATCCGCGATCACAAGCACTTCACTCGGACCAGGTAATAGGTCGATTGCCACCCGTCCAAACACCTGTCGTTTGGCCTCCACGACATAGGCATTACCTGGGCCGAAAATCTTTTGCACTGGGCGGATGGTCTTCGTTCCGATGGCCATCGCTGCGATCGCCTGGGCACCCCCGATCTTGTAGATCTCCGTGGCGCCAGCGCAGTGTAAAGCGTGCAACAACGCAGGAGCGATGGCCCCGCGCTCATCCGCTGGGGTTGTCACGACGATTTCAGGAACTCCCGCCGCGGCTGCCAATGTGACCGTCATGATCGCCGTGGAAACAAGAGGAGCCGTCCCTCCCGGAACGTAAATTCCGACCCGCTGGAACGGATCGAAACGTTCGCCCACCTTCGCCCCTTCCGCATTCCGCATCGTCCAGTTCTTCCGCAAACTGGCCTTCGCGAAGCGGAGCACGTTGCGCTTCGCTTTGCGGATTGCGCCCGACACTTTGGCCGGAACTGTCGCCTCGCCCTCCTCACGCAAGGTGCTGGGGGTCAATGTGGGCCCACCAAACCGCTTGGTGTAATCGATGACCGCCTTATCCCCTTTTTCAGCAACAGCTTGCACAATCTCCTCAACGGTTCTCGCGATCGCCGGGTCCGATTCCGATTTTCGGAGAAGTGCTCTGACCGCGCGTTCATATCCGGGGGAGTCGAAGCGAAGGATTTTCACGTCAAAAGGGTGGTGTGACTGCGTGATGTTTGGAACCGATTATTTCTTTGGGGCCGACTTTTTGCGGGAAGCCGCCGCCGAGCTCGTCTTGTTGGGTTCGCGCTTCGTCCCGGTGACCGATCGCCCGGATCGCCCGCGCTTCGGTTTTTCGAGGTCGGTCCGGTGACCGATTTTCGAAACGGTGCCGCAGCGGAGATACTGCGCCCGGATCGTCTCCAGAAGCGCGTCTCGGCGATCATAAAGACGTTTCGGTTTACGGGCCTTTGCGCGAGACAATGCGTAAGCCGTGATGAGAGGCAGGGTGATGGTGGAATCGGCGTAACACACCACGCAGTCCGGCAAGTTGTCGGGGTCGATCTTCCCCCAGCTGACCGCTTCGTTAGGCGTTGCGCCTGAGAGACCTCCGGTGTCAGGTCGCGCGTCGGTGCATTGGAGGAAATAATCATGGCCGCGTTCCTCGATACCCATGACCTCTTGGATCTGTGGTTCGGTTTGGAGGATGAAGTTCTTCGGGGATCCGCCGCCGAGGATGAACACGCTGGAGGTGGCGCCTTGCGACTTCGCTGCATAGACGATCGCGGCGGTCTGGTTCACGTCCCGATTGACGTCGAACTGCAGTTTTGAATCGCGTAAAGCCATGGCGGCGACATTCATCCCGATGGAGCTGTCCCCCGGAGAACTCGTGAAGACGGGGACGCCGAGCTGATATGCAGCACTCAGGATGCTGGTCTCCTTGATGCCCAATTTTCGTTCGCGCTCGTGGACATATTTCCCGAGCAGGTAGTGGAACTCATCCGTTCCCATGCACTTCTGGAACTCCTGACCTTGGATGACCTGCCTGACGAAGGCGTCCGTATCGAGCAGCACATCATAGTCGAAGAGCACGTCGTAGATACGGATGATCCCTTCTTTGCGAAGATGCACATCATCGAGGAACGGGGAGCCTGCGTAGAGGTTCATTCCCAGTCCGAAGTGAAGGTCATGGTACAGGTTGGCACCGGTTGAGATGATCCAATCGACAAAGCCTGCCTTGAGGAGCGGGATGATCGCCGCTCTGCCCAAACCTGCGGGAGTGAGCGCTCCCGTCAGCGACATGCCAACGGTGCCGTTCGCTGCCACCATCTTTTCTGAGAACAGTTTGCAAGCCTCTGCTAAGCGGCCTCCGTTGTATGCCTTGAACGCTCCATCGATGAGGTCTGCAGCGGAGACGCCTTTGCGGATCGGTTCGGGTAAGAGGCGAGGGAATCGTTTGTTCAGGGTGCTCATGGTGATCGGTAGTTTTCGAAAGCTTAGAGGGCGCAGGGTAGGAAGAAAGCCGCCTGCGTCAACGATGAGCGGGTGACAGTCCGAGTGCACGGTCGTAGTCTGCATCCCGCAGCGGGTGGCAGGCGACCGCTGGCAGGTCTGACGGAGCGATCCGACGGGTATGCCAGAGGAAAGTCCGAACACCTCCGGACAGCATACCGTGGAGAACACGCGGGCATGCGCTCTGAAAAGGGTGCATGACGGAAAGTGTCACAGAGAACATACCGCCCGGCGGCGCGAGTCGCTGGGTAAGGGTGAAAAGGCGGGGTAAGAGCCCACCGCCCGTCGAGTGATCGACGGGGCATGAAAAACCCTGTGCGGTGCAAGACAGAACAGGGAACATTCGGGCGTCCGGCTCGGTCCTCCGCAAGGAGGCGGTTTCCGGGTAATATGTCGCACCTGACGCAAGTCGGGCGCGTTGTTCGGCGCGAAAGTGCTGGGTGACGCGAGAGAAATGGTCGTCACAGCGCGCATGCGTGCTGACAGAATTCGGCTTATCGCCACCCGCTGCACTGGTTCGCGTTGTGCTCGCCCCG
>CAZAZT010000246.1:0-3076 GCA_964489645.1 uncultured Chthoniobacteraceae bacterium | reverse complement strand
TATGAAAGTCGTAATCCTCTGCGGGGGACAAGGCACCCGTTTGCGGGAAGAGACCGAGTTCCGCCCCAAGCCCATGGTCTCCATTGGCGGGCGTCCCATCCTCTGGCATATCATGAAAACCTATGCTCACTATGGGTTCTCAGAGTTCATCCTCTGTCTCGGTTACAAAGGGGAGATGATTCGAGAGTATTTTCGCGACTATCTCTGGAACACATCGGATGTCACGCTGAGCCTAGGACGCAATCCCAAGGTGCAATTCCACAACTCCCATGCAGAGGAGAACTGGACCATCACCTTGGCAAATACGGGAGAAGCCTCAATGACCGCCTTTCGGGTAAAGTCCATCCAGCGTTACATCCCAGAGGGCGAAGCCTTCCTTCTCACATACGGAGATGGCCTGTCGACGATCAACATTGGGGCATCCATCGAGGCTCACAAAACAAGCGGGAAAATCTGTACGATTTCCGCTGTCCACCCCGCAGGACGATTCGGATCGCTTCGCATCGAGGACGACAACCGTATCCAAACCTTTTCCGAAAAACCTCAGTTCGAGGAAGCCTATGTCAACGGTGGGTACATGGTCTGTGAGCACAAGATGTTCGATTACCTCCCAGATGATGCAACCGTCATGCTCGAACGCGCCCCGATGGACGCGCTCGTACGAGATGGCCAACTGAACGCATATCGTCACGAGGGCTTCTGGCAACCGATGGACACCTACCAAGAAGCCCTTTACCTGAACAGCTTATGGGACTCCGGAAAAGCCCCTTGGAAGGTTTGGTGACGTAATGGCCTTCCTTGACGCATTCGCAGGAAAACGCGTGCTTGTCACCGGTCACACCGGTTTCAAAGGATCGTGGCTCTCCGAATGGCTGATAGCCCTTGGTGCAGATGTTCACGGAATCGCCCTGCCTCCGCCCACAAAACCCTCCTTGTTCGAGGAACTGCATCTCGCGACTCGGATGAATCATCATGTCGGGGACATCCGTGACCCCCGTCTCGTCCTCTCGCTAATCTCCACCATCGAGCCTGACTTTGTTTTCCACCTCGCCGCCCAACCGCTCGTTCGCCTTTCCTACCAGCAACCCATCGAAACACTAACGACTAACATCATGGGAACAGCCCATGTTCTGGAGGCGCTGCGACAGGCTCAACATCGCTGCACCGTGGTAGCGGTCACCACCGACAAGTGTTACCACAACCAAGAATGGGTGCACAGCTATCGCGAAACGGACCCCCTCGGCGGGTACGACCCCTACAGCGCATCCAAGGGGGCAGCCGAAATCGTCATCGCATCCTATCGGAACTCCTTCTTTTCCGCCCCTGAATCATCGGTCCGCCTCGCTTCCGCTCGCGCAGGTAACGTCATCGGAGGTGGCGACTGGGCTCTGGACCGGATCTTCCCCGATTGCGTGAGAGCCCTTGAATCAGGGAGCACAATCGCCGTCCGAAACAAGACGGCTACCCGCCCTTGGCAGCACGTGCTTGAGCCGTTGTCAGGTTATCTTTGGCTGGCAGCCTGCCTAGACCGCGAATCGCCCAACGGAACGCTTGCCTCTGCTTTCAACTTCGGTCCCTCACTGGATTCAAACCGGACCGTGGCTGCTCTAGTGGTTGAAATCCTCAAACACTGGGATGGACGATGGGAAGACCTCAGCGATCCCCATGCAGTGCACGAAGCCAATCGCCTCAACCTCGCCACCGACAAAGCATTCCACCATCTGGGCTGGCGTCCAGTGTGGTCGTTTGAGGAAACAATCGAGCGCGCGGTTCACTGGTATAAGAACTGCCTCTCCGCTCAAACCGTCACCTCGGACCAAATCACATCCTACCAATCTCGGGCCGCCGAAATGGCCATCCCGTGGGCTCAATAGTCCCCGCTCCTAATCCAGTCATCCCTCTGTCTCACCTCTCAACCTGCCTCCGACACCAAAGCAGAAGCACTCCGCCTCAAAGTCACTCCCCTCGGGATCGGTTCACAACGCCACTGAGAGACGAAACTTCGCTGAGCGCACATCGTTGGACCCGCAGCTCACAAATCGTTTCAGTCGTTTAATTTGATACCCCTCAAGTCCCACTCATCCACCCCAGCCTTCCACCCCTCACCCACGGCAGTAACGCTACCCAAACAACGACACGTGATGTTGCCAAATTAGCTCACCCGCCGTCGACAACCCTTCCAACCTAATTTACATTCACCAATTAAATCAAACAATCCATGACTACAATCCAACAATGCGAAGTTTGCGGAAGCTCCGAGTTGCTACATGTACTAAATCTCGGCAACCATCCGCTTTGTGATGATTTAATCCCTATCGGAAACCCCAATCACTGCGAGACCTATCCAATCGAGATTCTTCTCTGTAACCGCTGCCACACCGCGCACCAACGTTACAACGTTCCAAAAGTTACCCTCTTCCCTAAAACCTACCATTACCGTTCACGTTTCACCGCAGATGTTCTGACAGGCATGTCCGATCTTGTGCAATCCATCGAGGAACGCATAGGCTCTTTAACTGGAAAAGTTGTATTAGACATTGGTTGCAATGATGGCAGCCTCCTTAACATATTTGCATCCAGAGGGGCGAAAACAATCGGTATCGAGCCGACCGCGGCATTCGCTGACGCTGAGGCAAGCGGCCATACCATTATCAATGAATTTTTCACTGAATCCACTGCACAGCATCCGGACCTAAAAAATAACAAGCCGGACGTCATTACATTCACAAACGTATTTGCACACATCGAAGACCTTCCATCCCTTTTGAAATCATTATCGGTCCTGCTGAAAGATGAAACTATAGTTGTCATAGAAAATCATTATCTTGGAGCCGTTCTTAATCGCAATCAGTTCGACACCTTTTACCACGAGCACCCTCGCACATACAGCCTCAAATCCTTCATCCACATCGCCAACTCTCTCCAGCGGTCAATCACTCACGTCGAATTCCCAAGCCGCTACGGTGGAAACATCAGAGTCTGCATCGGAAACACCAACGATCCGCCCCACAAGGCAGCCGAAACTCTGGACGCACTGATCCAAGCTGAGCAACCGTTTCCGTCACTGTTTGCTCAG
>CAZAZT010000245.1:0-3101 GCA_964489645.1 uncultured Chthoniobacteraceae bacterium | reverse complement strand
TTCGCGTTATTGATCGCAACCGTCCCGCCCTGATTGGTCACATCCGCGCTCTGCGCTTGGACGTCTCCGCTCAACATCCCGATCTGCACACGGTTCGTGGCCCCCGTGAGGACCGGACTCGTCATTTGCAACGTGCCGCCGCCAGTACCCAAACGGTACACCCCACTCGATGGCGTCAACGAACTCGCTGAATACGTCCCACTCCCAAACGACCCGAGGTACACCGTGCCGTTCCCGAGCGTGCTCAAGTTGATCGGCCGACTGAACCCGACAACATCCACTGCCAAGGTCCCCGCACTTGCTCCCCCGTTCGCGTTGAAGGTCGCCGCGGGAAGCGCTCCCGAAGGACCCGGGTTGAAGTTCAACCCCAACACCGCAAGCCCCGTCGCATCGCTGTTCAAGGTGAGACTTCCCCCGAGATTGTCCCCCGCCAAACGCAGGACCGCCCCCGGATTCACCGTCACATTCGCATTGCCCAACGGACGCTGATTCACCACCCCGTTCGACACGAACAACACCCCTTGGTTCACCTGCACCTCCGCACCCGTGTACCCCGCGGAGTTCCCATTGATCTGCAACCAACTGCCGCCGTATTTCTGAAAACTCCCCGTGCCCGCGAGTCCACCTTGCAGGATCACCAACTGATCCGCTCGGAACGAAGTAGGCGCGTTGAATGTTGTCGATCCGAAGAAGTAAAGCTGCCCCGCGTTCGGTACGTTGAAGGCTGTCGGCGTGTTGTTCGGGTTGTTCGCGAGGCCGTTGATGGAAAGATTCCGATAGGCAGACGTGTTACCGCCCATCTGGCTCTCCGAGTTCACCACCACATCATACAGATAGATCTGATTCCCGTTCTCCGAGTAGAGCTGCCCCATATTGAGGATCGCCTTATTCGTCGAGTTATACGGGTTGGTCACATCGCCACCCAAGGCATACAGGTTGCCCAACCGCAACCAGTTGTAACCGGACAGCACCGTGTCACCGGTCAACGTTCCGCGGTTATCTGAGGCCAACCGAACATCGCCCGTGCCGAACTTCGTCAAGCCCGTCGCGCTGATCACACCATTGATCACGTTGAAGTTTGCCGTGTTCTGCATGAACAGAACCAACTCCCCTCCGGTGCTCAACATCGGGTTGATCGTGATCGCTCCCGCAGAACCGTTCATGATCAAACCGCCACTCCCCAACGTGATCCGAGCACCCGGCTGATAACCGATCCCTGTCCCCGAGTGCGCCTGCGTCACAGGTTGCGACAACGTGATCGTCGTCCCCTGCACATCCGTGACCGTCGTCCCCGGCCGAATCCCCGTCCCCGTCACCGGCATCCCCACCACAATCCCTGTCGCGCTGCTCACCGTCACCGTCGCCGAGTTCAAGGTCGTCGTCGAGGTCGGCGCGATGGCCGTCGCATTCGTCGCGCTCGCCGACGCTTTCAACGCCCAGATCGTTGGGTTGTCCGCCATCGTGAACCCCGAGGAGATGTCCACGATGTCATTGGTCCCCATCCCAGCCACATAGCCGATCCGGCTATAAGCGATCTGACCCAACCCAGGGTTTGTCGTGCTCACGATCGGCTGGAACCCGGTGTCCCCACCCAATGCCCCAGCCGCAGGGTTGTAGCCCATGAACGTGTTCGCCGTCCCATCGATCATCCACGGCGCCAGCATCCCCGGCCCCGTCACCCCTGCAACCACCAACGCCGTGGCAGGCGCCGTCGGCGCAGCCGAGAGCGTCAAGGAAGTGCCATCCACAATCGAGGCGATGGTCGTGTTCGCGGGAATCCCATTCCCCGAAACCAGACGCCCGATCGCCAATCCCGCCGTCGAGATCCCCGTGACCGTCGTGCTCCCCTGCGTCACCGTCGCCGCTCGCGACTCCGAAGTGTTCGTCGCCCCACCCAACCCCCCAACCGACGCCGCGCCCCCACTCAACACCAACCGGTCGTAGTTCGTGATCGTTCCGGTTGCCGGAATACCCAGCGACCCCCCTGCGGAATACGTCAGCACGAAGGTCCCCCGCGTGTTGCTCCCATTGCTCCGCGTCAACCCGCCCAAGGTCAGCGTGGCTGAACCCGCCCCTGCGGCGCGCGAGACCAGAACCTGCCCCGTCCCAAGGCTCGTGTCCAACGTGCCGATGGTCTCCGTCGTAGGCGCCGTCGGCGCCCCGTAAAACCGGAACATCGCTCCATTCAATGCCAACCCCGCTGCGTCCGCCCACCGCCCCTGACCGCCAGACCCGCTGAACGGCACCCCGCTATTGTCCAACGTCAAGAAAGCTCCCGGACGCAAGATCACCGCATTCGCATTCAGCCCCGTCGCCGCATTCACCGCCGAACCCGTCGGATTCGAGTACCGCAAATCTGCCGTCGGGAACACCTCCACCACGCCACTCCCCAACGGCGTCGACCCGCCCGGCGCTCCCCCCACCTGCACATCCAACGTGCTGCCATAGTTCAGAAGCGTCCCGCCCGAGTACGTGTTGCTGTTCCGGATCCGAACCGTTCCCGTGGCCCCTCCCGCAGCCCAACTGGCTGAACGCGTCGTCGTCCCCACCTCCACCAACCGATTTCCCGAGAACACATTGTCCGCCCCCGAGAAGACCAGAGTTCCACCCACGCCAACCCGATAAACGCCCGTGGCGCCCGCTGGCGTGGAGAACGCCGTATTCCCCATCAATCCCAGCGGCCCCGGCGTGATGCTCCCAACGAACTCCGTCGTGCCCGCTCCCCCACCGCCAGCACCCAAGTAAACCGAACGCCCACCGCTCAAGTCCACCGTTCCCCCATACACCGGCGTCGCAAGCGCCACAACGGACGGCCACGGCGAAACGAACGCGCCCGTGATCGCGGCTCCCGGCGAGAAATCGCTGTCCAATGTGATCGTGCCCAATGATGCGATGTTCGACATCACCCGCACCCCACTCACCCCACCGACGCTCCCATTCCCAGCAACACGCAATACCACCCCCGGCGCGATATCCACTCGCCCCGTGCCCAGCGGCGTCCCCGAAGTCGCCGTCACCTGCAACGCTCCCGCCAAAACATTCGTCCCACCAGTATACGTGTTCGCCGTGCCGGAAATCCGTAACAGCCCAGCCCCAGCCTT
>CAZAZT010000244.1:0-3114 GCA_964489645.1 uncultured Chthoniobacteraceae bacterium | reverse complement strand
GTGAGTGTCATCGAACCCGTTCCGCCCTGCACCAACGAGAGACCAGCGCCACTCAGCGTTCCGCCAAACGATCCACCAGCCGGCACCACCGACAGCGTAGCGGGAACACTTGAAGTCACCTCCCCGCCACGAAGCGCCGCCTGAGCCGCCGCCCCCGTCGAGGTCAAAGCACCGGCCCATTGATTGTTGCCGTTGAGATCCAACGTGCCGCCGAAGTTAACCGTTATTGGCTGCAGAGGTGTCAGGGTATTGACCCCTGCCGCTAACCGCAGCGTCCCTTCGTTGAGGGTTGTCGTCCCGGTGTAAGCACTCCTTCCCACCATGTTGAGCACACCCGCTCCGGCCTTGGTCAATCCCCCACTGGAACCAGAGAACCCGACCGTCGATACGCTAGCCGCCGCAGAGGTCGAAGGCGTGAAAACCCTGAACTCCTTGTTGGCTGTCGTCGTGACAACACCTGCACCAGCGATTCCCGTGGATCCTTGTCTGAAGATGATGCCCCCACTATCCACCGACACAGACGCGCCAGACGGAACGGTCAATCCTCCCCCCGCTAGGAACGTCAACGAGTTGATTGCCACCACCGTTCCCGCAGGCACAGTTTCTTGAGCCCCTGTCACCACGTTGTTCAAGGTTCCCGTGAAAATGGATCCAACAAACTCCGTAGCCGCCAACCCGCGTATCTGAGAGCTCGCTCCAGAATTCGTCGCAAACCCTTCTCCGACACCTGTCGCGGTGGAGCTCACCAAAGCCCAAGGAAGGATCCCTTTATTCGTGGCATCGATAGCGCCACCCTGTCCGACAAACGTTGGAGCCCCCGCCGAAATCACCGAACCCACTCCGATATCAGGCACCGCGCCGAACCCCGTGCCTCGGAACAGTACCGACGCTCCGGCATTCGCTGCGACGGAAGCCACCGTCAGGTCCGTCTGACGCCCCGCGGACACCAAAGAGAACACCGAGTTCCCCGGATTGAAAGTGACTGCGCCCACCGTTTCAGATGAACCAACACTTCCACTCCCTAATAGCTCAACCAGTCCACCACTGACCGTCAAAGGACGG
Organism: uncultured Chthoniobacteraceae bacterium; assembly: GCA_964489645.1. Classification (GTDB taxonomy): domain Bacteria; phylum Verrucomicrobiota; class Verrucomicrobiia; order Chthoniobacterales; family Chthoniobacteraceae; genus JBEEPE01. Next base: position 2,052 of record CAZAZT010000244.1, on the reverse strand, counting down.
CTCCCTCCGAGTCGATTCGTCGCATTGGTCGTCGTATTATCCAATCGCAGAACGGATTCCGGATAGGTCGTGAAAACTCCGGTCCCCGCCAACACACCTGCACCTGCAAGAGTGAATGCACCCTGCTTCAAAGTAAACGTGGTCGTCGTAAGGCCGGGACTCGCCGCCGATACCGTGGACGAACCTGCGCCAATCTTCGTGACCCCCGTCGGCACCGCTAACGTCCCAATCGCACCCGTAAAGTTCACCTGCGCTCCGTTCGCGGGGTTGACGGTCAACCCTTGCCCTCCCAAGAAGCCCCCCGCGATGTTGAGCGTGCCCGCCGCCGCTCCGACCGTCGCTGCCGCCGAAAGCGTCACTGCACTGGAGATGGTGTTGACGCCGCTGACGTTCTCAATGGCCCCCGCGTTGTTCATCCCGTTTCCGTTGATGGAAATGACACCGGTGCTCTTGCTCAGGGTCATCCCGTTGGAGAGTTGCAGAGCTGCACCATTCCCCGAAACCGTCACATTTCCCGTGGCGGAGTTCAGGTTCGCGTTGCTCGCTAACCGCAGCGCTCCAGAAGCAATCGTCCATCCTCCCGTCAATGTGGTGTTGTCAACCCCAGATCCGAAAGCAAGGACCCCGTTATCGTTCTTCTGCAGCACGTTTGTCGTAGCACTGAACGAGAAAGGCGCGTCCAACGTCGCCACAGTTCCTGCCGTCACATCGATCCCCACCGTCGCGGCATTCAGCATGATGGTCCGACCCGTCAGCGTGTAGCTTGTCCCGCCAGACAATCGCAATCCCTGCGTCCCGCTGTTCGCGCTCAGGCGGATGATGTTCGCCGCATTGCCGAACGACCCGTTTCCTACCCCGGACAAGACCCCCGCGGTCACGTCAATGACCCCCGCGTTGTTGTAGGTCAGCGAACCCCCTGTACCAGTACTTGAAGCCGCGACGCTCAGAACGAACTGCGTGGCATTTGTGATCGAGGTGACAGTCGCCCCAACAGGGATTCCCGCGCCACTCACCGGCATCCCGACCTGCAACCCTGCGGTGCTGTTCACCGTGACCGTCGTGCTCGCTGCCGTCGTGGACATCCCATCAATCGTCGCACTGGCCCCTCCCCCAAACGTGCTCGCGCTGTTCGTCAATGCAAGGGTCCCTGCGCCCTGTTTGTTCAACACCACGCCGCTCGTTGCCCCCCCACTCAACACCCCGCTCAGCGTCAGCCCCTGCACCAGATCCGAAGCGGACGCGCCCGAGATGTTGAACACCGGTCCGGTCCCGTTCATGCCCATTCCTCCCAAGGCGCTGTTCAATGAATAGTTCCCCGGCACCAACAAGCCGAACCCATTATTGTTCGTGATCGCCGCTCCGTTCCCGAACTGGCCCGTCGCGCCGCTCGGCGTGATCTGCACATTCGCGGCTTGGTTCCACAACTGCCCCTGACCCGCTCTCCCCAAGGTGATCGTCGGATACGCCGCATCATAGCTGAAGGTCCCGACGTTCATCACTCCTTGGGCGCCATCCGACAACAGCCCCAACGTCCCTCCACCGCTCACCGAGATTGGCACCGACGATCCAATGCCCGTGATGTTCAACGTCAGATTCCCCAACCCCGTCTTCGTGATCGCCGTCACGCTCCCCGGATTGGTCAACGCCCCATTGATCACGGCCGTCGTGAAGGGACTCGGTATGCTGATATTCCACGCTCCCGGTGCCGTCACGGGCCCATTCAAGGTCGCCGTGTAACCTGTCGTTGTTGCGTTCTCGAACGAGACGTCCCCTTGGAAGACCACTGGATTCACCAACGTACTGTTGTTGCTCAAAGCCAACATGTTGCCTGCACCTAATGTCAACGTCCCCGTCCCCACAGGTCCATTCCAGAACGGCGCAGGATTCAACCCTGTCCCTGCCGTCACCAAGGTGGTGACATTCGTGTTCGCCCCGAACAACACCCCTCCGCTCGTGCCCGTCGTCGTCAATCCCCCGGTGAAGGTGTTCGCCCCCGTCAACTGCAACAACCCGTTCCCTGCCTTCGTGATCGATGCCGCATTCGACCCGAAA
>CAZAZT010000243.1:1170-3155 GCA_964489645.1 uncultured Chthoniobacteraceae bacterium | reverse complement strand
CCGCTGGCCTCGCCCCCGCTCACATACACCAGCCCTTCGCCCAACGGCATCGCCCCGGAAACGAACGTGTTCCCAAAGCTCACATCCGACGAAACCACCGGCGCTGCCACGCCCACTCCATTCAAAAGCAACGCCCCCAAGTCCGTCGACGAACCCGGCATCGCCCGCAACTGGATCCCACCGCCGCTCACGTTTGCGGAAACCTTCATCCCGAACGCCGTCACCACCGAGCCCAACGTCAACGGCGAACCCACCGTCACCACGCTCCCGATCCCCGCGCCAACAAACGTGTCCGTCAACGCCTGCACCGGCGTCCCCGATACGAACCCGCGCGCAGGGTCGTACGTCATGAAATCCGCGTTCGCATTCGTGGCGGAGACCGTCCGCAAAAGATTACCTCCCGCGACCCCGGAGTTCGCGGTCCACAGCGCCTGCACCTGGTTCAGGTTGTTCACCGCACCGATCCCCACTGCCGTGTTCGTTGCCGCTCCGAAAATGGTCGGCGTCCCGCTCGCGATGAAGCGCGCATCCGAATCGTTCGTGTTACCCAGACTCCCCGACCCCGGCACCACCACCAACGTCCCCTGACCCGACCGGTTCAACGCCGTGCTGAACTGGAACACCGTGTCCAACCCACCCGTCGCATCCAACCTCAACACCGCACCACCGCCCACTGCCACCGTGGGAACCGTCAACGTCGCCCCCGCGCCCAACGGCTCCACGCGCACCGTTCCGCCATTCAGATTCAACACCGTATCCCCAAACGGCGTCCCCGAATGCACGTTCGTCATCAACGTCCCGCCGCCCGCAACCGTCACGTTGTCCAACGCGTTCGCCGTGTTGTTCAACAACGTCGTGCCCGAACCCACAACCGTCAGGGTTCCCGTGGTGTTCGCCAACGCGTTGTTCAATGTCAACGTCTTGCCCGCCGCCACGGAAACCGTCCCACCCAACGCCGCGGTGACCGTCACCGCACGATTACTCGTCATGTTCTCCGTCACGAAAAGCTGACCGCCCGAGAACGTGATCCCGCCCGGCAACCAGATGTTCCCGCCAAACTGCTGCACCGACGTCGCACCCAAGTTCACATCGGACGAGATCGAGACCGCGCCCGAGGACAAGATCACCTGATCCGCACTCGGTGCTGCTCCAACCAATCCGAAAGTGTTGTTGCCCGAAAGGACCAACATCCCAAGGCCGGTCTTGGTCAGCTTACCCACATTGCTGATCACGCCCGTCTGCGTCACCACCTGCCCTTGACCCACCTCGATCGTCCCGTTCCCCAACATGTCGATGTTGTTCGGCAACGTCTGTGAAATGTCCCAGAACGACAACGTCCCACCCGCGAACACCAACGGCGAAGAAGCCGGCAACGCCCCCACCGCGCCAATGACCAACGACCCCTGCTGGATTCCCGTCCTCCCCGAATACGCGTTCGCCGCATTCGTCAGTTTCAAAATCCCACCTCCCGTCATCACCAACCCCGCAGACCCCGATCCGGTCACTGCCCCCGACCAATTCGCTACGCGTCCCGTAGATGCCACGTTGATGACTCGCTCGAACGCATTCCCCAACGCCATCGGGCCCGTGAAAGTGATGTCCTGATTTCCCCCCGTCGCGATCTGCATGTCGTAACCGTACGCACCATTCAGCGTCCAGAACTGGCCGCCGTTCCAAAGCACTGCCGTCGGCGCTGTTGCCGCAAAACTCACCGCTCCGCCCACCACGCGCGAGGGCAACGCCCACTGGATCCCCACGCTATCCGGTGCGATCGATCCGCTGTTGAAAACGATCCCCCCGCTGCCCAACGCCCCATTGTCGCCCAACTGCAATGTCATCCCGCCATGCACCGTCGTTCCCCCGCCAAAGGTGCCCGGACGGTTCAGCAAGACCGTCCCCGTGTTGTTGTAAAGATTCGCCCCCGGCGTGCCGGTGAGCATCCCCACCACCAACGCATTCGATCCGCCCGTCAAGACCGGCGTGTT
>CAZAZT010000243.1:0-1070 GCA_964489645.1 uncultured Chthoniobacteraceae bacterium | reverse complement strand
CCCTGCTCCACCGTCACCGCTGCGCCCATCGCCGAGTTGCCGTACAACCACGACGTCCCAGCACCCACCTTCACCAAACCCGTCGCCGTTCCCGCAAGATCACCGAACACGCGAAGATCGTTCGTGTTGTAAACCGTCTTCGTCTCCGCCCCATTCAAGGTCAACGCACCAAAAACGGTCGTCGTCTGGCCCCCTTGGTTCCCGAACGCCGTCGCGCCCGCATTCAATGTCACCGGCCCAATGGCCGTCGCTCCCTGCGTCGCACTCACCACCGCATTCCCCGTCAACACGACCGGATTCTGGAAGAACGCATTCGCCGCATTCACGTTATACCCCCCACCAGCCATCGTGATGGTCGGCCCCGCTTGGAACGGGTTCACCGTCGGATCCCCACCCAATCCGTACTGCGCGTTCGTCGTGAGGATCCCGTCATTGATCGTGACCCCGCCCGTCACCCGCGTGTTGTTCGCCGTCAACGTCAACTGACCCAACCCGTTCTTCACCAGGGTGCTAAACGTCGACCCCATCAGCGTCCCGCCCACGGTGATGTTGTTGACCCCGTTGTTGAGCAACGTGGGCGCATCCACGGAGATCGTTCCCGTCGAACCCGTGAAACTGATGTGCCCATTCAAGGTCAACGTGTACTGGCTGATGCCGAAGTTCACCTCGTTCGCCGAGACCGCATTCGCGATCGTCCGGTTCGCGGCCACCGCCAAGATCCGCACCCCATCCGCCAACGTGAGGGCACCCGTCCCCAACGGACCCGACGTCACCGTCGCCCCCACCGTGTTCGGCGTCGAATCCGCGTTCACCATCAACGCACCCTGATTGATGGTCACCCCTCCGTTGAACGTGTTCGCTCCACCCAATACCAACCCGCTCGAACCCGTCTTCACCAGCGCCCCACCCGCACTCGAGATCACCCCGCTCATCACCAACCCCGTCGGCGCCAAGCCACCCACCGAAATCGTCCGGGACGCTGCCTGCAAATCCACCGCCGAACTGATCGTCGGCACCGTCGCCGTGCTGTCATTCGTCACGTTCAACGCGCCCGTCAACGTCAGCGTTCC
>CAZAZT010000242.1:0-3156 GCA_964489645.1 uncultured Chthoniobacteraceae bacterium | reverse complement strand
GTCCTCCTTTTGCGTTCCTCGATGTCCCTGCAAAGTGGACATCCACGAACGCAACGTCGCTCATTGGCAACAAAACGATTGCTGGATCTTCGTCACCCGGTGCTTGGCTGATGCTCGCCCAATCGGAAATCTAGCCAAATCGAGTCCGGATAAGGAGGCTTTGCGACTCCGCCCAGAGCCTTTGGATGAAGCCGCACAGCGCGCGTTTCACCAGCGCTTTTCCGCCCAGATTGACACGCAGCTTGCGTCGGGTTTGGGCGCTTGCGTTCCTGCCAAACCAAGCGTCCGCAAGATTCTCGTGGACGAGCTAATGAACTTTGATGGAAGCCGCATCAGAGTGGCGACTTTGTGCTGATGCCAACCGCGTGCATGTGCTGATGCGTCCACTGCAGGCACGCGAGCAGCCTTCAACCGGCCTCAAGACAGACCAAAAAGCACCGAGCACCATCAATCCCATCCAAACCGTTTGTCAGACAAACCTCGCGCCGAGGATCAAATTGGTCCGAGTCAACGCGGTAGCCAAACTCGACGAGCGCACAACCGCCATCAACTCGTCTGTGCTATCGAGTTTGCTGTTCGCATTCGAATCCGCAAAAACTCCCGTCCCCGCCACCCCCGTGACCGTGCTCGCTCCCACAAGGTAGCCTTTCTCTGAGCCGTCCAGGATCAACCGATCCTGCCCAACCGTAAAATCCGTGATCAACGCATAATCCCTCTTCCCCGCGTCAATCGCATTTCCATCGTCGTAAAGGCGCCCGCCACTCCAGCCCAATACAAACTCATCCACCCCCTTGCCGCCCGTCAGCGTGTCCACTTCCCCCCGCCCCCCATTCTTTCCAGCGAAACACCCAACCAACGAATCATTCCCATCCCCGCCGCTCAAGCTGTCACGCCCCACACCCCCAGAAAGTTGGTTCGCCCCAGAACTTCCAAACAGCTGATCGTTCCCCCCGCCCGAAACCACATTCTCGATCTCCAACAAAAGATCACTCCCGTCAAAACCCGTCGCCTTGCCAGTCGCAAGATCAATCCGGACATCGATCCCCGCCGCGACAAAGTCCGCCCAATCCACTCCCTCGCCCCCGCGGATCGTGTCATTTCCAGACCCTCCCACGAGGGAATCGTTACCCACCCCTCCCAACAGACTATCCGCTCCTCCACCCCCATCCACGAGATCGTTTCCAACCCCTCCATCCAGCACGTTCCGGCTCTCGTTACCAGTCAACCCATTGTTCAAATCATTCCCTTTCAAATCCGCAACTCCTACCGCCGTGATCGTCGCGTCCTCGATTGACGCCGCCAACGTGTACTTGATGGCCTGCAAGACAATTACCGTGTCTCGATCCGTGGCCAACCCACGATCATCAATCCGATCCCCCGCGCTATCCACGAAGTACGTGTCATTCCCCGCGCCTCCGACCATCGAATCACCCATCAATCCACCATCCATCTGATCACCTCCAAGACCACCCACCAAGGTATCAGCCCCCTCGTCTCCAAACAGACTGTCGCTCCCTTCCCCGCCATCCAGCGTGTCGTCATCAACCCCACCGTGCAGCAGATCATCCCCCAACTCACCAAACAATCGGTCATCATCTTCCCCGCCGTAAATCCGGTCATTCCCTCGCCCTCCCCTCAAATCGTCTTGCCCCCCCTTCCCGTAAATCCGGTCATCCCCATTCGCACCCACCTTGTAATCGGTTTCGTCCGTCCCGTAGATCTGCTGCGCACGATCCTGCGTGTCGTCAAGATTCGTCAAGTTCGTGACCGATACCGCCACTCGATTGTAAGTCAGGTCCGCAGTGACGATTTTCCCAGAAATGCTGTAAGCGACATTTCCGTCATCCAAAAAGTCATCTACCCCCCTGACCTCCAGCCCCTGCGGCGAGCTCCAGTTCTGCGCCGTGAACGTCAGCGAGTCTTTTGTGAGAACACCTTCCGTTGCATCACTCACCGTGAACTGGATCGTCACAGGTTCGATCGGAGCCCTCGCCAAAGCGACCCCGTACCGCACCACACCACCTTGCTCCGTGGTCGAAACCGCCGTTGAAACCCGCTTGATCAAGACCCCAGGCGCGGAAGCTGGCGCAATCGACACCACCTTTGTCCCATCCACCAACTTCTCAATCCCACTGAACTGCACAGAGGCCAAGACTGCTCCAGTCGTGTCCTTCGCCTGATACGCGCCACTGTATCCGTTCGCGTCTTTCACCAAGTTGGAAGTCGACACCGTGACCCCCGTCAAATCGCTCCAGCCCACATTCACCACGTCACTCCCCGTCCCCCCAACCACGGTCACCCTCCCTACTCCCGCGCCAAACGTGTCGTTCCCATCCCCACCGACGAGGGAATCGTTCCCGCCCCCACCAATCAAAAGATCGCTCCCACCCAACCCCTCCAGCCGATTCGCACTCCCATTTCCGGTCAACGTGTTGTCCAAACCATTGCCCGTTCCATCCAACGAATCCTCCCCGGTCAAGCTCAACCGCTCCACGTCCCCCGTCAGGGTGTAACCAACACTCGACCGCACCTCGTCCGTCCCCTCACCCCCATTCTCAACCACCACATCCAGAACAGAATCCACCATGTAAGTGTCATCGCCCACACCCCCAGCCATCCAATCTCCCACCGAAAGAACCACCCCATCGTACAAATCATTCCCGATGAACCGCGCGTCGCCTCCATCCAACAGATCGTTCCCCGCTCCACCAATCAACGTGTCGTTCCCATAACCACCGTCCAACTCATCATCCCCATCCCCACCATCCAATACATCGTTCCCAATACCCGTCTCCATCTCGAAGCCGCTCCAAGGATCGTCATCGCCCCCAAGAAGCACGTCAGCGCCCGCCCCACCACTCAACGAATCGTCGCCCAAAGACCCATCCAAAAAATCATCGTCTTCATTCCCGTTCAACAAGTCTGCCGAGGTGGTGCCAGTGAGTTTCATAAGGGTTTCGACCTTTTTTTAGCAATCGCCGTGCGCTCCGCTCCAAAAGGCTCTCATTCGGGAAGAAAGAACGACGCTTTTGAAAAATCGGCCTCCTCATCCCAACAACGCCGCAATGTCCGACAACCGAGCCACTCCCGTCGTTCCCAGCTGATGCACCACGTGCGAAGCCGCTGCGTTCGCCAAACGTAACCCATCCTCCAGCG
>CAZAZT010000241.1:0-3163 GCA_964489645.1 uncultured Chthoniobacteraceae bacterium | reverse complement strand
AGTTGGCGGGGGCGACGGGTGCGAAGACGTTGACGTTGCAGGGCAGCTCGATGGGGGACAACCAGATCAACTTGCAGTTGGCGGACGCGGCGGGTCCTAGGACGTTGGCAATCACGAAGGCGGGAGGGGGGTTGTGGGTGTTGGGGAACACGAACAACACGTATTCGGGAGCGACCACAATCACCCAAGGGATTTTGCGCGCGCAAGATGCGAACTCGACAGCCACGGCGGCAACAACATTGGCGGCTGTCACGGGAGGTACGGATTTGTGGGTGAACAGCTCTTATGGCTTGGTCGTCGGACAGAGCGTGACGGGCGCGGGGATCCCCGGTGGGACGACCATCGCGTCGATCCTGGATCCGACGCATGTCCGGTTGAGTCAAAACGCTACGGTGGCGTCGGGGGCGGCGTTGAGTTTCGGGTCGATCAACAGTTTGTCTGCGAACAGTAATCTGCTTTTCAATCAGGCGGCCGGCGGTACGGAGGCGATCTTGGAGATGGCGGGTACCTTCCAGCGAGCGATCGGGACGGGGGCGGGTCAGGTGCAATGGGGGACGAACATGAGTGGGGGATTTGCAGCGTCGAGTTCGCCGTTGGTGGTGAATCTCGGTGGGGCGAATGCGCAGGTGAGTTTTGGGACGGGCGGGATCGGGAACGGGACGGGGCAGTTGTATTTGAACTCCACGACGGCTTTGTCGGACGTGACGTTGACGAACCCGATCAACTTGGCTGGAGGGGCGCGAACCATCACGGTGTTTGATAACGGAACTGCGACGACGGATTTCGCGACCTTGTCAGGCGTGATCAGTGGTGGCGTTGGGAGTTCGCTGACCAAGGCGGGTACAGGGACGCTCTATTTGATGGGGGCGAACACGTATTCAGGAAATACCATGTTGAGCGCGGGGAACGTGTTTGTGAACAGCGTTGGGGGTGGGGCGACAGCGGCGAGCGCGTTCGGGGATGGTCTGGGACAGGTGAATCTTGCGGGAGCGGCGTTGTTCTACGTCGGCGCGGGGGAGACGGCGATGCGTCAGGTGAATCTCAATGCGACCACGACGATCACGGCGAGTGGCAGCGGTGCATTGGTCTTTGGGAACTTGATCAACGGGGTGGCTGGCGCGAAGACCTTGACGTTGCGTGGTTACAGCATGGATTTGAACACGATATCGTCGTCGCTTGGGGATTCTGGTGGAACGTTGTCGATCGCAAAGAATGACGGTGGAACGTGGGTTCTTTCTGGCGTAAACTCCTATACAGGCGCAACAACCATCAGTTCGGGCTTCCTTGGGACGCCGGCGGCAAGTGTCGGACCGGCGAGTGGGGCGTTTGGTGCGGGAACGTTGACGTTCGCCAGTGGGGGCTTGCTTGCGTTGAACGCGGGAGGACTGACGGTCAACAACCCGATCCAGTTCAACAATAACGTGCAGAACACCGTGGCGGGAACTTCGGTGAACTTTGTGGGAAGCGGTGCAACGCCCATAGGTTTACAGGCAGGGAACTCATGGACGTTGAACAATACGACGAGCGGTGGGGTCACCTTCAGCGGAGCCATCATCAGCACGGATGGGGCGAATCGTGATTTCACGTTGTTGGGGCCGGGGAGCTACATCTACAACACCCCGATTCTGAGTGCGACGGGTGCGGGGATTGTTCGCACAGTGATCAACACCCCAGGCAGCGTGACGTTCAACAGTTCGGCCCTGACGAACACACAAGGGATCCTGATGAACCAAGGATCGGTGATCATCAATGCGGCGCAACCCTTCATGGCGGCAGGTCAGACCGGGGGTATCGTGAACATGGCGGGCGGGAACTTGCGTTCGGCAAATGCAGCGCTGACCACGGGAGCGAACGCGTTGCAAACGCCGCTTGTGTTGACGAATCGACTAGGGGTGATCGATGGGACCAACTCCATCGAGTTTGTCGGGCACTCGGCGCGCAACAACAGTTTGGAGAACAACGGAGGCAGCCAAACCTTGTTCAACAATCTCACTGGTGGAGCGACATTGAGCTTCAGCACGCGGAATGTGTTTTTGGCCGCATCGGGCGATGGGACGGGCCGGACATTCACGCTTGCGGGCCCTGGGACGACGAACATCAACGTGCCCATCGTGAATGGGGGAACCCAAGCGAATGCTTTGATTTACGCTGGGGTGGGTGGATCGCTGAACCTTTCCGGAATAAGCACCTACACGGGAGCAACGACGTTGAGCGGCGGGACAACCACTCTCTATTCCTCTGGGGGACAGTTGAACACAACGGCATCCATCACTGTGAATCAAGGAGCCGCCCTCACCTTGGACAACTTCAACACGATCAATGGCGTGCTAGGGGCCAACCCTGCAGGAGGAACGATCTCGGGCATGTCCACCACTTCCGGTAGCACAACGGTCACCGTGACGGACACCACGGGATTGGTTGCAGGAATGGCGGTGAATGGGCCGGGAATCCCAGCAGGTGCAGTGATCAACTCGGTCACGAACGGAACGCAGTTTGTGATCAGTGCCAACGCGAGTGCGACAAACACCGGACAGGCAATGAATTACGGTTCGACACGGTTGAACAGTCGCGTGCTGAATCTCAATGGAGGCACAGTGAATCTGATCGGTGGAGCAGCAGGAACGACGGAAGGTGCCGTGGCCAATACCACTGCGGTGCTTACCGCCGGTGCAGGTCAATCATTCCTGAATGTCATCAATAACGGGGGAACAACGCAGTGGAACTTGGCGTCGTTGACGGTCAATACGGGCGGCTACCTTGGTTTCACGTCGAACGTGCCGTTTGGCGGTGGGAACAATCAGGTGATGTTCACCACGGCACCGGGATTGACGCCAGTATCGGTGGGGTTGTTGAACCGTGCCACGGTGCAGGTCGGCGGCGCGTTGGATTTCGCGACTTACAACACGACGGGTCTGGTGGCGAACAGTGCGGGAGTGCAGGCCTTCGGAGCCTACAACATACCTCTGATGAGCACCACGATCACTGGTGGAACGACCGCTACGGTTGCGACAACGGCGGGTCTGTCGGTCGGGATGCCCATCTTTGGTCAGGGCATTCCAGCCGGAACGACAATCTCTGCGATCACCGGCCCCACCACGTACACACTTTCGCAAACTGCAACCAATGCAACGGTGCCTGTGACTTACGGAACGACCGCTTACAC
>CAZAZT010000240.1:0-3173 GCA_964489645.1 uncultured Chthoniobacteraceae bacterium | reverse complement strand
GCTTTTTCCTTTTCGTTGCCCTTTTGGTCGTCCTGTTCGGATGGTTGTTTTTTGGGAGATTTAATGGCGGCGAGCGGACGGGCTTCGGCGTTTTTGGGGATGTCCGGTGTGACTGCAGCGAGGAGGCTGGTCGAGAGCAGAACGGTTCCGAGGGTGGCGCGGATTTTCATGGTGAGGGAAGTGAAGGGTTTTGGGGGTGTGGGTCAGCGCTTGGACTCGGACAGGTTTCGGTCGGAGGTGACGCCGTAGCGGGATTGGATGCGTTGGATGGAGTCTTTGACGGCTTGGCGTTCGAGGACGAGGGGGCGACCGATGCCTTTGAAGGTGAAGACATCGAACTCGGTTTCTTTGGCGACGGCGGTTGCGAGATCGTCGAGGGTCTTGATTTTCACGCCGTTGACTTCCATCAGGATCGCTTCTCGGAATTCGGAGGCGTAGACGTTGATGGGATCTGGGAGGATGGCACTGAGGATGACGACGTCGGGGTGTTCGGCGTAGAGTTCTCGGCTGATGTACTGGTTGAAGACGTAATCCAGACGGGGGTTTTGGAACTGGAATGCGGCCATGAGATTCCGTGAGAGCGGCTGGAACATGAGGCCGCCGTGGATGAGGTAGCGCGGGGCGATGTCGAAGCGGTTGGATTGCATGTCGAAAGTCCACGGGTTGGAGAACGTGAGTTTTTGTTCGATCTTTTTGCCATCTCGGACGAGTTCGAAGGTCAGGGTATCTCCTTTGAATTTGCGTTCGGCGATTTCGGCCATCTGGACGCGATCACCGTCGAGTTCGACGGTTCCGTCGGCTGCGACGGGGATTTTGTCGATGGAGAGGATGACGTCGCCGGGTTTGAGGGATTTATCGGCGGCGCCGCTGGCCATGACGCGGGTGACGAGGAGTCCGGAATCTTGTCCGGGGATATTGAGGGCTTTGCGGAGGGCGGGGTTGAGGGTGTTGATGGTGGAGATGCTGAGGTCCATGTAGCGGTCGTAGGAACCGTCCTCGATGTCTTTGAGGAAGCGTTTTACGACGGGGGTGGGGATCATGTATCCGACGTTTTGGGCGACGTCGCCGCTGAAGCCTTGGAAGGCGACGCCGACGACTTTGCCGTTTTGGAGGACGGGGCCGCCGCTATTGCCGGGGTTGATGGCGGCATCGATTTGGATGGTGAGATGGGAATCGACGTTGGAGTGGGCGTAGGGGCGGAAGTCGATACGGGAAACGATGCCGCGTGTGACGGAGAGGCGTTCACCGCCGATGGGGTAACCGTAAACGCTGACTTCGGATTCGATTTCTGGGATGGCGCCGAGTTCGAGGGGGATGGTTTCGTTGAAGAAGGATTCGTCTTTGAGTTTCAAGACGGCGAGGTCGCAGTCGTGGGCGACGTGTTCGACGGTTGCGATGTATTTTTTGGGGTCGCCTTCTTTTTCGAGGGTGAGGAAGCGAGCGTTGGAGACGACGTGCGCGTTGGTGACGACGCGCTTGTTCTTTCCGGAGACGATCCAACCGGTTCCGGATCCGGTCTCGGTGGCGCCGGGGAGCCATGGCATGCGGTAGTTGGGCTCGAGCGTGCTATTGACGATGCGGGCGAGGCTTTTTTTGACCTTTGCGGCATCGGTGGCTGCTTGGGTTGGGGTGAGTCCGAGGGCGAGGAGGAGGCTGCCGGCGAGGAGGCTGCGGATATTCATGGCGGTGTGGGGAGAAGGTGCTGCAACGGGGGCCGGTTTGCGAGAAAAACTGGGGGAGAGGATGGGGGGGATATTGGACTGGTGTCAGTGTGGGCACTCTGTCTGCTTTTCACCGGATGCGATGGGAATCCGACGCTGGCATGCAGTTCTTGTGATGGTTTGGGTGGTGATGATGGGGGTGGTGGGGGATCTGTGTGCTCAGAGTTTTGAGTATGAGGTGGCGCCGTTTGCGTGGTCTGAGGATTACGGGAGTCATCGGGCGGTGGTGGATGTGGCGCTTGCGGGGGACGGGATTTTTGTCCGGATGCCGTGGCGGCGGCGGGATCGCGATGTTTCGAAGAAGGGCGTGGTGGTTGTGCATTTGGAGACGGGGCGTCGGGTGACTCGGGTTGCGTATGGGGCGATGGGGCGGGAGGTGGGAGAGATCTATTTTCGTCCGGAGTGGGGGCCGGGTGAGTACGGGTTACATTTTTTATCTGGGGCTAGGGTGGGGGAGACTTTCAAGTATGTGGGGGTGATTCCGTGTGAGGATGGCGAGTGGGAGAGGCGGGTGAAGTCGGGTGTGGGATTGGCGGAGGTCAAGGTGGCGAGGTGGGAGGCGAGGACGGTTCAGGAGCGGTTCTCTGAGATGGAGATCATTGCGACGGAGCAGGAGAAGCGTGCATGGATGCAGGCGAATCGGGACAAGCGGGTGGGTGTGTTTGCGGAGGATCGTTCGTTGCCGGTGCGGATGGAGGATGACGTTCCGGAGCGTTGGCTGGTGAACAAGCCGAAGTCAGCGTGGATTGCGCGGCGGGGTGAGCAGTATGCTTTTCAGATCGCTGTTTGGGCTTTTCGTTTGACCGAGGAAGTGGCTGCGGTGGAGTTCACTGATTTGAAGGGGGCTCAGGGTGCGCGTCTTTTGGGTGAATCGGTGCGGGCGCACTTGTTGGAAGGGGTTGATGCGTTTGGGGCTCCGTTCCGTCGGACGGTGACGATTCCTAAGGGACGGGTTGCGACCTTTTGGTGTTCGCTGAAGATTCCGGAGGAGACTCCGACGGGGGTTTACAAGGGGATGGCCACGGTCCGGTTGAGCGGATCTCAGTTCGCGGAGTGTCCGGTTGAAGTGTTTGTGGATGGCGAGCTTTTGGACGACGGAGGGGATTCGGAGCCTTGGCGTCATTCAAGGTTGGCTTGGCTGGATTCGAAAAAGGGGCACGGGATTGATCCGGTTCACCCGTATGTCCCGATTGAAGTGAACGGAAAAAGTCTGAAGTTTTTGGGGCGAGAGGTGGTTTTGGGGAACAACGGGCTTCCGGTCTCGGTGGGGAGTTGGTTTGAGCCGTCGGTGACTCGGGTTGGGGGGAATCGGGTCGAGTTGTTGACCGGGCCGATGGAGTTCGTTTTGGAGGGTGAGGATGGGGTGATTGTGCCGTTGCACGAGGAGGAGTTGCGATTTGTTCGGAGGGAACCGGGGATGGTGCAATGGACCTCGGCGTGGAGGGGTGAGGT
>CAZAZT010000239.1:1394-3235 GCA_964489645.1 uncultured Chthoniobacteraceae bacterium | reverse complement strand
CGAACCCTCGGTACCGATTAAAGTACACACGCTTTCCAGGCGTGCCCGATAGACCGCTCTGGCACCCATCCCCGCTAACCAGCGGACCGCAAATCCACCAGTCGCCACCCGAGAAATCAAGCAACAAAGTCGAAGGCGCACGAAACGTTCCCTCTTTTCCGGAAAGCGGTTTCAGGTTCCATTCATCACATGGATATCCCCTTCATCAAAATGAACGGTGCCGGCAACGACTTCATCATGGTCGACAACCGCGACGCTCAGATCAACCTGTCCAAGGAGCAAATCGCTCGTCTGTGCGACCGACACCGCGGGATCGGTGGCGATGGCCTTATCGCCGCAGAACCCGCCTCCAACGCCGAATCCCACTTGAGGATGCGCTACTACAACGCCGACGGAGGCGAAGCGGAAATGTGCGGCAACGGCGCCCGGTGCTTCTCTCGATTCGGGGCCAAACTGCTCGGAATCAACGGCTCGATCTCCTTCGAAACTCTCGCCGGCCAGATCCACGCAGAACTTCGGGACCAACTCGTCTGCCTGACCATGAGCGCGCCCCACAGCCACAAAGAGGCAACGTCCCTATCCGTCGGTGCAAGCCAACTCGCCGTCCATTTCATCAACACCGGTGTGCCCCACGCCGTCATTCCGGTGAGTGACCTCGCCCAGTGCGATGTCCACGGGCTCGGCGCCGGTATCCGGTATCATGATCATTTCGCCCCGAAAGGAACCAATGCGAACTTCATCGAACCCGCCTCCGACACATCCTGCGACCTCGTCGTGCGTACCTATGAGCGCGGCGTGGAAGGAGAAACCCTTGCCTGCGGAACCGGAGTCGTCGCCTCAGCCCTCATCCACCACTTGACCACTGGAAAGCCCTCGCCAATCAAGGTCCGTGTTGCCGGAGGCGATACCATGGAAGTCGCCTTCCAGAAGAACAACCACGGTTTCCACAACGTCACCCTCACCGGCCCCGCTGATTTTGTCTTCTCCGGAAACGTCACCGTTTGAACCCCTCGTGAAGAGTCATCAACACCAAGCCCAAGACCTGCTAATAAGAGACCAGATGCAAAACCCTGCCCTCTCCCCGATCGTTCTCCTCGCAGCCATGACGTTCGTCGCAAACGTCGACGCTCAAAGCCCTGACGCAAAGCCCCTCGGCTACCAAGACACCCCAATCATCCCAGGAACGAAATGGCATGTTCACGACGGCGAACGACCTCAACCGGTCATCATCACTGCCGGCGAGAACAGCACCCAGGCGGTCGCTGGAACCGCACCGAGCGACGCAGTCATCCTGTTCAACGGCAAAGACCTCGCCGCATGGAAAAATCACTCAGACGGGCAACCCGCGTGGAAAGTGGAAAATGGCTACATCGAGATATCCCCGAAGCGGGGAAGCCTCACCACCGCGTCGGAGTACGGCCCTGACATCCAGTTGCACATCGAATGGTCCGCCCCCCAGCCCGCCACAGGGAACAGCCAAGGCAGAGGCAACTCCGGCGTTCTCTTTTTCGGGAAGTACGAAGTGCAGGTCCTCGACTCCTACGACAACAAGACCTACCCGGACGGTCAGGCTGCGTCGCTGTACGGATTCATGCCCCCCTTGGTCAACGTGACCAGACCCCCAGGCGCTTGGAACATCTACGATATCATCTTCAACAGCGCGCGTTTCGACAAAGAAACCCTCGTGAGCCCAACCACCTTCACCGTCATCCATAACGGAGTGGTCGTCCAAAACCACATCGCCGTCCCCGGCCCAACCTCCCATCGCGGCCTTCCCACCTACAAGCCGCATCCTGAGAAAGGTCCCATCGTTCTCCAAGACCATGGCAACCCAGTGAGAT
>CAZAZT010000239.1:0-1294 GCA_964489645.1 uncultured Chthoniobacteraceae bacterium | reverse complement strand
TCCATCGGGATCTTCAACTCCGCAGGGAAAATCGTCAAACCGCTCACATCGGAAAAGGAGATCTCCTCCCTCAAATCAACCCTGAATGGTATCGAGCTGTTCTGGGATTACACCGGAGAGAAAGGCCTCCCTGTGAGCGGTTCCAACTACCGTGCCAAGGGCTTCCTCGTCAGCGATCTGAACGCCCAAGGCGAGGCCTTCCACGGCAATGACTGGGCAACGGACCCTGACCCAAAACGACCAACAACCATCATCGGACTCCATTTCCAGGACGGTGCCTTTGTGGCTTCGTTCAAGGATCCAGCAGGCCAATCCTTCGCCGTCAGCTACCCAATCTCCTCCGACAAGCCTCAAACGATTCCATCCGCACCGAACGAACCGCCCGCCGATCAGGCTCCAACACCCCGTCCAACACCCATTCCGAAGGCAGAGCTCAAAACAGAAGCCTCCGCCATGGACTCGACCCAATGGCACATCGAAGGTGGGAAAGCTCTTCTCAAAACCCTCGACGGCACCCCCCTTCGTCAAATCAAAAACCTCCCGAGCGAGCCAACCCCGATCGCGGTCGCCGCAGCGCCAGACGCACCCATCGTCGGCCTCGTCGAACAGTCCAAGGATCGCACGCGCCTGAGAATCCTGCGCTTTCGACCTCTGCCAGGAGAGAAATGGAAGCCCCTCATCGATCCAGTGACGAAGGCCGCAACAACTGACACCGGAGTCAATATCTGGCAAACCTTGGTCGAACACCAAATGCAGAACTGTGATTCACAGGCGTCTGCATCGAAATGGCTGCCAATCCTCAAAAAAGCCCCCAGCTCCGGACGCATCAAGGTGCCCCTTACCCCGAGCGCAATCGATAACGACCAAAAACCCACAGCAGAGGTGGTTGCGAGCTTTGATCAAGAGGGGCTTCAACTGCGCTCCGCAGATGGACTGCTGATCCGCAGCATCACCTCCACCACGGGAATTCGTTGGGCTTGCTTGGCCATGCCAACGAATGACCGAACGCGACTTTTGATGTTTCAGAGTGATGGAGCAGTCATCGAGGAATTCTCCATCCCGCTTCCCCTCGGAGCAATCCCTGTAGATGCAGGTACTTTCAACCCTCCTGCACAACAAAAAAAGTGACACGAACGCCCTGAAACCCGCATCAGGACTGGCTTCCACGACTTTAATCGCATTGCAAATGCGTCTTTAAAACGCACAATGGCAGGAGACCATCGTGCACCTTCCACCCCATTTCATCGCGCCACTCCTAGCTCTCCTCCCCCTAACTGTCTCAGCTCAATCCTTT
>CAZAZT010000238.1:0-3272 GCA_964489645.1 uncultured Chthoniobacteraceae bacterium | reverse complement strand
TGCGTGCCGCCTTCGCTCCCCTCCGCTGGCGAGACGATCTCGACGCAGCCACGCCAAAGCAACGCGCTGCATGGCAGCAAGCGCAAGATGCTTGGCTAGCCCTCACAAGCAGCCCGCGCAAGGCGATCGCCGACATCGAGGCCAACCCCCGATCCCGTGCGCGCGACGCCGCCATCAAGAAATTCCCCGACGACGTGCAGTCCGTCCTCCGAAGCCCTGTCTCGAATCTCTCGCCCTACCAGATCCAGATCCACGACCTCGGCTTCCGGCAAGTGCTCGAGGAGTGGGACCATCTTCTCAACTACATCCGCAGCGATGACAAAGACCGGTACATCCGTCTCCAACGCGATCTCGCCGCTTTCGATTCCCAAAAACCCAAACCCCTGCCTCGCATCCTCGCGGTCTCCGATGTCGGCCCCGTCGCGCCCGAAACCCGCATCCCCAAAAAGGATCGCCTCGGTGACATCCTGCCGGGCCCCCTCTCAATCCTCGACGAAGATCCGTTCTGCATCACCTCAAATGGCGCGTCCACCGGCCGTCGCGCCGCCCTCGCCGAATGGCTCACCAATCGCTCGAACCCCCTCACCGCGCGGGTCATCGTCAACCGCGTGTGGCAATACCACTTCGGCAAACCCCTCTCGAATAGCGCTTCCGACCTCGGCACTCTCGGCGGACCACCCTCCCACCCAGAACTCCTCGACTGGCTCGCGCACCAATTCATGGAGAATGGCTGGTCCATCAAATGGCTTCACCGCACCCTCCTCAACACCAACGCGTACCGCCGCGAATCGAGGGTCTCAAACCCGGAGAACGCCCTTCGCATCGACCCAGAAAACCGTCTCCTGTGGCGGATGAACCCACGCCGCATGTCGTCCGACGAAGTCCGCGACTCCGCACTCGCCCTCTCGAACGAACTCCAACTCACGCGCTCGCCCAACGAACCGTCCGCATCGTGGGATACCCCCGTCCGCTCGCTCTTCGTCAGAACCTTCAGGAACTCGCGCGACCCGCTCCAAGAAAATCTCGATACCCCTGACGGCATCCTCAGCACCCCAGAACGGAACACCACAACCGCGCCGCCCCAAGCGCTCACCTTCCTGCACGGAAGCTGGATGCTCAAACGCGCCAACCAGTTCGCCGCCTCGCTCTCGCGCGAATCCACTAACCTCACCGATATCATCCAAACCGCATATCTACGCGCCTTCAGCCGCCCACCCTCAGAATCGGAACTCCAACGTGCTCACACCTTTCTCTCGGGAGATCCCGTTCCCACAACGGAGGAATCCAAAGAACCCAGCGCCTCTCTCCAAACCGAACGGATGCCCTTCCGCGAGGGTCGCTCCCTGATCTTCGGTCGCGACTCCGGGCTCGAACGCCTCGTGTCGCATCCCACATCCAAACTCCGTCTGAACGAACGGTTCACCATCGAGGCGCACGTCCTCCTCGATAGCGTCTACCCCGATCAACAGATCCGTACCATCGTCTCTCGCTGGGAAAAAGGCAGCCCCGGCTGGAGCCTCGGAATCACCGGAAAACAAAGCAGTTATAAACCGCAAACGCTCGTCCTCCTCCTCAATGGCGAAGGAACGCGCCTCAAGGACGGTGACCCCGTCTTCAGCACACTTCACCTCAAAACCAACCGACCCTACTACGTGGCCGTCTCCATCCGACCCACCGATACAGGTTCCCAGATCACCTTCCGAGCAAAGGACCTGTCCGATGACGATCAACCCTTCATGGAATCCGTCGTCGATTCCACCGTGCGCTCCGGTTTCACCGGAACCGCCCCCGTCTGCATCGGCGCACAATCCTCTGATTCCCAACGCCATCTCTGGGAAGGTCTCATCGACGATATCCGCATCTCGAACGAAGCTCTCCCCAAAGAGTCACTCCTCATCAACTCCCCAGATGCCCTCCGCAGCAATACCCTCTCCCTCTGGCGCTTCGAATCTCCCGACGGAAATGCGGAGGCCGTTCTTGCCGACGAAGGCCCTGCCCACATGCGCCTGCGCGAGAACGCGAGCGCTCCCCAACCCGTGAATGAGCCCCCGAGCCAGGCCACTCCGCTTCGCGACTTCTGCCATATCCTGCTGAACACAAATGAGTTCATCTATGTGGACTGACCATGCCGCTCCCTGACCTCCAGACCTTGTCCTCCCGTCGCCACGCCCTCGCCACCGCCGGCCTCGGGCTCGGCTCCTTGGCCCTCGCAGACCTCGTCGCCCAAGACGTACCCCGCTCCACCGTCCTCCCCTCGCCGCTACCACATTTCCCCGCAAAAGCGAAAAGCGTCATTTTCCTGTTCATGGAAGGCGGCCCCTCGCACCTCGATACCTTCGATCCAAAGCCTCTCCTCAACCGTCTTGCCGGCAAACCCTTGCCCGACAGCTTTGGCAAGGTGATCACCGCCATGGGCGAAAGCCGCAGCCCGTTGCTCGCCTCGCGGCGGCGCTGGTCGCAACACGGCCAGAACGGCCTCTGGATCAGCGACTGGCTCCCCCACACAGCCACTTGCGCCGATCACATCGCCGTGCTGCGAAGCTGCGTGGCAGACGGGATCAATCACAGCACCGGCGTCTGTCAGATGAACACCGGCAGCATCCTCGGAGGCCGTCCGTCTCTCGGCTCATGGGTCAACTACGCGCTCGGCTCGCTCAATAACAACCTGCCTTCCTACGTGGTCATGCAGGACAATCCCGCCTCCGTCGTGAATGGCCCCCGCAACTGGAGCAGCGGCTTCATGCCGTCCCTCCACCAAGGCACCCGGATCGAGGCCAGCTCAGAACCTATCGCCAATCTCAACCGCCCCGCGAACATCTCGGAACGTCAGGAACTCGCCAAAATCCGGATGCTGAACGCCATGAACCGGGAGCATGCCGCCTCCCGACTCAACGCAGACCTCGAAGCACGGATCCAAGCCTATGAACTCGCAGGTCGGATGCAGGTCGAAGCCCCAGAAGCACTCGACCTGCGCACCGAATCCAACGCAACCCGCGCTCTCTACGGCATCGACCGCACCGAGACGCGCAAGTTCGGTTCGATGTGCTTGCTCGCACGGCGCCTCGTCGAACGCGGCGTCCGCTTCGTCCAACTCTACAGCGGCGCAGGCAGCAAATGGGACGCTCACGCTAAGATCGAGAGCAACCACGCAAAACTGTTCCGCGAAACCGACCTCCCCATCGCAGGACTCCTCAGAGACCTCAAATCACGAGGACTCCTCGAAGAAACCCTCGTGGTCTGGGGCGGCGAGTTCGGACGCACCCCCATGAGCG
>CAZAZT010000237.1:0-3331 GCA_964489645.1 uncultured Chthoniobacteraceae bacterium | reverse complement strand
ATCGTCCAAGTATCCCAAAGTCCTGACGGAACCAAGACCGTCCGGGTCAAAGAAGCCCGCTAAAGGATGCGCCGCCCCTCGAGAGCGCCAATCTTCACGGCAGCCCTTCTGTCGTTGTTGAGCTCACTAGTGCAAACGCATGCGGTGCCGCTCTCTTTTCTCAAAGACATCGCTCCGACCCTCAAAGATCGGTGTCTCGAGTGCCATCAATCCTCGAAGAGCAAAGGCGCGTATCGGTTAGACACCGTATCGCACATGCTCAAGGCAGGTTCCTCAGGCACACAGCCGTTCGTGGCCGGTAAACCATCTGAAAGCGAGTTCCTCCGACTTCTCATGACGCACGACGCTGAGGAGCGGATGCCCAAAGACGCAGACCCCCTGCCTCCCGACCTGATCCAGACCATCCAGAGCTGGATCGAACAAGGAACTCCCTTCGGCGCTCTGGAGCCAGATACGTCCTGGGCGCCCCTCGTCGCACCCAAGCCCATCAACCCTCCCACATCGTACCCACAACGTTTTCCCGTCAGTGCGCTCACATTCACGCCGGACGGTAAACGCCTGCTCGTGGGGGGCTACGGCGAGATCCTCGAATGGAGCCTCTCGCCGAAACCCCTGCTTGAACGCCGATTGCAAGGAGCCCCCGAACGGATTTTCGCCCTCGCCACGTCCGATGATGTGCTCCTCGCAGCAGGCGGATCGCCCGGTCGCTACGGCCAACTCGCTTCCTTCCACCTCACCTCAGGAGCCCAGAACCTGAATCTCTCTCCCGCTCCAGACCTTTTCTTGGACGCAACAATCTCACCCGATCGATCCGTGGTAGCGCTTGCGGGAGCCGACCACGCACTTCACCTCGTCTCCCTAACGAACGGTGAAACACGAAAGCGGATCGAACAGCATGCCGACAAAGTCACGCGCATCACTTTCCTTTCCGAAGGCAAACAACTCCTGTCCGTGAGCCGCGACAAATCTGCACGCATCACGAACACGAACTCCGGAACGATGGAACAGGGTTATGTTGAACACGGGGAACCCGTTGTCATGTGCGCCCCGACTTCGGACGGGAACATGGTGTCGGTCGCGCGCGATCGCTCAATTCACCTTTGGAGCAGCTCGAACGGTAAAAAATCGGCAGCAGGACGGATGGACGGCACGGAGGCGATCGGAGCGTTCACCTTGGGGGATTCACTCTGGGTGATCGATGGAGACGCCACCCTCCGTGAATGGTCGCTCACCTCCAAAAAACCCTCCGGCAAATCTCTGAAAATCAACGAGAAAGTCAGCGCATGGTGTCTGTCAACGGCAGGAGCGCTCGCCCTGGGACTGATCGACGGTACCGTGGTCATCTATCCGCCGAAGCTGGAGGGGACACCCCTCATTTTCCGAGCGGTCCCGTGACCACGAGCCCGCTACCCCCCGCGTTTCAACGCGGTCGCACAGGTTCCGCACGCGCATCCACCTGAGGTGGCCGTCCGGATCACTCCACTCGGAAGCAGACATTTTCGACGCTCGCCGCACCATTCCCGTCCCGCACGATCACGAAAAGTCGGTATGCTCCACTCTTGGATGGCGCTCGGATCACCGCTTGGGGCCCCTCCGTATAAACGACGGAATCCTCGATGCAGGGCGGTTCGAGTTCACGGTCGCCGCCCACACGGATGTCCTGGCTTTCCTCGTGGACAGCCCATTCGATCTGCAAATCATCGCCTTCCGGATCACTCACCTCGATGCGCGCCACGCTGAGACGTCCCGCTTGCACCACCGCCTCTCTCAGGTCCGTACGAAGCCTTTCGATTCGCGGACAACGGTTTGCAGGCCACATATCCGTCCACGCTCGGCACATGGCATCAACGGCCGGCAGTTTTTCCCCAGTCTTGAGGAACATTCCAAACCATGTGGACGTCGTCTCTTGTTTCTGTCCCCAATAAAAACAGAAGCTGCCGAGACAGAACTCACCGCATTCCTCCTCGATCAGCTTTTGCATCGCGAAATAACTCGCGGCTTTCTCTCGACTGGATGGCTCGATGGCTGCGCCCCATGGGGTCTTCTGGACCTGCCAATATCCTGCAGGTCCGAACTCGCCTAAAACAAAGGGTTTGCGCCATCCGGCATTGCGGACTGCGGTAGCCGCGCCCGCCGCTTCGGCGTACGCATTCACTCCGAGGATGTCGAGATTCGGGTAATGTTCGATAACGGAACGCACTCGAACTGGGGAGGTTCCAGCGATCACTGACATCACAGGATGATCCGGATCCTCCTCTTTCACGATGCCTGCGAGGATGTTCATCTCCTTCCAAACGTGCGGAACGTTCCCATCCGTTTCGGGTCCCTCCATCTCATTGCCCAATCCCCAAAGCAGGATCGCCGGATGATTTTTGTATTTCCGCACGATCGATCGAACCATCTCACGCTGTTTGGCCGTCTGCGCAGGATCACGATAATCGAAGCCGTGCCGCTCGTGAGCGATGTGGATCCCTGCAACGAGGCCGATACCCAACTCCGCGCACCGGTCGATCACCCGTTTCCCATCCACGACCTTCTCCCAATCCTCGATTCCCCACGTCCGTAAAGCATTGCCCCCATGCTCCTTCAACAACTCGAGACGCACTGTCCCACCGGCACCTCGGATGATGAATGGCTTCCCATCCTTCAACAACTTCCATGTCCCCGGCGCGACCTCTTGAAACTTGACCTTCGCCGCTTCAGCCCGAAAGCAAGCGATCAACAGCAGACAAAAAAACAGCACCACGGAGACGGGCCGATGCAACCTCATTGGCGTTCCGCACGAGCGCTGACAGATGGGTTCGGGTTCAGCGCAAGGCATCATATTCGAGCATTTTGACCCGCATTTTTGCGATATCGGCCGGCATCCAATACCAGCCCCGAGTATCCCAAGAGTGGGCGAACGACATCTCCGACAACAGCCTCCGGTAGGCGATGAGAGCTTCTGTTCCCTTGTCCAACCTCTCGAAAGCCTGTCCAAGGATGAACAGACAGGTACCTGCATCATTCAGTGCCCCCTGTTTGGCCACTTCTTCCTTGAGGTTACCGGGGATAGGTTCTCCACGAGATTCTTGCATTTCGACGGCCTGTTTCCCGTAAAGTTCGATACATTTTTTCGCGAACACGACTGCATCGCGATACTCCCTCCGATCAATCGCTTGCCAAGCCTTCGCCGTGAGGGTCGAAGAGGAGAAGTCCCCAAACTCCGGCGGCGCCGCCCCCCCTCCCGTTGCCAAGAGCAGCAACCCCATAAAAGCCCCAGAAACACGTCCCATCCCCCCACCCCGGCGCCACCCCGGTTCCAACCCCCCCTGAAACCCCCCCCCCCGTT
>CAZAZT010000236.1:0-3390 GCA_964489645.1 uncultured Chthoniobacteraceae bacterium | reverse complement strand
ATTCGCAGGTGATTGCGACGGGGTTCCACCGCAACACGCAGATCAATCAGGAGGGCGGGATCGATGTGGAGCAGTTCCGGATCGACAGTGTGTTTGATCGTGTTTCGACGACGGGGACTGTTTGGCTGGGGTTGTCGATCGGATGCGCGCAATGTCATGACCACAAGTTCGATCCGATCGAGCAGCGGGAGTATTATCGGATCTTCGCGTTCCTGAACAATCAGGAGGAGCCGGTGATGAAGGTTTTCGATTCGGGAGTGGATGTGAAAGGGATGACGCAGGAGTTCCGCGACATCGAGAAGCGGTTGAAGGAGGGAATTGATGGGCGGTATGACGAGATCGAGAAATGGGCGGGTGAGATGTCGAAGGAGTTCAGGAAAACGCTCGCGCCGGAGGTTCGCAAAGCGATGGAGACGCCTCGAGCGAAGCGGACGTTGTTACAAAACCTCTCGATGTTCTCGATTGTGGTGAATCCGAGTGATCCGCTGCGAGTGGTGGCTGATCGGTACCGAGAGTTGGACCAGTTGTTGAACCAAGGGACGACGACGTTGGTTTTGAAGGAGTTGAGCAAGCCGAGAAAGACGACGGTTTTCATCAAAGGGGATTTCACCCGTCCGTCGGAGGAGGTCACTCCTGGGGTTCCGGCGTTGTTGCATCCTTTGGAGGGTGAGCGCGATTTGCCGAATCGCTTGGATTTGGCGCAGTGGTTGGTGAGTCGGAAGAACCCTTTGACGGCGCGGGTGATCGTGAATCGGGTTTGGCAGCAATACTTTGGAAAAGGTTTGGTCGAGACGGAGAACGATTTCGGGCTGCAGGGTTCTGCGCCGTCTCATCCGGAGCTCTTGGATTGGTTGGCGGTTGAGTTCATGGAGAAGGGATGGAGTTTGAGGGAGTTGCATCGGACGATTGTGATGTCGGAGACGTACCGGCAATCGTCGGTGAACCGGCCTGAGTTGCGGGAGCGCGATCCGAACAACGTGTGGTTGGCGCGTCAGCAGCGGTTGCGGTTGGATGCGGAGTTGGTGAGGGATGTGGCGTTGACGGCGAGCGGGTTGATTTCGCGCAAGGTGGGTGGGCCTTCGGTGTTTCCGCCGATCCCGGAAGGGGTGATGGGTCAGGGGCAGGTGAAGCGAGCGTGGACGGTGAGTCGCGGGGAGGACCGGTACCGGCGCGGATTGTACACGTTCGTGTATCGTGCATCGCCGCCTCCGGAACTCACGGTGTTTGATGCGCCTGAAGGGTTCACGTCCTGCACGCGGCGTATTCGGAGCAACACTCCGTTGCAGGCGTTGACGCTGATGAACGATCCGAGCTTCTTCGAGTTTGCGGAGGCGATGAAGCGGGTGATTGAGCGAGAGGGGTTGGCGGCGGCGTTCCGTCGCTGTACGTCTCGGTCAGCGCGACCTGAGGAGTTGTCCGTTCTGGAACGGTTGGATGCTTTGGGGCAGGCGCGGGCGCTTTTGAATCTGGACGAAACGGTCACAAGAGAATGAACAACATGCAAATCCGAGAAATCACGCGGCGTCATCTCTTCAGCCGATGCTCAGTGGGGTTGGGTTCGATCGCTTTGGCATCGTTGATGGGCGAACGCGGTTTGGCGGCGGAGTCGACCGGCGTGACGTTGCGCAATCCATTGGAGCCGAGGCACACCCATTTTCCTGCGAAGGCGAAGCGGGTGATTTTCTTGTTCATGGCTGGTGGGCCGTCGCAGTTGGATCTTTTCGAGCATAAGCCGCAGCTCAATGCGTTGAATGGTCAACCGATCCCGGAGAGTTACACTGCGGGGAAGCGGTTCGCTTTCATGAACAGCACGCATCGATCGAACCTTTTGGGGACGAAGTTCGGGTTCCGTCGGCATGGCGATTCGGGTGCATGGGTGAGCGATCTGTTGCCGCACACGGCGTCGATGGTGGACGAGTTATCGATTGTGACGACGTGCAAGACGGACCTTTTCAATCATGCGCCGGCGAAGCTGTTCATGAATGCGGGGAGTGGGTTGTTTGGGCGGCCGAGCATGGGGTCTTGGGTGACGTATGGGCTTGGGAGCGAGTGCAGCGATTTGCCGGGGTTCGTGGTATTGCAGAGTGGTCCGCGCGGGCCGCGAGGTGGAGCGGTGCTTTGGGGGAGTGGGGTGTTGCCGACGACGTATCAGGGGGTGCCGTTGCGCAACACGGGGGACCCGATCGTGAATCTCTCGACACCGGAGGGGGTGGATTCGGGCAAGCAGCGTCAGTTGGTGGATGGCGTTCGGGAGATGAACTTGCGTCGTTTGGTGGAGACGGGGGACGAGGAGATCGCGACGCGGATCAATGCGTATGAGATGGCGTATCGGATGCAGACGAGCGCTCCGGATCTGATGGATATCCAGGGGGAGTCGGCTGCGACTTTGGAACTGTACGGCATCAAGGACGTTCGGGAGACGACGTTTGCGAGGAACTGTTTATTGGCTCGGCGCCTTGTTGAGCGAGGGGTGCGGTTTGTGCAACTTTATGACACGAACTGGGATCATCACGGGGGTGTGACGGAGAATCTTGAGAAGCATTTGCCCGAGAAGAGTCGGGACATCGATCAAGCGTGCGCTGCCTTGGTGCGGGATCTGGGTCAGCGCGGATTGCTCGACGATACGGTGGTGGTTTGGGGGGGCGAGTTTGGGCGGACTCCGATGGGAGAGGTTCGAGAATCCACGGGGCGTAACCATCACATTGACGCGTTCACGATGTGGTTTGCGGGTGGCGGTTTCAAACGCGGTGTGGTGTATGGCCAGACGGACGAGTTCGGGTTTGGTGCGGTGGAGAACCCGGTTCACGTCCACGACGTTCACGCGACGATCCTGCATCAGTTAGGGCTGGATCATCAGCGGTTGAGCGTACGATCTCAGGGGTTGGATTTCCGTCTGACGGGGGTGGATCCGGCCAAGGTGGTTCGAGGAATTCTTGCCTGACGAGGGGGTGTTGGCTCGGAAAGGGGCTCGGCAGATTGTGGCTTGATTTTCGGCTTTGGTCAGTTGCTTGAGCGCCAAGCGTTGAGTTCGCGAGTGATGGTTTCTGCGAGTTTCCGCGCTCCGAGTGTTGAGAGGTGGACCCCATCTTTTGCGACCCAAGAGGGTTGGTCGTTGCTGGCTTTTGCCCAGTGAACGATCCGCAAATTCTTTCGGTGCTCTTTTTCATCGATGAGCATCCGGTTGACACGTCGGTAGCTGTCGCTGACCTCGCGCATGGTGACCCAGAGCACGACGGATGCTTTTTGGGATGCTTGGAGAATGCTTTCGATTTTTGCTTTGAAAGTTTCATTCCGAGCGTCGTTATGCCCGACCATGATGACGACGGCGCTGCCGGCGAGGTCTTTTCTGGCAAGCAGAACGTTTTTGACGCTTTCGGGGGTGCCTTTTTT
>CAZAZT010000235.1:2361-3435 GCA_964489645.1 uncultured Chthoniobacteraceae bacterium | reverse complement strand
ATCGGGGCAACCGGCTGGGGCAACGGTCGCTCTGACCGGCATGCAACATCAGTGTCAACTCCGACAGACGTCTCCCGAGAATACGACAGACCTCCATATCATGTTCGCCTCGAGGCTCTTTGGCGGTCACCGCACCGTAATGCGCGGTTTTGTCCGCTCCGGCATAGTCAGGCACTCCAAAAGTGAGCATCCCAAAGTTCATCAGAACCGTAAGAATCGACTGGCAGGCTAGTTCCATTCCCCCACCCCACCCTCCCGCACTGCTGAACGCGCAGCCGATACGACCGTCAAGTTGGAGCCAATGAGGGGCCATGTCCACATCCCAGAAACGCTTCATTTTCCATGACATGAGACCCATGTTTGTCGGGCTTCCCACGGCGATTCCATGCGCTTCCAACACATCGCCGGCCTTTGCGTCGTCAATGTGCAGTCGGCGGACAGACACACCATCCATACGGGCCCCTTCCTCGATGAGTTCAGCCATCCTTGCCGTGTTTCCCGACATCGAATCGAAAAGGACCAGGATGTTGATCTGAGAACTCGATGCCCCGCTGATGTTTGCCGCTTGATTCATGGTCAGTTGTTATCTCGGAAAGTCGCGCATGCCACTCTCCGTCAATGCGAAGTGCATCTGGCAGTCATGGCGATCGGTCGGGACATTCTCGACCATTTGAGAATCGAATGCCACTGCGATGCGCGCGCAAGATTCGGGAACCGTCCCGAGGTAACGATCGTAGAACCCGCCACCATTTCCCAATCGAAAGCCTTTTTGATCAATGGCTAATGCAGGGATACAGATTACCTCCAAATCAAGGGGGGAAACACGAGGACAGTCTGCTTTTGGTTCAAGCCAACGTCCTCCGAACCTCGATTCCGGTTGCAGCGCAGCGAGGTCGACGACATGATGAAAATCCATTTGGTTAAGTGACTTATCCGAAGACATGCGCGGCAGAGCCAAGCGGTAATCCGACATCCATTTTGGAAAGAGATCGGAGATTGAGGGTTCCCGTCTGGTGGGGCTAAAGACGGCCAACCATCCACGCGGCGCGAGATGTTTGCGAAGCCAATCGTCCA
>CAZAZT010000235.1:0-2261 GCA_964489645.1 uncultured Chthoniobacteraceae bacterium | reverse complement strand
TGAGATGAGATCTTTGAGGTCTGTCCCCGAGGAGATTGGGGAGACGTCGGTGCTTTTTACCGTTCCGCCTGAGATTCACCTGCGTGATGCGATGGCAAACGGATTGCTCTCGAGCGGTTTGTGGTTCGGTTCTCATCAAGAAAGACCAGAAGTGAAGTGATTTACCCTCAAGATTCGCCTGAGGGCATGGTGGTTTCTGGCAATCGCGTGGTCGGATTGAAACCCTCTTCCGATTGGATGAGGCGCAACTACTTTCTGCAGATCTATTTCCCATCAATGTTTACCCGGCGTTCGGGCGAATGTCGCACCCCTGAATGGAGGTCACTACTCCCCGGCCAGATCGAGGTGACGTGGATCGGGCACGCATCGTTTCTCGTCGCGACGAACGGCTTCCGTTTTATTGTGGATCCAGTTTGGGCGAAGTGGATCAAGGGTTTGAAGCGGATCAGCCACCCAGGCGTTCCAATATCGCACGTTGGCCCGGTAGATCTGGTTTTGGTCACGCATGCGCATTTCGATCATCTTGATCGCAAGACCCTGAAGAGGCTGGCATCGAGCCAGCCTGTGGTGGTCCCCGAGGGCGTTTCAGATCTGGTTCATGATTTGGGCTTTAGTCATGTATTTGAATCGCGTCACTGGAACTCATTCGATGTGGCAGGCGCACGGGTGACGCTTGTTCCCTGCAGGCATTGGGGGGCTCGACTGCTGCATGACCGTCGACGCAGCTTCGGTGGTTACGTGATCGAGACGCCTTCTGGAACCGTTTATCACGGAGGTGATTCTGCCTATTTTGATGGATTCCAAGAGATTGGAGAACGATTCAAGATCGACATCGCGATTTTGCCGATTGGCGCTTACGACTCACCGAGCGGACGCGATGTTCACATGAACCCCGAGCAGGCATTGTCTGCATTCGAGCAACTTGGTGCTAAGTACATGATCCCGATGCACTACGGAGCGTATCGTCTGTCCTACGAGCCAGTATCGGAGCCGCCTGAGCGGTTGCAGCGCGAAGCGTCGGCCAAGGGATTGGTGGATCGGGTCAACATCCTAAGGGAGGGCTTTCCCGAAGTTTTCGATCTTCGCTGAGGACGATCCGATCGAACTGAGAGCGAGTCGGTTATGCAGTGAGATCGCGGGTTCAGCCCAGATGGGAGGCAAGATTATGTCTTTTCTGATTGCTCTCCGGCTGACTCGTTCGTATCTTCCACGTCCTCTCTTACGAGACCCTATCGTCCAGTGGCCTAGGACACTCCCCTTTCACGGGAGTAACACGGGTTCGAATCCCGTTAGGGTCGCCATTCACGAGCACCGAATGGCGACAATCAAACTTCCACCATTGTCACGGGATTTACGGCAGTCCCTGCGGGGCACTCAGATTTTGTGCTGTCCCTCGTGGGAGGCGGCGTGTTGGTGGTGGTAATGCTAAGAGGCTTGCGACGGATTTTTGTCTGCTCAGTATTTCGGTCCTCTGTGGGCAGCATGCACCCCGCAAGGCCGGATGACTCTCGAAAGCAACACGTTCTCTCAACTCTCAAATGAAACCCCTCACCTTCCTTTTCGTGTGTGTGCTCAGCCTTTCCGCCCTCGGAGCTGACAAAAACGAGGCTACCTCGATTCCTGATCTCACCCTTGGAGGTTCCATTCCCGCGAACGCAAAGCACGACTGGAACCTTGGTCCGACGGGGCTGCGAGGCTGGATGTTCTGTGATCGGTTAGTCACCAGTGATGCGCGCCAAATCGCCATCACAAAAGTCGATCCGAGCTCCCCTGCGGACGGTTCTATTTTGGTGGGAGACGTGCTGCTCGGTGTGAACGGAAGGCTCTTTTCCAAGGATCCGCGCACCGAGTTCGGGGAGGCTTTGACATTCGCTGAGTCAGCAGAGGGAAATGGGCAGATTAGGCTGACCGTCTGGAGAAGCGGCAAGACCTCTGATGTTGTTTTGAATCTGCCGGTGATGGGTCGGTACTCGCTGATGGCTCCTTTTGAATGCAGGAAATCGGCAAGCATTCTTGAGCGTGGTTGCAATCATATCGCGAACCGGATGCGCGAGACGAGCTATGCCAACCAGGAGCCGATCGTTCGCTCTCTCAATGCCCTCGCTCTTCTTGCAAACAGTGATCCGGAGCACCTCTCGCTGATCAAAGCGGAGGCCGATTGGGCGGCGGGATTCGCATCGTCCTCGATGCAGACATGGCGGTACGGGTACGTCATGATGTTCCTTTGCGAATACATCGACGCCACTGGCGATAGGTCTGTT
>CAZAZT010000234.1:0-3438 GCA_964489645.1 uncultured Chthoniobacteraceae bacterium | reverse complement strand
CCTCGCTCACCGTGCTCACCTTCACCGCCACCTCCCGCTCCAGTTCCCCATCCCGTGCCAAATGGATCTCCCCCATTCCCCCCTTCGCGATGGCTTTCACCATTTCATAGTCGATCTCTGCCCTCGCCCTCGCAGCGCCCTGACTGTCTCGGCGCTGCACCTGCACCGCCGTCTGCAACAACGACCCCGCGCTCCCCCCCGTCCTCGGCATCACGATGGTCGCATCCGAGTGGAGAGAAGACGCCGACGCCCCAACCGGCTTTATCGGTATCGTTACCCCCTCATGAAACCCGCTCCCCAACGAACTCTGCTCATCCTGCGACATACCCAATCCGCCAAGCATCTTACACGCCCATTCCAATCCACAGCCTGCTCACACATCCGATGCGCTGAAGCCCCAGCCCGCAGCAGTCCTTCATTCCCACGCGAGGGCTGCGCTTGCGAGGGCATCGGGTTTCCCCAACCGTGCGAAGTATTCTCCGCAACTGCAGGAGCAGTTCGGGGTTCAGAAGCGTACCTTCATGATGCACCTCCTGCTGATCTGGTTGAATGTGTTCCTCTGCGCGACCCTCGGACTCGCGGCAGACCGACCGAACGTGGTGTTCATCTTGGCCGACGACCTGGGTTGGACCGATCTGGGCTGCCAAGGG
The DNA here is from genome assembly GCA_964489645.1 of uncultured Chthoniobacteraceae bacterium. Taxonomy (GTDB): domain Bacteria; phylum Verrucomicrobiota; class Verrucomicrobiia; order Chthoniobacterales; family Chthoniobacteraceae; genus JBEEPE01. The sequence continues at coordinate 2,788 of CAZAZT010000234.1, read as the reverse complement.
TCTGGATATTACAAGACCCCCCACATCGATCGCTTGGCATCCGAAGGCGTCCGTTTCCAGAACTATCATCATTGCCAAAACTGCCAGCCGACCCGAGCTGCCCTCATGAGCGGCCAGTACGGCGCACGCACCGGGGTTTACACCGTCGGAGCGATCGGCCGCTTCGATTGGCAGAGCCGGCCGCTGCGTCCCGTGGATAACGAAGTTCAACTCCCGTTGGACCGCGTGACCATCGCACAGGCCCTCAAGGCGGGTGGCTACGCCACAGCCATGTTCGGCAAATGGCATCTCGGCGAGAAAGGCAAATACCACCCCAAAGAACGGGGTTTCGACGAAGCCGTGGTTTCCATGGGACGACACTTCGATTTTGAAACCATCCCGCCAGTCCCCGTGAAAAAGGGAGAGTACCTCGCCGATTTCCTGACAGACCGCGCAATCGATTTTATCCGACGGAATCAGGAACGACCGTTCTTCCTTTACCTCCCACATTTCGGGGTGCACTCACCGCACCAGGCCAAGCAGGAGTGGATCGATCGGTTCAAGGGAAAGCCCGGGGTCGGGGGACATCGGGACCCCGTTTATGCCGCGATGATCGCCAGCGTGGACGAGAGCGTGGGCAGGATTCTTGGAGTGTTGGAGGAACTGGAACTCTCAGAAAAGACAGTCGTGGTGTTCACCTCCGATAACGGCGGGGTCGGCGGCTATGCCCGACCCGGAGGTCTGATCACCGATGGAGCGCAGGGGAAGGCCAAGGACCAAGGCGTGACCGACAACGCCCCGCTCAGGAGCGGGAAAGGGAGCCTGTACGAAGGCGGGACTCGTGTGCCTTTGATTGTGCGATGGCCAGGCGTCACCCCCAAAGGCGTCGTCACCAAGGAACCCGCTATCCATGTGGACTGGTATCCGACGCTGTTGGAGATGACTGGGGTGACCCGACCCGCCAATTATGTGCTGGATGGTACCAGCCTAGCGCCAGTGCTGAGACAGCCAGACCAACCGCTCGGACGAGACGCAATCTACCAGCACTTCCCCGGGTACCTCGGATCCGGTCCAGGACTGTGGCGAACCACACCCGTGGGGGTGGTGCAATCAGGGGACTGGAAGTTGATGGAGTACTACGAGGACCGGCACCTCGAGCTGTACAACCTCGCGGAAGATCTGGGAGAAACTCGGAATCTCGCCGCGGAGCAGCCCGACAAAGCCAGAGAGATGCAAGAGCGCTTGGCAGCATGGCGAACCGCCATCCACGCCAAGATGCCGATGCCGAATCCCGATCCAAAAATGGGGGCGAAAGGCGGGAAAAGCAGGCCAATGCAGAAGTGAAGCGCTCAAAGCGTAAGCCCACCCCGCAACCTCGTGACTTGGGTCGTTCCAGCAGGTGCAGAGACCCATGTTTTTGATCATCCGCACGGAAGCTGAGTTGAGGGTTTAGTTCCGTTGGCAGAGAGTCTCCTTCGCATGGATCAGCGGACTCTGTTTCCCAAATGAGCTCACGAAACTTCACGTTCGCAAAATATCTCAATCCATTGACTGCTCGATACTTACAGTCCATTCCAAAGCATGACCTTCAGGTGACGTTGGATCAGATTTAAGAGGCAGCGGAGCAAATTGAGACTTTGTGTGCAGCTAAGTCTTTTGAAGCATTCTCCGAAGATTGAGTGGCGGTCATCGCTTCGGAGCGGCTGTTCCTGGTCGTCGGAGAGGCGGTAACTCCCGCAGCAAGGAAGGCAGCTTCCGTGAACGTGTCCATTCAACCTGAACGGTGAGGGTGACCGTCGCGCAGGAGTAAGAATCGCTGACCCGCGAGATTCGGTGGGCTTTGCCATCGAACAGGATCGCATCATTCACCTTGGGTCGCCGGGAGCAAACCTTTGGAATCTGGACTGAGAAATCGTGTTGTTCACTGGATCCGCCGATCTGGAGGCTTTCCGAGAACTCAATGGAGGTGACAATCGCCGCGTAGTCTGCACGTTCCAGAGCACCGGTTCTCCAATGTCCGCCACGATCCCGGCCAGAGCTGCAGGTTTCTCGTCTTTGAGCGACATGCCCAAGAAACGCTGTCGACGAGAGCACTGAATCAGCGCAGGCAGAAAACCAATGGTAAAACATAACGCCTCGCGTTACTATCTTTCCAGTGATCCAAAGCTTTGACTGCGTGGAAACCAGAAAGCCCTGCGAGGGAAAGGTCTCAAGGAGACTTCCTCAAGATCTCCTGAACGTCATGCAGCGTAAGTTGCGAATGCTTGATGCTGCGGTAAAGGTCATCGATCTGCGAATCCCTCCAAACAATCATCTCGAAGCCCTAAAGGACGACCGCAAGGGCCAGTACAGCATTCGCGTAAACCGCCAGTGGCGCGTATGTTTCCGGTGGTCTGAAAATGGACCTTCGAATGTAGAAATTGTCGATTCCCACTAAACCCTATGAACGCTGAAGATGAACTGCTCCCGCTCGTGACTCCCGGCGAAATTTTAGCTGAGGAGTTCCTCATTCCGCTTGGTGTCTCCGAATATCGCGTTGCTAAGGAGATCGGCGTGCCTCCGCGCCGGATCAATGAAATCGTTCACGGTTTGAGAGCCATCACGCCGGATACGGCATTACGTCTGGCGAAGTATTTCGGCACCACACCCCATTTCTGGATCAACTTACAAACGGACTACGAGTTGAGGAAGTTGGACCGAGAAGGATCACTTCCCCCAATCAATCGTTGCGAAAAATTGCCAGCTTTAGCATAGGTGCGCGCCCGTTTTGGCAAAAACTCCGAACCCTTTGAAAGGCCCCAATCTAAGC
>CAZAZT010000233.1:0-3444 GCA_964489645.1 uncultured Chthoniobacteraceae bacterium | reverse complement strand
GGCCAGTGATTGTCCGCTGGAACAGAGATATCAATCACCGCCCAATCTGGCAGCCTCGGCACTTGCAACGCGTTCGTGATTGATAAGCCCTCGCGGAATGTGAAGCCGCTGTTCACGACCACATAACGTTCGGGCGCTTCCGGATTCGGGTACACCATCACCGGCACTCGCGACGAAGCGCCCCCCCGCACCGAACCCACCGCCAACTCTGAGCCCGTCCATTTCAGCGGCAACTGACCCAACAACCGCGCCAGAACCTTGTTCGACCCCGGATCACCCCAGAGCACCAAATGATGTTTTGCCGCAAACTCCGGCGTCACATCCGTATCGCGCACCGTGATGACATCTCCTCGAAAAATGGCCCGCCAATCCGCCATCGAACGCTTCATCTCGGCCTCCGCCCATTGTCCCACCGCCGCATCACGCGCGACTCCCGTCGGCAAAACGAACGCGAATCGTCCAAAATACGCATCATCAATCGGTCCCTCCAACCCCGCACGCTTGCGCAACTTCGGGAGCCCTGCACCCGGATTCGCAGCCACGTTCCACACCCCGCCCACACGCACAAACGACGTGCGCCCACGCTTCGCCAAAGGAAGCGCTGTCCCGTCAATCCGAGCAATGTTCACCGACGATCTGCCTGCCTCGGCGGGATTGTCCAAACTCAAGGCGCGCACATTTTTCGAAACAACGGACAACGCGTCCCCTTCCACCTTCCCCCGCACTTCCGCGCGTTCCCACATCTGCTCCAAGGCGTCCACATGGATCCAATCCATGTCCCCGGTGCGATGCGAATAGGTCACCAACCGTACTTCTTGCGGAAAACGGACGGGCGCTCGGTCCGCCACCACGTCGAACTCTTCGTTTAGCTGTTTCTTGGTCTCCGGATGATACTTGTGCCCCGTGCTCGGACCGATCAAGTGACGGATGGAAAGCCCCTCCTTCGAGGCCGCCTCTTCCATCTTCCGCGTGGACTGGATCTGTGGATCATCTGCACCCGAATAGGCGATCACCGGACGGTTGAACAAGTTCCCAACGTAACCCGTGGCATCGTACATCCGCCACAGTGTCTGCTCCCACCAGTTCGGCGCGACCCTGCCTTCCCCAAAAACCTTCGCGTACTCCGCCGTCTCCGCAAATCCAGCGCCCGGTGCAATGGCCGCCCATCGCGACGTATGTCGTGCCCCCAGATGCCAAGATCCCGCGCCGCCCATCGAAAACCCACGCAACGTTACCCTCTCTACACCAATCTGATATGCTTTCACCACCGCTTCCACCGATTCGAACACATCCGTTTCGCCAGCGAACTTGTACGCGTTGCACATCCGGCCATAGGGATGAAGAACAATCGTCTTCGCAGGAGTGAACTCTCCCGGACTCTTCATCCGTCCCTGCAAAAAGGACAGCTCCGTCATTTGATCACCGCGGCCGTGCAACCAAACATCCACACGAAACCCACCTGCCCCCGGCTTCCAATCCTCAGGAATCACCAATCCATAAGGCTGAACTGAGTCATCCACAATCGAGCGGTAGCCCCGAACAACCAAACCAGTCGCCGCGGTCCACGGCGCTTTTCCCGACTTCAACGCATCCAATCGCGCAGCGGCTTCCTTCAATAATGCCTCTGCAGCAACGACCTGCTTCGCGTCGTAGAACTCATCGTATTTCAGCGGCCACTCCACGGCCTTCAACAATACCGCGACATCAACCCCCAGCGCGGCCAAGTCCGGCGATACGGTTGAACTCCCTTCGAACGAGGCTAATCCAGCGGAGAGGGATGCCAAAGACGCCGTTAAACGTTCACGGTCGGCATCAGCGATTTTGACCGGGAGTCCCTTTTTTGAAGGAGCCCCCCCGCCGGGGCCCGCTGGGCCAACCACCGCCTTTTTGGTCTCGGTTTTGGTCGTCGGCGCGGCCGATTGAGCAAAAGCGAGAAGCGGAGAAACCGCGAGCACGATGACAGATGCGAGAGAACGAGCGAGGGGCAAACGGAGGACTGGATCCATACCATCTGCCCGGCGCAGAACCCGCGCCAGAGAGCCATCTCATGGCAGATTCCGGATCAAGTACCACTCGTTCAGACCGATCAACCCGACTCCGAGAAGCCGGAGAATCCCCCACTCCCGAGACCCCATGATCGGACGCCACGCCGGAAGCATGCGGAGGATTACCCCTGCAGAGTAGACCATCGCGATCACGGACAGGAACATGACAATCGTGGCCAATGGGTTGAAGTGGAAAGCTTCCCACAGATCGCCTGAAATCAGCGCTCGGAAGGCCCTCGTGCCACCGCAACCTGGGCAAGGAATGCCCGTCGCTTCCCGCAAAAAACACGGAATGCTCTGAGCCTTTGTCGCAACGAAAAAACCCGCGAGCACCGCCGAGCACGCGCCCGCTACGAGCGTCATCGCCTCCATCTGAACCCCTTGCTTAGGGCGCGCTTCAAACCTGAACAGCCAGCGGAACATCCTCTCACCGCGTCGCGCCGAGCGCGGCGAAAAGAAGCACCGCGATCCCGAACGAGGCACCACAGCAAACCAAGATGGGAAGCAGCACCGCAACAACCGCCCTGCCCGTGGAGATCTCGTGCACCTTCGCAAACCCGATCACATAAAGCACCAAGGCCCATATCCCACCAACCAATGGCCCAAGAATCGGGATCGCACTGAAAGGAGCGACACTTCCCGCCGCGTAATTGATGACGCGGAATGTGGATTCAAGACCCCGCTTGCCGCTTCCCAACATCATCAGGCAAAGATGCGAAATGATTGATCCGATAAACACCCCGACCGTCACCCCAATGGGCGTTGCAATCAACGCGATCAACATCGCGCCAATCGCTGCGCCAACGCCAACCGCCCCGACATTCAACGACACGTTCAGGGATTGACTGACCTGCCCGTTGATCTGGGTTTTTGATATCAGTTCAAGCAGCCTCTGCGGCCCTGCGGCACTGATGTTCAACATCACACTCAAAGCCGCAGAAACCAACGCTGCAGCCGTCGACACTAAGACATTGAAGAACAATGGTTCCCAGAACCCGCCATCACGCCGCAGTCGGGCAAATGTGTCCGATGGACATCCCAACACCTGCTTCACGGTGTCAATGGCCGCTGGAATGATCCCCAACTTCGTCCGTTCCTCCCAAGCCGGCATCATCGCTCCTCCAGGTAACGGTGGCGCTCCGTCCGTCGCCGCAAACCGATCCGGCATGAGTTCGTCGATCCTCTGCCATTGCGGCATTCCCTCCCTCCAGACCAGCGTCTCACGACTGATCTCGCCTTTCGTCACCATCTCGTCCAGCCGCTCCTGTGTCACAGGGCCGAACTGACGCCCACCGATTGCGTAATGCCATTGCATGCTCCCAAACCTCAATCACGTCAGTTCCTTATCAAGCGAAAACGCGCCCAAACCCTTGGTAGCAAACCCGCGCTCGACCGTCCC
>CAZAZT010000232.1:0-3472 GCA_964489645.1 uncultured Chthoniobacteraceae bacterium | reverse complement strand
AATGGGATTTCCAGATCGATCCGCAGCGTGTGGGTGAACCGCTGCGTTGGTGGGATCCCGGCATGCGCGGTGGCAACTGGCAGCGATTACGGACCTCGGGTTCGTCTTGGAGCAACCAAGGGTTGCGATACTACAAGGGGGTGGCTTGGTATCGGCAGACGGTCACTTTACCGGTGGACGTGGTAGGGAAGCGGGTTTTCTTGTGGTGCGGCGGGGTGGATGAGAAGGCGAAGGTATGGGTGAACGGAAAAGTGGTCGGAATCAGCCACGGCGCCGCCTTTTATCCTTTCGAACTGGATGCGACGGAAGCGGTCCGGCCGGGGGAGAACATGCTCGCCGTTTCTGTGGTCAACGATGTCGTGAACGAGTTGGGGACAGGCGGCATCGTCGCACCGATCCTTCTGTATCTGCCGGGTGGCGGGCATGAGGCCAAGTTGGACAATGGGCGGTTCGAGTTGAAAGACACTTTCCCGTGAGAGCGACCCGCGTGTTCGGCGTGCGTGGCTCGAGCGAGGATGATGGGAAGGGTTGGCATCGCGGTTGCGTGCGGAGGGAATCATGAAGAGATTGGACGCTTCGCAGGAGTTGCGAGTCACTCGGGGCAAGGGATTTGTGATGGGCGTGTGGGTGCGATCCGTGTGGGTGATCTTTGGGTTGTGCGCGATGGCGTTCGGGGGGCCTCCGAACATCGTGTTGATGATGGGGGATGATCACGGTTGGGAGGAGACGGGTTATCATGGACATCCGCATGTGAAGACGCCGGTCCTTGATGAGATGGCAGCATCCGGTCTGCGATTGGACCGGTTTTATGCGGCACACCCGAGTTGTTCGCCGACGCGGGCGAGTTTTCTGACGGGTCGGCATCCGAATCGGATGGGTACCTTTGCACCGGGATGGTCCTTCCGCCCGCAGGAGGTGACGATTGCCCGCATTCTTTCGAGAGCGGGGTATCGATGCGGACATTTTGGGAAGTGGCACTTGGGTGCTGTGAAGAAGGCCTCACCGGTGAGTCCGGGTGGGATGGGATTCCACGAGTGGCTGTCGCACGACAATTTTTTCGAGTTGAACCCGGTGCTCTCGAGGGATGGAGGAGCGCCGGAGGTTTTCAAAGGGGAGGGTTCGGAGGTGATTGCGCGTGCGGCCATCGAGTTCATCGAGCGGGCGCGTTCTTCGAAGGACCCGTTTTTTGCGGTGATCTGGTTCGGATCGCCGCACGAGCCCTACAGTGGGACGCCTGAGGATCTTGCGCTGTATGATGATCTTCCGGCGAAGTACCCGAAGAAGATGGTGCGATTGACCTCGAACGAGACGGGCGAGCCTGTGAGTCGGCCGCAGGGCGAGGTTTTGCGTGAGCGTTATGCGGAGATCACAGCGATGGACCGCGCGATCGGGATGGTCCGGGGACATCTGGCGGCGACGGGAGTGCGTGAGGACACGTTGCTGCTGTATTGCGGCGATAACGGGACGTCGGCGGACGCTTCGCTGGCTTCGCCGCATCGCGGTGTGAAAGGGCAGGTTTACGAGGCAGGCCTCTTGGTTCCAGGGCTCATCGAATGGCCTTCGCGGGTGAGGGTGCCGAGAACGAGTGGGGTTCGGGTGACCACGAGCGACCTGTTGCCGACGTTGTGCGCGATCACAGGGCATCCAGTGCCGGATCGGCCCTTGGACGGGGTGGACCTTACCCCGTTACTGGATGGGAAGATGGAGAAGCGGTCGGTGCCGTTGACGTTCTGGGAGTATGATCTTTCGAGGTTCCGTGGGGAGTCGCAGGTCCCTTATCTGGAACCGTCCTTGCAGGAGGGGACAACGCCGCTGGTGAAGAGATCTGGGGGGAAGGCGACGCGTGATTTCCGGAATGTGCATCATCCTGAAAACGTGGTGGAGGCGGATCACCGGGGACCTCGTGCGATCATCGACGGTCACTTCAAGTTGGTGGTGCACGAGACGAAGCAGGGTGAGGTGGTCCAGGAACTCTTCGATCTGGATACGGATATGGGTGAGCGGACGAATCTGATCCGAGAGCGCCCGGAGATGGCTGAGTCACTACGATTGAAACTTCGTGAGTGGCAGGGATCCGTGTTGCGGAGTTTGACTGGAGCTGACTATGCGCGATGAGCGACCTGATGTGACGGGTGAGGGGCGTCTGGGGGTGATGGATGCAATCGTGCGTGTGGCGTTGTGGTTCTGTTCGTTTGGGGTGCGGTTGGTCAGTTGCGCGGTGGGGTTGATGTCCCTCTTGGATTTAGGATCTGTTTGGGCCGAGGGAGAGACGCATGCGACTTTGAGCGCGGGCGATCTCGTGGCAGTGGTAGGCGACAATGCTCCGTCGGGTGGCCATCGGAAGGGTTACAACGGGGTTTGGAGCCTGACCCATTCGAGAGGTGGCAGGAGCGTGTTCGTGCCTGCTTACAGTGGGTTGAATCTGGAGCACATCGTGACGGGGGATGCGGCGGACGAGGATGGAGCGGTGTTCTTCGAACCGCGCCATGCGGGGATGGAGTTCCGGAGAATGGAGGGTGCGGGGGCGGAGTTGCATCAGCCTGCGACGCCGATGTTCGGGGTGGAGAGTTGGACGCAGTTCCGGTTGGTTGCTCCTCACTATCTCGACATGAGTTTTCGTTGCGTGCCGCGGAAGGCGGTGTTTTCGCGAGGCTATTTAGGGTTGTTCTGGGCGAGTTACATGGATGCGCCCACGGACAAGAGCATCTATTTTTTGGGAGGGTTGGGTGGTCAACCAAGCGGTTGGGTCCAGTTCTGCACGCAATCGCACAATGATCAAAGCACGGTGAGGCATCGCGCGGATGGGTTCGAGATGAGCTTCGCGCCCAGTCGTCGAGAGGCATTGTTCAAGCAGTTGTCGCCGTTACGGTTCGACCGTCCGTTCTTCTATGGCAATCACGAGGAGTTGACGTGGATTGTGATGTTCGACCGTCGTGATGGGATCAGGTTCACGCATTCCCCGAGTGGGGGCGGTTTCAATGAAGGCCTGCAGACGACCAATCCCGCGTGGGACTTCCAGTTCATCATCCGGAAGCCGGAGGTCGGCAAGGAGTACGGTTTCCGGGTGCGCACGGTGTTGCGTCCTCGCTGCACGCGGTTGGAGATTCTGGAGGAGATGAAGCGTTGGGAGGACTCTTTATGAGGGCGGGTGAGTGGAGCTGGAAGGAGGGCCGTGAGCTGTATCGGTGGTGCGATGAGCGGGTTCTTCCTGTTTTTTCGGCTAGGCGTGGTCTGTTCAACTTCAACCTCACTGGAGGAGCATAATTCAGATGAAGGTCATTCTATTGTTCGCGACGGCGATGATGTGTGTGAGCGGTGCGCGGGGTGAGACCCTTTACAACGGCATTGAAGTGCCCGAGCGATGGGTTTTTCCCAATCGGTTGACGCGAGAGCCTTTGGCGGAGCCGCCTTATTTGTTGCAACGTCCAGAGGTCGTGCCGATCGATGTGGGGCGCCAGTTGTTCGTTGATGA
>CAZAZT010000231.1:0-3489 GCA_964489645.1 uncultured Chthoniobacteraceae bacterium | reverse complement strand
CCCCTCCCCCCACGACCTACAAACGCTCATCCAGCGCTACCGCTCGTTCGCATCCTGAAACGAACGTCCCCCGCGTGGTCCCCAAAAAATCGGTAGGAGATGGCTTGTGGCAGACAACATGAAAAACCCCTCGCAACACCACGAGGGGTCTGACAAACACCAACTGTGAACTGAGTCGCTTGGTGCACCTAGGAATCAATCCTCGTCGTAAGGAAACTTCCCCGGATACTTCTTCGGCAAATATGTCGACATCAACCAGCCTTTAGCCGCTGGAATGGACTTCGATTGGCCCGAGACGCTAGATCGGATTCCCTTGGACTTCAGGTACAGGTTCACGTCCTTGGTCATACTCGAGTCAAACTTCAGCGAAAAGACAAACCGTTTGAAGTTCTCCGCATCGCCACGCAACATCGTCACAACAGTGTCCGCTGGTATCGGAGATCTCTTCGTTCCAATGTCGACGTTAGGGACACACACCCCTTGGGTCTGGAACGTTCCGAAATCGGTGTTCACCCTGATCAAGCCCTTCGTGAGCGGCTCAGGATAACCCCAATCGCCCCCAAACAAAAAATACTTTGTCCCCCTCGCATAAAATCCGAACTTCATGAAACTCGAGGAGTTGTCAGGATTCTCTGTTGAAAAAGATTTGTTCGAAGGTGAATCATTTAAATAGATATCCCGATTGTCTTGCCCAAGCGTCCAGCAATCTGTGTCCAAGTCGATGAACGCAAGAAGCGACATCGAAGCAGGCATCGCGGGCTCATTCTTCACACCAGAGTCCGCTTCGCTCGTCGCAGAAGTTAATCGGATTCTGTAAACCAACACCTCGGCATGCAACTGACTTGCAGCAACACATAAAGCCAGTGCGCCAACTGCAGATTTTAACGCGGTTAAATGCATGCCTAACGCCCAGCATCCACGATGCCAGCAACATTCAAAACCCTCAGAACGCCTTGTTTCACACCCGTCATCACTCACGGCAAATCTTGCTCCTCGGATGGATCGCCCTCCCATCATCAAAGCCACTTCAAATCCTGAAAAAATGAGCCCCACCTCAAAATCACTCGCGTTCTGCCTGTTGAATGCCGCCGCTCTCCTCTCCGCCTCCGCAGACGATACAGACCTCCTCGCAAACCTCCTCTCCAAACCCGGGAACGTCACCCTTCCAGCCCGCGATTATCAACTGAACGGCGAACGCCCCATCCCGCTCCAATCCAACACCACCATCCACGCCCACGGCGCACGCTTCATCCTCCCGAACACCCTGCCGGACAAAGCTCGGATCATCCTCTTCTCCGGCAAAGATGTCGCCCACTTCACCTGGTATGGCGGCGAGTTCGTCGGCCACGTTTTTGACCCAGCCCAGCCCCAAAACACCTGGGAGCCCAACGCCAACACCAAAGGCATCGAGATCACCACAACCTCCCAAAACGGGACTCATGACCTCCTCTTCCGCGACGTCAAAGCCAATGGCATGGCCGGCGCCGTCATCGGCGTCCATGGCGTCCCCGATCCGTCCAACGAGTCCAAGGTGCTCCATTACGCCGAGCGCATCTCGCTCGAGAACTGTACCCTCCTCCGTAGCGGAAAGTTCATGTGGGACTATGGCTACCTCTGGCAAATCGTCTCCTTCCCCGAATCCTTCCACCCTTGGGAAGTCGATCGCGCCAAACGCTACTTCCGGTCAGATCTCCTGCACGACGTGAACATCGCCCCAGGCGACACCCACATCGCCGTGAACAATCAAAAACAGCTCATCAAGGTCAGCCGATCCGATGCGCCCCAAGAAGCCATCACCTTCCAAGGAAATGACCTGCCTCAGGAGATCGTGCGCGGCCGCCAATACTTCGTCATCCATGCCACCGCGACCTCCATCCAGATCGCCGAAACCCCAAACGGTCCGCCCCTTCACTTCAGCCGCTCCGGCAAAGGAAGCCTCGCCCGCGATGTCTTCGCCCACTACCTCAGCGCCTACGCCCCCAGCGGAAGCGGCCCAGGAAAAGGCGCCTTCGACATCGTCGCCGCCCGCGATGTGAGCATCTCAGGATGCCGCCTCAGCGCCCTCGGTGACACCATGCACATCCAACGCTCCCAAAACATCCTCTTCGCCAACAACCACATCCTCGGTAGCCGCATGGGCGCCTTCTTCCTCGCCGAATATTGCCAAAACGCCGTCGTCACCGGAAATCTCGTCGACGGAACCAACGGAAGCCGAGTCATCAGCGTCGAAAAAAGCTGCGCAAACGTCACCCTCTCCGGGAACACATTCAGAAATGGCGGTCGCGGCGCATGGATCAACCAACCCACCAACTTCGTCATGACAGGAAACATCTTCCTCAACAACACGACGAAAAATTCGCCCGACCCACGCACCGGCCGGATCGCCTACCAAACAGGATCTCCAGGAACTTTTCCCGAACTCTATTTCACCCTCCACGAAACCCATGGCCGCTACGGCCCGGTTCTCGTCCGGAATAACATCTTCCAACTCGGCGAGCATTGCCCAAAAGAAGCCGTCACCTTCGCTCCCAACGGACACGACATCCTCTTCGAAGACAACATCTTCACCCCCAATCCCGCAGTCATCGTCATCGACCCCTCCTGCTCGAACACCCGGATCCAGAACAACTCCGGCGCAACCACCGAACGAAAGCCCGTGGATTTCAACCACGGTCGACGCTAGATTCCCCAACGCTGCGAGAGCGTCCCGCGCAACAACCGACCGAACCCCAGGCGAAGCGTCCCTCGCCTCGCCTCCTCAGCGCACCCCATCCGATCGCGGAAACAACGTTTTCCTCCGGATCAGCACCACCCCGTTCAAGACCAACCCGACCAACGCCACAAACACCGAAATCACCACCGCTGGCGACCACCGCAAACGACCCTTCGGAAAAGGCAACAACCCACTCTCCCGATCCGCCGTGACCCACCCCCATCCAACACGCGACTTGACCTCGCCATCCTCCGCCACCCAGACCAAGACGTTCAGCTTGCTCTCCCCAGAAACCATCAACCGCGCAGGAGGATCCACCTCTGAAAGCTCCCATCGCGCACTCATCCAATCCGACGGTGGCTCGCCTGGCTCCGGCGTCATCGGCACCGGACACGACGCATGAACTTCTCCCCCCGTGCGAACCTGCAACGTCCGCTGCTGCAAGCGCGAAGCAGCACGCGGTGCCGTGCGACCTGCGCCATCCACAACAAAAACACTCTCCGCAACCATCTTCACCGGATTCTCCACATGCCGGAGCACCGGGTGCGCCGAGGCGTCTAAAACCACCTCCACCGAGGCTCGCTGCCCCGTCGACTTCACCTCAGGGATCACCCGCATCAGCACCACGTCGTTGGTGTGCGCAAAAACAATCAGGGGAGCCAAAAAGGCTCCCCCAATCGTCAACACCCTCGATCCAACCCCGAGCGAACTGGATCCAAAGTGCTTGTGAAAACGCCGTCTCACTTGCGGTTCCAACGCAGCACGCGACCGAAACG
>CAZAZT010000230.1:0-3567 GCA_964489645.1 uncultured Chthoniobacteraceae bacterium | reverse complement strand
GCTGTGCTGAGGATGCGTGCAGCGTGAGGTGAGCGCTGGAAAACGATGGCGAGGCCCGTCACGGCAACCGTGGTGTGGACAAGCAGTCCGGTGGCAATCCCAGCGATGGTCCATAGACCGGCGCGCAAACGGTGGTTCACCGCGCACTTCAGGAGGAGCAGCATGTCGGGTCCCGGCGAGAACTGAGCCAGCAACATCACGATGGCGAAGGCGAGGTAGTCCACCATCACGTCAGTCTGCAATCTTCACATGACCGGTCAAATGTTCGTGAAGATTCGCGCTGTGATCTGACGGCTCATCGGTTCTTTTTCGGATTTGGTATTGGCTTGGCCTTGGGGAGAGGCGGGCGTGGAACGTGGCTTTGAACCCGACGGTTCTCGATCTCTGTCGTGCAGAGGATGGCGTCTTTGGTGGAAGCGATGTCATCGCGCCACAGAACTCTTTCGACCGAGCTCTGGCATCGGTCAATAAATGGGTTTCAGGTGGCGGTCTGCGAAAGTGGAAACTTGGTCGTATACGGACCCGCAGGGCCAGGTGTGGGAAGCCATCTCGGCGGTCTCGACGACGACCCCGTTCTCTTGCGCTTTCGCCACAGTTTTCGCGGTGTTCCGCCGCGTATCCTCGCGGTGGTCGGCATAGAGGAAGAAGGGTGAGATGTTGGTTTGCGGGTGATCGTCCCAAGGCATGAGCTTGGGATGGGCCAGTTCGGCATTGGCGATCCCAGCGCCGAGGATGGCGCAAGCGATGTCGGTGGATGTATTTGGGTGCGGAGTGGAGAGGAGGGTCTGTTGGGCGGTCAGACCGGTCCGCTTGAACTCGGCTTTTGCAGCGCGGAACGGCGGGAAGTCGCGTCGTTTGTTGATGAGCATTCCCGGCAATTCACTCCCCTTGCTGTGACCGAAGCAGGCGATCTTTGTCGGATCGATGTGGTAGCGCTCGGAACGGGCTTTGAGGTGTCGGATGAAGTTGGTGGCGAACTGGTCGCCGTAATAGTCGTACCCCTTGTGGTAACCGCCGACGGGATCGTTGAAATATTGTTGATGGACAATGGCGAGGTTCTTGAAGGCGAACGACATCACCATGTGCATGTTCTCGAGAGGGTAGTAGTCCTGTCGGTCGTTCTCGGAGGAGGCGTAGTTCGTGAGGACGCCCACGGCAGGACCGTATGCAGGGTGGATGATGTCGTACGTGTTCATTCTCTCATCGTCTTCGGGTCGGGCATTTTTCTGGAGTTGCCGCGCCATGGCGTCGCGAAGGGCCGCAGGTATGTCCGCGTGACGGAACCAGGCGATATCGCGTTGTACGGTGAAGCCCGGCATCAGGGTGAAGTAATCGTTCGCCTCGGTCCCGGTTCGTCCGTGACGCGAACTGTTCTTCGGAAGGACTGACGGACGGATGAGTGCGCTGGGGCGGAGCGTACCTCCGATCACGTCGCGGACATCTTCCGTCAGTTGAACGACATAGTGTTCGAGAGCCATCCCTGGTAACTGCTTGTCCTTGAAATCGGCGACCACCACGGTGAATTGCTTCTGGATGAGGTTCTCCAGGATGGAGCGGTGAAGTTGAGGGGTGAGAACGAGTTGCTTGCGCCCGGTGTTGATGGCGTAGATGGCGACGTTGTGTTTTGGACCATCGTTGAAAAACACATCGAACTGCACGTCGTGCTTGGATTCGGAGAAGTGCTGGTGACTGGTGACATGCAGTTTTGGGATGACGCCCAAGGTGAATGCCATTTCGACAGGTGGCTCCTGCCCAGGGCTGCGTGCTGTGTGAAGCACCATGAAGATGGCTAGAGCGAGCCACCGAAGGCCACCACTGCCCGTCCTCGATGAACGTGATCGGGGTCGATCGGTTGAGGAGGATGCCGGGGTTGAAACCGGCCTCGATGGAGCATCCGTGAGCATGGTGAGCGGGCGTACGATGAGGGAAAACAAAAGGAGGTGTGAGTGAGGGAGCGTTTCTTGGTGATACCCAAAAGGGGAGGCAAGATCGTTAACAGGGCAACCGACGAGCCTCAACACAGAGCCCTCACCAGTTCTGAACAGAGAACTAAGTCGTTACAAGACAGTATCGTCTGACTGCTTAGCCAATCCCATGACCATCGCCGAGAGCAGCACGAAAAGCTTCGTGCGGCCTTGGTGTGATGGGCTTGGTGGGCCTGCAAATGAGTGGCATCGGAGGGCCACTTCGCCACGGTGCTGAAAGAATGGCTTTGAGGCCGAGCGGGGCTCTTCTAGAACCACTTGCGAACCCTTGGAACCCTGACCTGTCGCATGATGAACCGATCGTTGCTGAGAGCCGTTTTGTTGTCTGTCCTTCCTTTTGTAGCGCCCATCTGTTCTGGGGCGGAGAAGGAGTTGGCGCCGGAGCCTTTCCGTCCGGAGGAAGGAAAGTTCCCTCCGTTGGAGAAAGCGCACGCGTATCGCGGCGAGATCGTTTTCATCGATCATCCGAACCGGCGCGGGAGCATCCGTGTGCAAGGAACGGGAAAGTTTTACCGGAACGATCCGCAGCCGTTCGCGATGTTGCCTTACGGGATGGTGCGGTACCACGGTGCGCCTGCAGATCTGCGCGACATCCCGCTGGGAACAGTGATGCACGTGCGCGCCTATTTACCGCCGGATCCGAGGATGTCGGTGGTGCCGGTGTTGCCGGTCAACAACAAGGACAAGGACATCGGGCATTATCGTGGGACGGGCACCGCGCCTGCGGAGAACCATGTCCTCCTGCTTGAGGATGAACCGAGCCACTGCCTTCGTGAGGGCAAGATCTGGAAACTCATGGAGGTGCGGATGAACGGGGTGGGTGGCAAGGTTGTGGCGCGGCGCGAGTCGAAAGCGGGTGCGTCGGACGGTGTGCGCGACGAGGAGATGACTTTCGATGCGGCGACGCGGGTCTGGCGAGGTCGGGAACGGTTGCGGATTGCGGACTTGGTTGCCGAGGGCGCTTGGCCTGAAAACGGGAAGAAGGGGTTGGATGGGCAAGCGGTCTGGTTGGGGATCACTTGGAAGCCGGCGCCTGGGGACGGGCTTGCGGGCGCGTTCACCGAGTTCCATGTCTCGGATATCTGGCTGGATGAGGCGGCGATCCGTCATGCGGCGCATTTCCAGAACGAGACGCACAAGGGGTTTGTGCGGAGCCGATGGATGCCGGCGTGGGTGGATGGCATCGAGTACGGACCTTTTGGAAAGGCGACAGTGAGCGCGACGCTTTTCGGAGGGATGGATGAATCGTTGTACGCCGATTTTCAGAGGGACGTCAGTGCGCAGATGAATGGTGCGGAGAACACCTTGAAGCACACAGCGGGGCACTATGGTCCGTCCCATCTCGCATCGAGCGGCAAGATCGTCGACGTTTCGCGGTCAGTCGACGCGGTTCCGTTGGGCAGCAGTGGGGTCCGGATCAAGTTCGAGACGGACCTGATCATTGAAGGGATCCGTGCGGGTCGCGTTGTGCGTGTTCGTCCTGAAAGTTGGCCGAAGATGCAGATCCCTCGCGAGGAGTACCTTATGGAGGCGAGTCCGGAGGACAGGTTTCCTACTTCTGCCATCTTCCCGAAGTACTGAG
>CAZAZT010000229.1:0-3625 GCA_964489645.1 uncultured Chthoniobacteraceae bacterium | reverse complement strand
AGAGAGGGTCATTTGCATAGATGAATGATACAGAAAAGCAGAAAATCTGCAAATCCGCGGTTTCATCGGACGCTCAAGAGGCCTGATGGTGCAAATAAGCACCAAATAAGAACTCCAAGTCAGCCGAACCTCCTTTCAGAGAGAACCCCGATTCCAGTCGCTCCCGAGTCATCCCCCCGCTTGGAAGAACTCGCAAAAACGCCCCTTCACACCCCACCTACGAATCCTATTTTTCCTACTTTTCTCCCCAGCGAAGACTGAACCCTCCAGAAGCTGAACGCGTGTTCAGCCTCTCATTGAGTAGACGTCGCTCCGAAACCTCATCCCCCCCCTCCGACTGCTGCTATTCATCGGACTGGGCGCCCAGCGAACTTCATCTAACGCTGAAGGGCTCGAAGCGGCAATCTGGCCGACGCGCGGAGATCATACACAAAAATGAAACACTACACTTGCTGGGTGTAGCGTGCCGGTTTAGTTTTTCGTCGTGAAACCGCTCAGACAAAGCCTCCTCAACTACTTGAAGACGCTTACTGGCGTTCAACTGGATCTCGTCTTGGAGGAGGCTCCGGCTCTCCCGCTCTTCCTCAGAACGCGCTACGACATCTGCTCCATCAAACTCTTTGGACGCCGTTTTCTGCTGGCGCTCGAAACGGGTGCCTCTGACTCCCCCTCGGTTTACGAGTCCCAGACGACCACGCTGTCCCGTCACCTAGGCGAACCCGTCACGGTGGTTGTTCCGGCGCTGCCTTCCTCTGCACGCAACCGCATGATCCAGCGCGGCATCCCGTTTATTGTCCCGGGCAGTCAGACTTTTCTTCCCACGGCGCTTATCGACCTTCGGGAACGCCAACCAAAACCCAAGCCCGAGTTCGCCCCCGGCAAATCCCTGACTCCAGCCGCCCAGTGTGTCCTCCTGACTCACCTCCAAAAGGAACCCCTGGATGGATGCTCGCTCGCGGAGATCGCTGGCAAAGTGGGCTACTCGCCGATCATGTTGACCAAGGTCAAAATAGAACTGGAAGCCGCGCACTTCTGCGAATCCATTCGGGAAGGGCGCTCCTCCCGTTTGCGGTTCGAGCATTCCGGCCGCGCACTCTGGGAGAAAGCACTCCCTCTGCTGACCTCCCCGGTCCGCAGCCGTCATTGGATGGAGGCGAGCACGCTCACGATTCCCGCACTTCCTGCCGGAATGAGCGCCCTCAGTCAGCGCACGATGCTCGAAGACGACCGGTTGCCCACCTATGCCGTTAGCAAAAAGAGTCTGCCAGCCCTCCTCGACAACCAGCTTTTCCGTCAAACTCACGGCAACGAAGAGGCAACCTTCAGTCTTGAGGCATGGCGTTACGATCCGCTCCCTCTGGCCAAAGACGGAACCGTGGATCCGCTCTCTCTGTACCTGAGTTTGCGCGCCTCACCTGACGAACGCGTTCAGCAGCAACTCGAAACCCTTCTGGAGGCTGTCTCATGGTAAAAGGGCTCGACCTGTTCCGTGAACGTTTCGCCCCCTTTGAACGTCACTTTGTACTCATCGGAGGAGCCGCCTGTTTCGAGTGGTTTGCCACCCAGGATTTGCAATTCCGCAGCACGAAAGACATCGACATGGTTGTTCTCATTGAGGCGATCGACCGCCCGTTTGTGTCTGCGCTCCGCACTTTCCTGGAGGAAGGCGGTTACCAGAAAAAGGAACGCTCCGATGGTTCCCCCGTTCTTTATCGGTTCAACAAACCCGAGGACGCTCGGTTTCCGGCCATGATCGAACTCTTCAGCCGAAGTTCCGAGGGTCTCGAGTTGACGAACGTCCAGGAAATCGTCCCCATCCCAGTTGGGGAAAATCCCCACAGCCTGTCGGCCATCCTTCTCGACGACGCCTATTACGCCCTCATCCGGGATCAGCAGCAACTCATTGATGGTCTGCGGTTTGTGACGGCAACGGCCCTGATTCCACTCAAGGCAAATGCGAGGCTCGATCTCACGGCCCGTCTTCAGAGAGGGGAATCAGTCAGCACCAGCGACATCGACAAGCATCGGAACGATGTGTTCCGGCTGGCCGCGACGCTCCCGAAGGTTCCTGCCCCCCAGTTGCCTGGCTCCGTCCTCGCCGATCTGGCCCGTTTCTTGGAGGCGTTTCCTGTAAGCACCCCCGCCTGGCCCCACATACGGATGGCCATGGGATCGACCTTGGGCCGCGCCGCCACACCAGACTCTTTGCTCGCTGCGATCCGCACTTTCTTCCGCCTTTCCTGATCTTCCCATCCGCCCCGATAAATACCGCCTCGCTGAAAACTGATGTAGACTTACACTATTCAACGCGCGCTCATTCAAACTATCGGATCAATCATACTCAATAACTAAAGCAAAGGAAACATCACGACTCAGCCACATTTGGGGTCGTTCCGGTAACCGCCGCGGGGGCGCGTCCCCCGGGAACCCCTATTCCAAACGTCCTCGAAAGCTGCTGCGTCTTGTTCATCCAGCAAGTGTGACATCCGGTGAAGCTCGCCTGGTGTCAGACTTTCCTTCCGGTCGCGAAAACGCGCAGCCCTTTCTGGATCCATTAACCGCCGCGCCTTCGCTTGTCCTGAAGATCCATCGCTTCTGAAAGCAACGCATGCGAAGCCTCAAACGCCTCTGCGCAGAGCACACGAAACGCCTCTAGCGTCTTCACGTCTCCTATAAGACTGCCGCCCGGCTTCAGTCCGCCCGAGGCCATTTGCCACGCTGCAAGCGACTCTACATAGGCCAGCCGTTTTTCCACTGGAATCAGCACGGGAAGAAACCCCTTTTCCAGAATCGGGATATTCGCCAGCAGTCGCGCAGCTCGTCCGTTGCCGTCTGCAAAGGGATGGATGCGAACGAACGTCGCATGACTCCAAATGTAGGCGTCCAAAGCTGAAACGTCGTCGCTTTTACGCATCTGCTCAAATTCCGTGATCCACGTTTGCATGAGCTCGGCAACGTGTTCGGGAGCCGCGTAGGTGTCATTGATAAGCGTCTGGCCGCTTAATTTCGCCAAAGTCGAATTAGGTTCCCGTTTCCACGCCCCGACGGGTTTGAAATAATCCACTTCCACAGCGGTCTGGATAGCGGTGTGTAATTCAAACAGGGCCTTTTCGGAAAGGGGCTGCTGATTAAGAAGCCAGCTATAAATCAGATCCAGAGCGCGGCTGTGCCCAAGGACTTCGTTATGATGAAGGAGGGGTTTTCCGGCAATGGTGAGCCCGTATTGGAGCACCCCGAACGTTTCGCCTTCGTCTAGCGTGTTTCCTTCGAGCGCGGTGGAAGAGTGCGTCCAACGAACTCGAAGTTTCTGTTGAAACGCTTCGAGTAAGTCCGCATCGAGGTTCTGAAGAGCGTGGATAAAGCGGTCGAGCATCAGAGCGATAGGCTAGTCTGAGACTTAGAGTAAACCTCTGACGAGAAATTTGCACGTTGTGCAAAATGGAAAGACCCCAAAAGCAGGCGTTACGAACGTCTTGGTATAGCGTGGAAAACGGTGGTCTTGTTCTCACTAGACGTTCTCACCAGACGATTTCTGTGACTTAAATCTTCGTATCCCGTTGGGGGAGAAGAAGTGGAGCGGGTGAAGGGAATCGAACCCTCGTTTCGATTCACCCCCTCTGTAAAA
>CAZAZT010000228.1:0-3801 GCA_964489645.1 uncultured Chthoniobacteraceae bacterium | reverse complement strand
ACAACGTTCCCCTCGATGCGCTGCGCGTCGAATATGTTTGAGTTCCAGCCATTTTATCCGCCGTTTAATAGCAACATAACTTCATGGCGGTTCGTAAATCCATCTGGCAAGCTTCCGTCTCTAAACCGTCATTCGCCACTCAACTTATGTCTGAAAGCTGCGTCAACCCTGGTGAGATCCGTTTAAGACAAACTCGCATCGACCTTGAGACATCCCAGCCCCACCAAGACCAGATTTTCTCCCTCGCCGATAAGATCGAGGAATACGCCCTGCGCCTCGGATTCTCTAACGCCTACACCGCGGGCATCCTCAGCCAGCTGCTGGTCAGCGGAAAAGTCCGCGTGGACTTCCGAGACCACTCCGAAAGGCTGGAACTCCTCCGCAAAGAGGACAGCATGCAAAAGACCGAAGCCGTCGCGTTGATCGAACAGGTCATCACCCAACTCCGCAAAGCGCGCGGTCACGCCACAGTCGACGACTCCGACGACACCCAACGGATCCTCGTCCAACCCCCAAAACCCCAGCGCCCCAGTCAAAGCTAGCGCCCGCGCGCGGTTTTCACGCGCGCTCAGAGCCCCGTCGGATGATCCACGAACTCCCACGGCACCCCAAACCGCTCCGCAAGACGCTCCGCAAGAGCCCGCACCCCAAGCGTTTCCGTGGCGTAATGCCCCCCGTAAAGGACGTTGATCCCTAGCTCCTCCGCCAACGGATAGCTCCAGTGCGGACCCTCCCCCGTCACAAACGTATCCGCCCCCAAAGCCCCCACCCGCGCAACCTCGCTCCCTGCCCCCCCTGTCACAACCACCACCCGACGCACCGTCGACGGCCCCCCAGCGCACACATGCGCACGCGCTCCCGTCGCCGTGGTCAACGCATCCGCAAACACCTCCCGGGACACCTCCGTCAACCCCAACAGCCCGATCGGCATCCCTTTGAAATCCAGCACAGGCTCGATTGCGCTCAACCCCAACTGTTTTGCCAGCAGGATGTTGTTCCCGAACTCGGGATGCACGTCCAAAGGCAAGTGTGCGCTGTACACCGCCAGATCGGCAGCGAAAGCCACCCGCAACTTGCGATAAGTCGGCCCCGTCCAAACAGACGGGTTCCAGAAAAGACCGTGATGCACCAACAACAGGGTGCCCTCCTGACTCGCCGCAATCTGCATCACCGCTTCACATGCATCCACGGCAGCAACCAACCGCCGGACGCGTCCCGAGTTCTCGAGCTGCAACCCATTCTGCGCTTGCGGATAATCCACGATCTCGCGGATCCGTAACCATCCATCCGCAACCTTCACCACCTCCTGCAAGGGCACGTCTTTCATCGCCCAACGATGCCCCCGTTCTCTATCGGCCGCAAATCGCAATGGCCTCACTCGGTTCAACAAATCCGCCGCCTTTTTGGTGGCGTTGACCGGCTATTTCCTTTCCAATTCCAACTTTCGTCGGACTCTTCAACGGTCCGCCGCTCCTCTTCCGCATTTTTTGAAACCATGAAACCAACCCTTCTTCTCGCCCTGCTCGCGGCAAGCCTCAACGTAGCTGCCCACCCCGGCCATGGACCCCATTCGAATGCCGTGGAAGCCGTGTCGCATCAATGGTCCAGCATGGATGTCGCTCTCGTCGGCATCTTCATCTACTTCCTCGGCGGCTCCCTGATGCGCTTGGCCAAAGGCGCACTCACCGTTCGGAGACCCGTCGACGAGTAACCCAAGCCCCCCCTTCGTATGCCTCCTGAAAGCCAATCCCAGCCCAGTCTCGCCTGGCTCGCCTTCGCCCTCCTGACCGTCGCTTCTTGGGGCGTCTACGGGGTGTTCCTCCACAACGGTCAGATGAGCATGGGCGACCCCATCAACGGTCGCTATAAGGCCTTCCTCTTCGTCGGCATCGCTTACTTCCTCGTCGCCGTCTTGGCCCCCCTCGGGATGCTCGTCGCTTCCGGCGCCTCGTGGTCCATGCCCAAAGCTGGGATGATCTGGTCTCTCGTCGCCGGAATCGTCGGAGCCATCGGTGCGTTCGGAGTCCTGCTCGCATTCGGAGCCAAAGGTTCGCCCGCCGTGGTCATGGCCATCGTGTTCGCCGGCGCCCCCATCGTGAACGCCATCGTTTCCATCATCAGTCACCCGCCCGCCGGTGGTTGGGGCTCGATCAAACCCGGCTTCTGGATCGGGATGATCCTCGCCGCTGCAGGCGGTTGCATGGTCACCTTCTTCAAACCAGGCCCGGCCCCGAAAAAGCCCGCAACCGCTGTCGAAGCACCCGCGGCCGTCACGCCAAAGCAATAACATCTCGGGTATGCAACCAACGCAACCGCACCCCCCTGCGGCTCTGCTGGAAAACGCGCTCCGCTCTCCCTTCCATCAGCGCCGGATAACCACCGGCGCTGATTTTTTTTCGCTCCCGCTCCTCACCAAGTCAGAACTCGCGGCTGACCAACGACTCCACCCCCATCTCGGCTCCAACCTCGTCCACCCCGCACGCGACTACACCCGAATCTCGCAAACGAGCGGAACCACCGCGGCCCCCCTGCTCGTTCCTGATTCACCCTCCAACTGGGACTGGATGCTCGAAAACTGGATGCTCGGTTTTCACTCGCTCGGAGTCACCGCAGCCGACCGGATCTTCTTCGCCTTTTCCTTCGGTCCATTCCTCGGTTTTTGGACCGCCTTCGAAGCCGCGAACCGTCTCGGCGCAACCACTTATCCTGCTGGAGGACAATCCACAGCCACTCGCCTACAGAATCTCGCACGCTTCGAAGCCTCGGTCCTTTGCTGCACGCCAACGTACGCGCTCCACCTCGCAGAAACATCTCGGGCCTCCGCCCTGCCGCCGCCCCCCACGCTCGAACGCATCATCGTTGCAGGCGAACCAGGCGGCCTCTCCGAAAGCGTGCACAAGCGTCTCGCCGACCTTTGGCCCAACACCCGCCTACTCGATCACTACGGCATGACCGAGGTTGGCCCCACCGCCTTCCTCTCCCCCACCAACCCCGGGGCACTCCACATTCTTCCCGATCGTTATCTCGCAGAAATCGTTCATCCCGAATCACTCAGCCCCGTCGCACCGGGCGAAACCGGAGAACTCATCCTCACTCCGCTCGGCCGCTTCGACTGGCCAATCCTCCGCTACCGCACGGGCGATCTCGTCCGCGCACCGGCCCCCGCGGAGCACGGCCTCCTGCATGGCGGTATCCTCGGACGAACCGACGACATGGTCGTCGTGCGCGGCGTGAACGTCTACCCTTCCGCAATCCAAGACGTGCTCGCAGCGTTCCCAGAAATCGTGGAGCACCGCATGAATGTGCTTCATCACGGCACCCTCACCGAACTGCACCTCGAAATCGAACCCGCCCCCGCCTGTGTGAACCGTCCCGCACTCCAACGTGCCGCGCAGTCAGCCCTTTATCAAAGTCTCTCGCTTCGCATCGAGGTCACCACCACCGAACCCAACTTCCTTCCTCGGTTTGAAATGAAGGCGAAGCGTTGGATCCATCACCAGGCATGAACGGCACGCCTCACTCTGCCCCGCTCTCCCACGCGGAAGTTCGGAATGCGCTCGGCACCGTCACGGCCACGCTCCTTGAACAGTTCAACGAGGGCGGTTTTTGGGAGGGCGAGCTTTCCACCAGCGCACTCTCAACGGCTACCGCCATCATCGCCCTCGCGGAACTCCGCAAGACCGGACTCGACCAACCCGGCGACGATGCACTTATCGAAAGCGGCGTCCAGTGGCTCGCGGCTCATCGCAACGAGGACGGCGGCTGGGGCGACACCACCAAAAGCCTCAGCAACATCAGCAC
>CAZAZT010000227.1:0-3804 GCA_964489645.1 uncultured Chthoniobacteraceae bacterium | reverse complement strand
TCAACTTCGATTCTCCAGACCACGACGCCGACCCAGCCACCGGAGAAAGCATGTCAGGCGTCCAACTCGCCAACCTCCTCTCCCAAAATCCCGCCGTCCCCAAATACGACATCGTCGGCTTCGACGAATGCCTCATGGGAAGCGTCGAACTCGCCTACAACCTCCGCAACGTCACCCGCTACCTCCTCGCCTCCGAACAAGTCGTCAACGGCAACGGCTTCGACTACTTCCAGACCCTCGCCAATACCAACAAACCCCTCGGCGCAGAAGAACTCGGCAAACGCTTCGTCGAATCCTTCCGCACAGGATACGGCAACACCCCTCAAATCGGTGAAGCCAATACCCTCGCCCTCACCGACCTCAGCAAGATCTCCAACGTCACCGCCGCCATCCGTTCCTTCGTCGATGCCTTCGTTCCCGTTCAATCCACCGAATTCTGGACCTCCGTCGGCAACGCCCTCCTCCGTGGCACCTACTACGAAGCATCCTATTATCAAGACCTCGCCGCATTCGTCGGTCGCATCGCCCAACTGCCCGCCGCTCCAGAAAATCTCAAATCAACCGCGGCCAACCTCCTCGACGCCCTCGGCTCAGCCATCCTCGACAACACCCTCCAAGCAAACGGGAAAACACTCATCCCCGCCGCAAACATGGAGCCCGTCGACCAAGCAAGCTACGGCCTCAGCGTCGTCCTCCCCTACAACGCAGATTCCTACGCAGAAATGACCCAAGGCGCCGGAATGGAATCGTTCATCGATTTCTCCTACCGCCAAGTCGCAGGCGATTTCATCCAAGCCACCAACTGGGACAAACTGCTCCTCGCCCTCGAATCCAACGACTGCTTCAAATCCATGCGCAGCCCCCTCATCGAAGGCGCTGACTCGGAACGTAATCGCTCCACAACAACCCGTTACACCGACTCGTCAAAACTCGACTTCTACCTCAGCTTCTTCGACTACGCCGATAACTCCACCGGCAACCCTCTCGATAACGACGTCGTCCATCCCCTCGGATTCCTCAACGGCTACACCTCCGGAACCGCAGCCAAAGTCAAACTCGGCAACCTCAAACTCGAACTCGAACTCGTCGACCCCTCAGACGCAGACCTCCAAGTCGCCATCTGGGACACCGCTTCCAACAAGGCCATCACCACCTTCAAAACCGACGCATCAGAAAACGTTGTCCTCGACCTCGCAACCCAACCCCAAAACATCCGCGATCTCGTCGTCTCCCCATCCATGGAACTCCGCGTCATGACCACCGACGAAATCGGTGTCGCGTTCAGCTCCATCGTCCATCTCAACGGAAACCGGATGCTCCAACCCAGTGCCGGACTCTCCAAATCCTCACCCAAAATCCTCGCCACCACCGAAACCTACGTCGCCGCACAGATCCTCGATAACTCCACCCCAGAACGCTGGTTCAAATTCCGGACCGACCGTCTCCCAAAACAGCTGGCCATCGAAACCCTCTCCGTCTCCGACGCAACAGACATCGTCCTCGAAATCATCGAGAACCCCGACACCCCTCAAGCTCGAACGGTCAAACGCGAGGGCACTCTCATCCTCGGCCAATACTTCACCGCAAACCCCTCAACCGACTACGCCGTCCATGTTTACAAGAAAAATCCAAAAGACGGAAAATCCGTCGACTTCAGCCTCGAAGTCGCACCACCTGTGGATCCAACCCTCCTCAACCTGTTCCGGCCAGACGTTCTCTCCGTGAACCAAGACTTCCAAAAACAAGGCCAGATCTCCGTCGAACCCACAGCCCCAAACCAGTCCAAACTCAGCGCAAATCTCTTCGTCGACGAAGCAACTAAAGGCGCCACCTTCGCCGCCATACCCGACTCCGCCGCAACCCCCATCGGCCTGACCCAGATCACCGCAAACCGCGCCACCAACTCCCTCTCCCGAACCGCCGTCGAAGACCTGAACGATGAGAGCGACCCCTCCGAACTCCTCTCCATCCTCAAAAGATCCGTCGGAGCATCCATCGGCTCCGGTGCCGCAAAAAGGGTCGACCTCAGCAGACTCGGCAGCTCATTCACCGTAACCGACCGCCCTTCAACCTCCACACCAACCACTTATAAATCCACCGATCCAGACGTCATCACCGCCATCTACGAAGACGACATCTCCGTCATCTTCGGCAATGGAGACCAGATCGCCCTCGATTCAGGCATCTACCAACTGCCCGAAGGCAGCGGAAAACAATCCGTAGAACTCGTCGCCGCCAACGGAAATGCGCGCCCCGCAAACACAGCCAAAGTCCAGACCGACTCCCTCTTCTTCTACCCCGTCGATTCAGCCGCAGGCGACCTCTACCAATCCGGAAAATGGATCCGACCAGGCGACTCCAACTACGCCGCCACCGCACTCGGTCGCGCCCTCAACAAAGCATGGTCCACCCCCATCCAAGCATCCGCCGGAATCGATACCTCCCTCTCTCTCGATCGCACCCGCATCGCCATGGGCATGGTCTCCAACGGCACCGTCCGGGACTTCCTCACCCTCAATCCGCAAAACGCCATCACCCCCGCAAAAGCAAGCTCCCCTCACGCCTTCTTCAGCGTCGCCTCCGCCAATCCCGACGGCCTCTCCCACGTCATCTCGCTCGGCAACTCAACCTTCGCTTTCGAGGACACCGTCAACGGCGGTAAAAACGATTTCACCGCCCTCATGGTCCGCTTCGATAGCGGTTCCCTCGACTGACCTCTCAACCCGCACACCGCGCAGGATCCACCCCCGTCCGCGCCTCAGCAGAACAGCAAGACCGCATCGACAACCCGATGCGGTCTTCTGGCGTCATGACCCGCCCCCATCAACTCCATCCACCTACCCACCACGCCCCTTCGCCACCTCACAACAGACCCTGATACGCCAACCACATCGCTCGATAATAACGCATCACTCGCACCGGAT
The DNA here is from genome assembly GCA_964489645.1 of uncultured Chthoniobacteraceae bacterium. Lineage (GTDB taxonomy): Bacteria > Verrucomicrobiota > Verrucomicrobiia > Chthoniobacterales > Chthoniobacteraceae > JBEEPE01. The sequence continues at coordinate 880 of CAZAZT010000227.1, read as the reverse complement.
CCGTGCTCTCAGGGATCTCCGCAAAACAGTACCCACGAAAACCCGACTCCACCAAACGCCCCATCAAACGGCGGAACGGGTAATCCTCCAGATGCAGATCACGCATGTGCACCGTGAAAATCTTCCCCTTCACCAGATCAAAGTTCGCATCGAACCCGTCCCCATCCAGATCCGTCGGATTGCTGTTCCAACACACCCCAACCGACTCATGATCCGCCACATCCATGATCCGCCGGATGTTCGGCAACAACGACGTACCCCCTCCATGCACCTCCAAGCGGATCTGCTGTCCCAACCCCTTCGCCACCCCACCCAACTCCCCCAAAGAACGCCCGATCTGCTCCAGCGTCCGCTCCACCGGCACCTCCTTCGGTAACGCGTTCGGACGCACCTTCACCCCCGTCGCACCCACATCCGCCGCAAGCTGGAGATACTCCTTCGTCGCCTCCACATCCTTCCGCAACTTCGTAGCATCCGGCGTGTGATAATCGAACGCGCTCCCCAAACTCACCAACTGCACCGGTGAATCCGCAAACCGTTTCCGCACCTCCGCACGCTCTGCCTGCGACAACGTCACCTCCACCCCATGCCGATGCGTCGTCCGTAACTCCACCCCCTCAAACCGCGCATCCGTGCAGTTCTTGATGATCGTCCCAATGTCCCAGTCCTTCGCAAGATTGTACGTCACCGTCCCCAAATGCATCGGGGAAACCCCCGTGAGATATGAAGCCGCTTGAGGCTTCCCCTTCCCCACCTCCGCGGCCAGCCCACTCACTCGCCCAACCGCCGCAACCCCAACCGCCGCCATCGCGGCCCGTCCAAAAAACTCACGTCTCGATGTATCCATACCCCTCCCCCCAAGCGGGATCCGCACCACACC
>CAZAZT010000226.1:0-3833 GCA_964489645.1 uncultured Chthoniobacteraceae bacterium | reverse complement strand
GCCATGCGCAGAGCATGGTGAGGAGGAGACCGGCGAAGCCTTGGAGTGCCATCATTGGGGTGATGGTCCGGAGCGCGCGGGCTTCGGGGAGGCCGGAGGTTTTGCTGATGATCCAGAAACCGGCATCGTTCATCCACGGGAAGGGTTTGGAGCCGCATCCGATGGCGACCGCGAAATAGACGGGGTTGATGACTGAACCTGCTGCGATGAAGGCTTTTGCGATGGGGGCAGCGGTGATCATCGCGACCGTTGCGGATCCTTGAGCGGTGCGAACGAGCATGGTGACCACGAAGACGAGGGGCAGTGCGAGGGATTGGAACCCTTCGAAGCGGTGGGCTATGTCTGCGGCGATCCCGGTTTGTTGGAGCACGCCTCCGAAGGCGCCACCGGCTCCGATGATGAGCAGGATGGCTGCGCCATTGTTCACGGCGGTGGAGACGGCGGCGTTTCCGTTCCCTTTACCCCAGCCGAAGAACAGCGGGATGAGGGCGCTGATCGCACCGAGCGTGAGGGCCATATCCTTGTCACCGAAGGTGGCGATCCAGGGGGCGAGCGGGTTGCCGGATTTTGTGAGGTCTTCTGTGAGGGATGCGTCGAGGCCGATGAGGAGAAGGGGCAGCAGCACGGGGATCAGGGCGATCGAAAGCGGTGGTTGTTTTGGGACAACTCCGTCATCGGAACCGGAGCCCGTTTCTTCGGGCACTTCGAGTTGGTATTTGGTGTTGGCCCAGCGGGCGAAGACGACACCGGTGAGCGCTGCGCCGAGTCCGATGAGGCATCCGACGGCGATCATGGTGCCCATGGGAACTCCGAGTTCGCCTGCGACGAAGAGGGGTCCGGGAGTGGGGGGGACGAGCGAGTGGGTGATGGTGCCTCCGGCCACGGTGCACATGACGAGAAGGAGGTAATCCTTTTTCGTTTGGCGGGCGACGGCTTTGAAGAGCGGCGCGAGCAAGTACATCACGGTGTCGAGCATGACCGGGATGCAGAGCAGGAAGGAGGAGAAGAAGAAAGCCCAGTGAGCGCGCGCTGCTCCGAGGACGCGCAGCATGGCGGATGCGATGGTTTGAGCGGCGCCGGAGAGCATCATGCCTTCGCCGAGGATGGTGGCCATGGCGATGAGGATACCGAGATTGGCGCTGGTGCGTCCGAACTCATCGGCGACGCGGGCTGGCGCCGCTTTTGCGAGGAACTTGGTCTTGGCCTTCTCGGTCCATTCGCCTTTGGCGACTTTTGCGGAGGCGTGCGCTGCGAGGTTTTCGGAGGGGGTCATCGAGGCGACGCAGAACGCGCCGATGACGAGGGCGAGGAGTGCGTGCATGCGCAGGCCGAGGATGCCGACGATGACGACGGCCATACCGGCTGCGAGGATGAGGAGGGGGTTCATCGGGTGGGTGGGAACAGTGAAAACGGAGAGCTTGGGGAAAGGAGATGCAGGGTGGAAGGGAAAAGCGGGTGTTGTCGGGCTTGGAAATGAGGTAAGGAGAGTACCGATTCCGTTGGAGCGCGGGTTTCGTGCGGCGACGGAGCGGAGAAATTTGGTGTGCTTATTTTTTCTTCTTTCCGGGGTTTCTTTTTTTTTTTGGGGCGGCGCGGTTGGTTGTCGGGGGTGTTGTGGGGGTGGGGGGTGATTGGGGGGGGTGATTGGTTGTTCGGCTTTGTTGAGCAGCCGTATTTGGAGTTCCTCGCGGCACTGACCAATGGAGCGGTGGACGGGGAGAAAGTCCTGGATCTGGGGAATGCGCCGGAGGCGTGGATGGGATTGATGGCGTTGGTTTTGGGAACATTGATCATCGTGATCTCGATTGCGTCCCAGAGCATCCCGAAGCTGATCGACCTCTACATGGAGGATTTCCTGAGCTTGTTCTACGTCTGGATGTTGGTGTTCTCGACGCTTCACGCTTTGGCGGTGATCGGGTTGAACGACATGGGTTGGGGCCGTTCATCGAGCCATGTTTTCAATCTGCATATCTTGTTCAGCGCGCAGGCTTTGTTTGCGGTCCCGTACATCTTGTACATCTTGAAGTTGACCAAGCCGCATGAGGTGCTCGATGCGCTCTACTTCCGGACCTTGCGTTTGATCCGGATGTTGAAAGCGCCGGGGGCTCCGGTGCTGATGAAGGAGGAGGCTTTTGTCTCGAAGATGCAGTTCGAGTTGTTCGAGGCGTTGAACCAGTTGGCGGATCTTCTGGAGTACGTGTCCTTCAAGGAGCCGAAGGCGGAGATCATCCAGCGGATGAGTCTTTTGGTCCGCGAATATGTGCCTGAGAAGCGGGATATTCCTGTGGAGTTCTTTGAGCCGACGCGTCGCATCCGGACGGACATCTCGTTCAAGACGATGGTGGATCAGTTCGAGACGATGGGGCGGCAGCGCACGTTTTTGGAACAGAAAGCGTGTCGGTTGCTTGGGAATGCGTACATCCGTTTGATGGAGGTCGGCGATTTCGAGTTGTCGTCCTTGTGTGTGGCGGAGTTGGCAGCGATCAGTGAAGTGGCTTTAGAGGAGGGGGATACGGAGTTGGTGGAGCTTTTGATCCTGCGGTTCAACACGACATTGCGGTTCGCGATCAAGCATGGGTTGGTCAACGACGAGGCGCGCAATCTGTACAATGCGGCGTTCCATTACGGGAAGTTCCTCGAGAACTTGTTGGAGAGAGATCAGGTGAAGATCTTGCAGAAATCGTTCTTTTACATCCGGATGTATGGGACGGAGATCTTCAAGCACGGGAGGAAGCATCCGCCGCTTTACTTCATCGTCGATGTGTTCGCTGCGGAGATGAAGAAGATCCTGATCCGCACCCATGAGAAGGGGACTCCGGAAGAGGTGCAGCAGCATCTGTTGCGGGAGTTTTTGCAGATCGACAGTCCGCCGGATTTCACGAGGGAGGACCTGGACAAGGGCCAGTTGATCAACAACGGGGTTCGCGTGTTGCAGATGGCTTTGGGGTTGTTCTATCTCCGCGAGGGGCGGGACCTGTTTGTCTCTCAGATCATCAAGGACATCTTGGACGATGTGGAGCCGCTGGGAGAGACGTTGTTCCGGGATGTGATCGACAAGACGTGCAAGCGGTTGCAGTTCTCTGGGCCGACTTTTTGGGAGGACACGGACCGTGGGAATGGGAACATCTATTACACGGCGGATCAGGCGCAGATCGAGCCCTTCAAGCAGCTTCTTTTCGCGCAACTGGATGCGAGGAAAGCGGCTGCGTCTTCGGCGGCTCGCGTTTGAGGGTGCGCTTGGATGGATGGGTGGGAGGCGGTCCGGGGCGGGCTTCGACACCCTCCAAGGTTCTGGGCAGAGAAGGGCCGCCTCGGTCAGGCGGTGAGTTCTTTCAATGCGGAGGTGAGGCTTGAGACGACGTGAGCCTGTTGGCTTTGCGTGAGCTCGGGGAAGATGGGGATGGCGAGGCTTTCGTTGGCAGCGGCTTCGGCGTTTGGGAAGTCCCCTTCTTGGTAGCCGAGGTAGCGGAAGCATTCCTGCAGGTGGAGTGGAAGCGGGTAATAGACTTCGGAGCCGACGCCGTGCTTTGCGAGGAGGGCTCGCAACTTGTCGCGGTGTGGAACCCTGATGACGAACTGATTGTAGATGTGGTGATTGGAGAGGCCGGAGTCCAGCCAAGGTTCCACGGGAAGGGGGAGTCCTGCGAGTTCAGGGGTGTTGGCGAAGGCCTCTCGGTACCAGCGCGCTTTTGCGCGTCGTTCAGCGCTCCAGAAATCGAGGTGCGGTAGTTTCACGTTGAGCACGGCGGATTGGATGGCGTCGATGCGGAAGTTTCCACCGATGTCGGAGTGGAAGTAGCGCGGTTCCATGCCGTGGTTGCGGAGGCGACGCA
>CAZAZT010000225.1:0-3937 GCA_964489645.1 uncultured Chthoniobacteraceae bacterium | reverse complement strand
GGCCCAATCGGCCCAATCGGCCCGCGTGGCCCAACCACTTTTCTCCGATACTCAATGTTCAGCTGGGGCCACCTCCGGGCACTCCCGCGCGACGAAGCCATGAATACCTCGCCGCTCCCGTTTCCAATCGTGAATCCCAATCCCGCAGAGCCGGCCCGATCCTGAACCCACGCTCGAACCCAATCAGTCACATCAAAAACGAGATATCCATCCCTCCGGACATCTAATGCCCGCACCGGATCCCTCGGGTTGCTCATCCCTGCAGTTGAAAGCAATGAACTGACCGCACTCGTTTGCTCCAGAGGCCTGTCCACACGTAACAACTGCAACATCGGCGAGGAAGTCGCCAGATCCACCACAACCGTCAGTTGAGCGGAATCGATCTCATCCCCGCTTAAGTCGAGAGGCAGCGAACCATCCGACAAATTAAATCGAACCGCTGAAATCACCCGAGAAGTGCCGTTCCGGAATGCGCGGAGAAAGCCCGGATTCGTCCGACATATCGGTGTCGATGCTGATTCCACAACATACTCAGCCGCAGGGTTCAAAACCGCCGCGTCCGAACTCGCTCCAAGAACCAGCGCTCCTGCCATCCAGAAGGCGCCTCTCGGAAAGGCTCTCCCCCGCCTGTTCTCTCCTTTGCCCTTCAAGTACCCGATGACCAAACCGTTCAGTTTTTCCATAATAAATCCTCCAATCAGTGTGACCTGTCCTCCAAACCGCCTCTCTCCCCCTATCGTGAACAACAAGGATGCGGATGCCGAAAAATGCGGCTATTTTTGCGTGGTTACGAAAGATAAACGCTGATCGAACGCACCGTCTCCCAACTGAAAATATGTCAGCCGAAACTGGTTCACTTCTGCGAAAAGCCCGCGCCGCAAGAGGGCTTTCCATCGAGCAGGCAGCGCAGGCCACCCGCATCGGCAAAGACCAGATCAAACTCCTTGAATCAGGCGATTTCCATGCCTTCCCAAGTCCCGCTTACTGTCGAGGCTTTCTCTCCATCTACGGCAAATTTCTTGGCGTAGATGTGTCCCTCGAAATGACCTCGCTCGAAGGCATCAACCCTCTCTCCGATAAGTCTTACGACTACCTCAAGAACATCCCGCCAACTCCTCTGCCCGAAGATTCCTTTGCAGCTCCAGAACGGGCTCCATCGTTCGTTCCGCTCATCGTTTTCCTCGTGCTCCTCTCCGCAGGGGCCTGCGTGCTCTGGCTGCTCTTCAACCTGAAGCGGCTGGGGCTTGCCAACTAACGTCGTACCATGGACATCAAACCGAGAAATCTCAACGGCAGAGTCATCCTTTCGAGACCCACTTTGACTGATCCCAACTTCCTTCACTCTATCGTCTATATCGCGGAACATTCTCGTGACGGCGCGCTCGGATTCATCATCAATCGCCCCTCGGGAAAAACTCTCAAGTCATTCCTTTCCAACGAAAAACTCGATGGAATTGAGGACATCCCTGTCCTGCTGAGCGGGCCCGTATCAAATACCGAGATCCAGTTGGCCGCTTTTCAGTGGGACCCCATCAAACAGGAATGGCGTTGTCGCCGAGGCATCTCCTTCGAAGAGGCCCGCTCCATCAAGGTCTGGGCCAAGGGATTGCACATCAATCATTCACAACAGATCCTCGTCGCCCTTCTCGGATACGCGGGGTGGAGCCCAAACCAGCTCGAGAAGGAATGGCCCGATGCGTGGATGACGTGTGAGCCAAATGAAACCCTCCTGACCAACCCTCCACACCCAGATCTTTGGCAGTCACTCATCTCCCGTCACGGCCCGCTCTACCGAGCCTTGTCGACTATCCCCGATTCAGCCTTCTTGAACTGATTGCGCCGAGTTCACGGTTGCACCCACAAACCCACAGTGGGATGGTTGTTCCCATGCGGAGAACCAAGATCATTACCACCCTCGGGCCCGCCACGGATAGCCCCGAGATGCTCGAAGCGCTGATCGTCGCTGGAGTCAACTGTCTCCGGCTCAACATGAGCCACGCGAAACATGACTGGGTCCGCGCCATCGTTCCCACCATCCGACAAATCGCTGATAAACACGACCGCCCCGTCGGAATCCTCCTAGACACTCAAGGACCATCCATACGCACGGGCGACGTTCGAGAGAAAATCAAACTGGTTCCTGGCGAGCAGTTCGAGTTCACCGTCAAAGATGCCTCTCCTTCGCTGCCAAACTCCGTGACCGTCAACTACGACGGATTGACCTCGGACGTCTCGGAAGGGGACATCATCCTCGTGGACAACGGCATCATTCACATGCGCATCATCAAGCGTATGCCCGAGAGGCTTTTGTGTGAAGTGTTGACCGAAGGAGAGATGGGCTCCAGACGCCACATCAATCTCCCCGGTGTCAAAGTCAACCTCCCCGCCCTCACTGAAAAAGATCTCGCGGACATCCAGGTCGGGGCCGAGGTCGGTGTCGACTTTGTCGCCCTCTCCTTCTGCCGCGAAGCAGACGATCTCGATATCCTGCGATCTGCCTTGGAAAAGCACGGAAGCGAAGCTCGGCTTGTCGCCAAGATCGAGGATCAACTCGCTGTTCGGAACCTCGACCACATCATCGCAAAGGCGGACATCATCATGGTTGCTCGCGGCGACCTCGGCATCGAATGCCCCATGGAGGAACTCCCGATCATCCAACGGCGCATCGTCAAACGGTGCCAACGATTCGGCAAACCCGTGATCGTCGCCACGCATCTTCTGGAGTCGATGATCTCGTCGCCCATGCCCACTCGGGCAGAGGTCACAGACGTCGCCAATGCGGTCTTCGAGCAAGCCGATGCCATCATGCTATCAGGCGAAACCACGACCGGAAAATATCCGCTCAAATGCGTCGAGGTTCTCGATAAAGTCGCATCACGGATCGAAAAAAGCGGGGGCGCAGGTTTCCACAGCGAAGCGCTGCTGAATGACACTCGGCAAAAGACCGTCGCGGCGGCAGTGCAACTCGCGAACTCCGTTCCCAGTTCTAAACTTGTGGTTTTCACGCGCCGCGGCTTTGTCGCCAACTACGCCTCCGGCCAGCGGCCCGCAGAATCCCCCATTTTCGCTTTCGCACCTCGCGCAGAGGTGGTTCGGAAACTTGCCCTCAACTGGGGTGTCATCCCCATGCTCCTGCCATTCTCTTCGCCCTCGGATAGCGCCATCCCTGACGCCATTGAGTACCTCGTGCGGAAAAACTTCGCTGCAAAAGGCGACAAACTCATCATTGTCTCCGACGCTCCCGGACGGATGCGCCACTTCGACGCAATCCAACTCCGTGAGGTGCAATGATATCCAGCAAACTTTCTCGTGACACCTTGAACTGCAGGCCTCCAGCAGCACCTTCACCAACGTTTCAGCGGACGTCTTTACGCCGATACGCCCGGATTTCCGTCGTGAAATGCAGGTCGTAGAGAGCCCGAATCTGTTCCAGCTTCATCAGCACCCATGGTTGGATGGGGGACCGGCCATTCTTCGACATCACGACGTCATCAAAGACGTACGAACACGAATGATACGCAGCCCCGGTTTCTGGGTTGGCAAGGAAAAGCACATCCCCAAGCTGATAGGGAGGTGCCACCCTCTCAAAATGCTCCTGCACATAGGCCGTTGCTTGAACAGGGTCAGCCAAGCGCTCCAACGGTTCTGAGTTGAAAAAGTTCAACGCCGTCCAATGACAGTCCGGCAAATACCCTGACCGCGAAGCCACTGGGCTCGGAAACGTGTAAAGAACCTTGCGCATCGCAGCGGGCAAAAGGTGGATGATATCGATTTTGTCGGCACCCCTCGTCTTTGCCATCGATCTTAAGAATGGAAGGGTGTCCTTCAGACGAAAACCGCGTCCCCAATACCGTGCGAGAGTATCGGGCGTTCCTGACGAGAGGATCAACTTGGCAACGATTGTCGGGTTTCGACTCATCGCTCGTCGCACTTTCAA
>CAZAZT010000224.1:0-4078 GCA_964489645.1 uncultured Chthoniobacteraceae bacterium | reverse complement strand
TCGTTCAACGTGTAATACCCAATAGGGTGCAACACCCCTTTCCCCGCTTTCGACTTCACCCCATCAAGATGCACCTCGTGGATGTGACCCTTCGTCAATCCCTCAACCACCAAACGCACTGAACGTCCATCCGACGCCACCTTGGCCGACTTCACGACCGGAGTCGTGTCATCCACCTCAGGGCTCCCATAGGCGCTCTGATAGATGTAGGTGAACCCGCGCATCGAATAGCTTTTCACATCGCCCGCCGTCGCAACATCCACCGGCTCCGTGAACGTCAACTCAAACCCGTCCGGCTTCGCCCGCATCTCGTGAACCTCGAACGGCACTTTTCCCGTCCAGTTCACCCGCTCAAACGCGTGCGGCTTACCACCCCGAGCCCCCCATCCGCGGTCAGACCCTCCCACGTAAAAGTTCCCCTCATCATCCATCCGCGCACCAATCGGCCCCGACGAAAGCCCCTTCAAAAAGGGAAACACCGCCCCCTGCTTGATCCCGTTCACCGTCTCCAAACTCACCCGCGAAATGCTTGAATGGCTCTGGTCCGTGACGAACAACTGCTTCTCAAACGGACCGAACTTCCCCTTCGAAAGATCGCACACGATCGCCGAAGAGCTGTTCCCGATCTTTCCAGGCCCGTGCACCATGTACACCGCCGGCGGCAGCAACTCCTTGATGCGGGCACGCTCCGTCACCATCCGGCTCGGGCTGTTCGGCTCAACCGGCACCGGACCCATGTTCGGCGCTTTCTCATACCACTTGAAACCACCCGGATGCCCTTGGAATGAACCCGGAACCAGATGCTGTAACGTACATGACCCATGCCAAGGCCCCTGATTGTCCGTGTAATACACCTCGCCATCCGCATCGAACCCGATGCCGCCGGGGGACCGCACTCCGCTGCACGTCGGCACCATCGTTCCATCCGACTTCACCCGAACCGCCCATCCCCGGAACGGTACCTGACTCGAAAACGATCCGGTCAGACACAGCGTCACCCACAGATCGCCATTCCGGTCGAACCGCGACCCAAACGCGTACTCATGATAGTCGCCGCCAACCCCCCACTTATCACACACCGTCTCAAACAGATCCGCCTTCCCATCCCCATCTGAATCTTTCATCCGAACCACTTCATACCGGTTCGTCGCGTACACCCACCCATCCTTGTACGCTAACCCCAAGACCTCGTGCTGCCCCGCCGCAAAGCGCGTGAACCGAGCGCCCGACACCTCCTTCGCAGACGCACCTTCCACCACCCACACCTCGCCACGCCGCGTGCCCAACGCGATCTTGCCGCCCGGCAACAACTCCGCAGAGCCGACCTCCATCGCCGTGCTCTCCGGCGTCGTGTACGTCGAGATCTCATAATACTCGGCCTCAGCAGGATCCACATTCCGATTGCGCTCCGCAGCCATCAAAGAAGCCACGGAACTGGACAAGATCATCACCGCGATAGGGAAATACGTTTTCATGGACTGATTGATAAAATGATTGGTTGAACTCACGACTTCCGATGTCTCAAAGCTTCGGGACATTCCCTCCCGGCAGCCCAACAGGCACCCAACCGTACTCCGCCTCCAATGCAGCCGACACTGGCACGAACACGTTCGTCCCATCCGTGCGTCCGCCCTTGACCCGCACCCTCACCGCATTCTCCGAGCGGCGTCCGCCCCCAAGATCCACCATTCCATTTCGCACAATGAACCACTCGCCATCCTGCGTCACCGTGCCGTTCGCGATGCGTAAATAAGCGTTCTGCGGCATCTTACCCGAGACCTTGATACGGCGCACCAATCCCGACTTCACATCCATCGCGCCCCCCTTCGCCTCGAACACCTCCTCGATGTCCGCCCCACTCCATCCGTACCGGAACGTCGGAGCGCCCTTCGGATCCAGCCGATACCCCTTCCACTGGTACCCCTCACTCTCTGCACCGAACTCGTGCTTCGGCCACTGCGGCTTCCCATCCGCCGCCACAGCGAAAGGCAACGAGACGTCAATCGGCCGCACCACATCGTACCCTGCCGGCGGTTGAGCACCTCCCCCGCGATTCCTCCAGTGCCGCGCCGCATCCATGAACGCCCCGCGCCACATCAACACCGGACTGAACGACTCCGCGCTCCACGCCAGACTCAACCCACCAGGATACCCCACCGCAATGCCACGATTTCCAACTCCCGTCAGAAAGTTGCGATAGATCACCACCTCATCCTTCACCTCGATCGGCATCCCCACGTTCTCATCTCCCTTGCTCGCCTGCGGCCGCTTGTAACCCGGCGGAGTCCATTTCGAGAGAGCCGTCACATCAAACGGCCCGCCCCATCCCACATACAACTCCGCACCGCCCGCCGCCTGGAAATACTCCACGCGCACCTTGTGCTCCCCCTTGCTCAACTTCTTCTTCTTCTCCTTGACCGACGGTGGGTGGATGCCGTCATGCTCCACAACCTTCTCTCCATCAACGATGACCCGCCCACCGTCATCGCTCGCCATGTAGAACGTGTAATCCGAGTTCGCTGGCGCCTCCAAAACCCCCTCGAACACCATCGCGTACTGGTTCTTGTAATCGTCAAAGTTCAGGTGGATCAATCCCCCCTCCACCTTCCCCGTACGGTGCGGAGTCAACTTCGTGAAATCAGGCAACTTCTCGAAGGCTCCATTGTAAACGCTGAACGACAACTCCTTGAACACCGACCCCGACGACATCACCCGAAGATTGCCAACCATGCTCAACGCATGCCCCGGAAACGTGCACGCAAACGGATACGAACCGCTCTTCTCCGGTGCAGTGAACGTGAACGTCTGCTTCTCATGCGGATTCAACAGTTTCGACGCCGCCAAGACCTTCTCCGCCGGCACAAACCCGCTCGCCACCGCCTGCTCAGGCTTCTCCAACATCTTCATCACCGCCTCATTCGCATTCACACCCGGCTGACTGAAAAACACCAGGTTGTGCGGCATCTCATCCGTATTATCGAAAACCACCGTCACCTTCGCGCCCGGCGGCACCGACACCTCGCTTTTGTCGAACTTCATCTGCGCCGCCAACGATTTGATCTCGATCGTCACCGGATCCTGAGCAAATGCGGATGATGCCAATAACGCAGTCGCCAACGGCAACGCAGCCAACGGAGAGGAGAGAATTCTTTTCATGGGACACAGACATATCGAAGGACGAACGCAAGCCAGTCCCGTCACCCCACTTCTCCCGACGCAAACGATCAGCGAATCGACGCCACTGTGGCGAAGTCAGCCAACCAAAAACTTTTCGGGGGGAGGAAACAACCGGCCATCGTCCATCCAACAGCCTCCTTGGAGATAGCCTCCCAACAGCCCGTGTCTAATCCGATTTTCCATGAACTCCAGAAACCCCACCCTATACACCTCTCCTGAAGCGATTTAGATTGTTTTCACCAAACACTCGAACCCATCGGAAAAACCAGCCCCCCCCTCACTCAACGCCATTCAGGATACCACACTTCGGACACGTCTTCACCCCGTGCTCCGCTCCCGCTCGCTCAAAAACCCCTCCACACATCCTGCACCCAACAAACCGGTCCCGACAGGCCGCCTCCCGACGTGAACGCCGACGCTCCGACATCAGCCAGAGGATGAAAACGGGCACGGTCATCAACCCCAGACAGATCACCGTCAACTGAGCTAGGCCAACCGGTATCATCGCGCAAAAACTCCGGGCTCAGATCAGATCCGATAACGCCGCCTCAGCATCCCCAAAGCGATCCAATCGCATCCCCATCCTCTCCATCAGCGCCAAGTGCAATCGGCACAACTTCCGGTTCGGATCCTTCATGTAATCCAGGACACGACCCCCACGAATCGTTCCGCCACCCCCGCCAGCCAGCAGCACAGGCAACTGGGTGGAATCATGCGCGTTCCCATCCATCAGACTCGAACAGAACAACAACATGCTGTTGTCCAACAATGTCCGCTCACCCTCTTGCGTCCCACGCATCCGCTCCAACACCCCCGCCCACAGGCGCATGTGGTACTCGTTCACCTTCTGGTACATCGCCAACCGATCCGGATTCCCGGCATGATGCGACAACTCGTGCTG
>CAZAZT010000223.1:0-4113 GCA_964489645.1 uncultured Chthoniobacteraceae bacterium | reverse complement strand
CGGGGACGGTGGTGTTCAGTGGCGGGAAGATCGCGAGCGACAGCGTGACGGCGCGTACCGTGGGGAATGCGCTGACGTTGAGCGGTGCATTGGGATTGGGTGATGGCGTGAACACGGGAGTCCTGACGCTTTCGGGCAATGCGGCGTTGTCCGCCGCAACGACGCTGAGCGTGGCGAGCGGAGTGACCATGAGTGGGGCGTTGAGCGGTTCTTACGCGTTGACGAAAGCGGGTTTGGCGGAGTTGACGTTGAGCGGGGTGAACACGTTCAGCGGGCCCACGGTGGTGAATGCGGGGACATTGACGTTGAGTGGAGGAGATGCGTTGGCGAATGCGATGGCGGTGACGGTGAACGCGAGTGGGACGTTGAAGTTGGCAAGCAGCGAGGAGATCGCTTCGTTGGCGGGGTCGGGCGTGGTGGATCTGGGGACGAGTCGTTTGACGATCAGTGGTTCGTCCGACACGACGTACAGCGGGTTGATCACGAACAATAACGGGATTCTCCGGAAGAATGGTTCGTCGGTCCTGACATTGAGCGGGGCGAACGACTTCATTGGCGGGGTGGAGTTGATGGCTGGCGCGATCCAGGCGGGGAATGATTCGGCGCTTGGTTCGGGCACATTGGTGTTCTCGGGTGGACGGCTCTCCAGTGACGGAGTGACGGCGCGTTCGTTGGCGAATGCGATGAGTTTGAGCGGGTCGATCACCTTTGGGGATGCGACGAACAACGGCGCTTTGGTCTTGAGTGGGAACGGAGTTCTGACGGCGGCGACTTCGTTGAATGCGGCGAGCGGAGTGGAGATGCGAGGCGTGATTTCTGGGAGCGGGGCCTTGACGAAGTTGGGTGCGGGGAGCGTGCGGATGACGGGAGTGAACACTTTCAGCGGTGCGTTGAGCGTGACGGACGGGGTTTTGACGTTGGGAGCGGGTGGTGAGTTTGTGACGACGACGATTGGGGTTGGGGTGGGTGGCGAGATGCGTGTGGAGAGCGGGGCGACATTGTCGGCGACGACGACGGTGGGGGTGGACGGGCGTGTGAATCTGTACGGATCCGCAGTGACGCTTGCTGCCCTCAACGGCGCTGGTACGGGGACATTGCGGTTGGACTCCACGGCATTGACGGTTGGCGCTGGGAGTTTTGCGGGGGTGATCGAGGATGGATCGAGCGCTGGTTCTCTGGTGAAGGTGGGTGCTGGGACGTTGGATCTGAGCGGCGTGAACACTGCCACGGGTTCGGTGGCAGTGAATGGAGGCGTGTTGCGAGTGAGTGCGGGATCTTTGGCGTCGACGGCGTTGACGGTGGGGAGTTCGGGTGCGTTCGAGCTTTTGGCGCCTGCGACGATTCCGAGCTCAACGGTGTTGACGGCGGATGGGATGGTCACCTTGTCGCCGGCAGCCGTGACGTTGTTGACTTTGGATGGATCTTCGACTGGGCGGGTTCGTCTGAATGGAACGGCTTTGACCGTGGGCAGCGGCGCTTTCGGCGGCGTGATCGAGGATGGGACATCGGCCGGATCGCTGATCAAGGCGACGGCTGGCACGTTGACGTTGAGTGGGGTGAGTACCTTCACTGGCACGACGGCGGTGAGCGCTGGGACGTTGAGTCTGATTGGTAGTTCGCGGTTGGCCTCGACGGCGATTTCGGTTTTGAGTGGGGCGAATCTGACGTTGACGTCGGGTGCCGCGGTGCCGGTGACGGCGGCTTTGACGGCGAGCGGAGCAGTGACGCTTTCGGCTTCGGCAGTGACGTTGTTGACATTGGATGGGGCGTCGAGCGGTTCGGTGGTTTTGGATGGAACGGCGTTGACGTTGAGCAACGGGACGTTTGCGGGCGTGATTGCGGATGGGGCGAGTACCGGATCGCTGCAGAAGTTGAGCTCAGGAACGCTCACGTTGAGCGGGGTGAACACGTACAGCGGGACGACGACGGTGGCGGTGGGCACGCTGGCGATTGGTGGAACCGGTCGTCTGACTTCGACGGGAGTGACGGTATCTGCAGGGGCAAACTTGACTGTGGGGAGTGCGGCGGGTTTGGCGACGGCGACCGTGTTGACGGTGGGAGGAACGACGGTTCTCTCGCCGGCGGCCGTGACGTTGTTGACGTTGGATGGTCCCTCGAGCGGTGTGGTGCGTCTGAATGGCACGACGTTGAGCGTCGGCAACGGGACGTTTGGAGGGGTGATCGAGGATGGATCCGGTGTGGGAGCGCTGACCAAGAGCACGTCTGGGACATTGACGTTGAGTGGGGCGAGCACCTACTCGGGTTCAACGGTGGTGAGTGACGGCACACTCGCTTTGAGTGGTTCCGCAAGTTTGTTGTCCGAGACGTTGACGGTTGGGGGTGGCGCAGCATTGAACGTCGCTGCGGGTGCTTCGCTCCCGGTTGCGACGGTTTTGACGGCGAACGGTGCGGTGACGCTGGCGGCGGGATCGGTGGAGTTCTTGGGCTTGAACGGTGGCGGATCGGTGTTGATGAACGGTTCGGCGTTGACGGTGAAGAGCGGGAACTTCGCTGGTGTGATTTCTGAGGGAGCATCGGCGGTTTCCTTGACGAAGAATGGTGCGGGCACGTTGGTGCTTGGTGGGATCAACACTTTCACCGGCGGTACCACAGTGAATGCGGGCACTTTGGAGATGGCGGGGAATGACCGGTTGGTGACGTCTTCGCCGGTCACGGTGACAGGCGGGACGTGGAATCTTGGTGGATACGCTCAGACGGTTTCGACATTCCGTTTGGACGGCGGGTTGGTCTCCAATGGGACATTGTCCGCAAACTCGTTCCTCTTGAATGCGGGTCAGGTGGATGGGGTGTTGGCTGGAACCGGTTCCGCGGTGAAGGCGACGGCTGGGACGGTGTTGCTGAATGGCATCTCGACGTATACGGGAGGCACGACGGTCACGGCTGGCACCTTGCGTTTGGGTGGGAATGAGCGGCTCAGCGATGCGGGGGATCTGGTGATGAATGGCGGGATTTTTGATTTGAACGGCTTTGCCGAGACGATTGGTGAGTTGACGTTGAATGCGGGATCGATTGTGGGCGGGAACTTGGTGGCGAACGTGTTCAATGTGAAGAGCGGGACGGTTTCAACGGCGTTCAGCGGCGGCGCGCGTCTGCGGAAGACGACCACGGGGACGGTCACTTTGACTGGGCAGAGCACTTACGCGGGCGGGACCGATGTGGAGCAAGGGGTGTTGCTCTTGGGGGCGAATGACCGACTGCCTATCACGGGTGCAATCACGATGAAGGGCGGCACGCTTGATCTTGGCGGGTTCAGTCAGGCGTCAGGGGTGTTCACTTTGGACGCGGGTTCCGTGACAAATGGGACGTTGACTGCGTCCTCGTTCTTGGTGAGAGACGGGTCGATTGATGCGGTGATGGCTGGGTCGGGTGGTTTGTTGAAGACGACGGCGGGCGTGGTGACGTTGGGAGGAGCGAACACCTATTCGGGCCTGACGGACGTTGCGGCTGGAACCTTGGTGCTCGGGATTGATGCGGCTCTCGCGGGGGCGTCGGCAGTGACGGTTCGGGGCGGAGCGGAGTTGTCGTTGGGTTCGACGGTCCAATCGGTGGGGGCGGTGACCTTGGAGGATGGTCTGATTTCTGGCGGCGTTTTGACGGGGACGTCTTATGCGGTTCGGAAGGGGACGGTCTCGTCGGTGTTTGGTGGCGCGGCGGGTTTGACAAAGACCACTGCGGACGTGGTCACCTTGAGTGGATTGAACACCTACACGGGTGCGACCCGTGTGGAGGCGGGCAAGCTGGTGCTTGGGGTGGATTCGGCGTTGGCAGCTGGGACGTCTGTCACGGTGACGGGTGGCGAGTTCGCTTTGGGAACGACGAGTCAGGCGGTGACAGCGGTCACGCTGGAGGGTGGGTTGATTTCTGGCGGGGTGTTGAGCGCTGGGGCGTTCTTGGTGAAGAAGGGGACAGTGGCTTCGGTGCTTGCTGGGTCGGGGGCGTTGGTGAAGACCACGTCGGATTTGGTCACTTTGAGCGGGGTGAACACGTACACGGGGACGACGAGCGTGAATGCTGGGACGTTGGCGTTGAGCGGGAGTGGTCGGTTGGCGTCGACGGGGATCACGGTGGCGAGTGGGGCGACGATGAGCGTTG
>CAZAZT010000222.1:0-4124 GCA_964489645.1 uncultured Chthoniobacteraceae bacterium | reverse complement strand
TATCTTGGAGAGGCGTTATGTTTCTTTGGACGGGCGTTGCGTTGAATCACGAGAATGCTGTCGTTCGGTGCGTTTGCAGTTCTTGTTCCTGCGCGGATTTGAGGCGGGATGAAGGATGCTGGTGACCGAGTTCACGTCGGATTTTACGGGTCCTCTTCCGCATCCTCGGGGGGTACTTGGCTTCTTCTGCTTTGCGGGAACGATTCAGGTGAGGATGTCGGACACGATGTGGCCGTGGACGTCGGTGAGGCGGTAATCGCGTCCGAGGTGCCTCCAGGTCAGGCGTTCGTGATCGAGGCCGAGGAGGTGGAGGATTGTTGCATGGAGGTCGTGGAGGTGGACCTTGCCGGAGACAGGACGGAACCCGAACTCATCGGTTTCCCCGTACATGATGCCGCGTTTGACCCCGCCTCCGGCCATCCAGGCGCAGAAGCTTTCGGGCTGATGTTCGCGGCCATGTTTTTCGATGGGAGCAGTCCGGCTGAGGTCTTGGCTCCAAGGGGTTCGTCCGAACTCTCCGCTCCAGACGACAAGGGTGTCCTCGAGGAGGCCGCGGGCCTTGAGGTCGAGGATGAGTGCGGCACAGGGCAAGTCGCTTCCAGCACAGCTTTTGGGGAGGCTGCCACGGATATCGCCATGATGGTCCCATCCATCCACGGTGACTTGGACGAAGCGGACGCCGGCTTCGCTGAGGCGCCGTGCGAGGAGACATGCGCGGCCATTCCGGTCGGTCGCTTTTTCTCCGATCCCGTAGAGTTTTTTGGTGGCATCGCTTTCTTGCGAGATGTCCATGAGATCGGGTGCGGCCGTTTGCATGCGGAACGCGGTCTCGAGGCTATCGATCATGCCTTGCATCTGAGCGTCGCTTGCATCTCGGGCGAGCAGGCGTCGGTTCATGCGTTGGATGAGGTTGAAGCGGTGGCGTTGGGCGTCGCGATCGGTGGAGGGGTCTTCGAGGAAATCGATGGGGGAGTCGGTGGGTTTTGAAGGGAGTCTGACTGGGGTGCCTTGGTGTGCTGCTGGGAGAAAGGATGCGCCATAGTTCCGGGTATCGATCCCGGGGTGGATCGTGAGGAACGCGGGGAGGTTCTGGTTTTCTGTGCCGAGGCCGTAACTGATCCAAGAGCCTAGGGACGGGCGCGCTTCGGTGAGTGCTCCGGTGTGGAACTGGAGTGCGGCTGGGCCGTGTTGGTTGTTGTCCGCGTGAACGGCGCGCAGGAGGCAGAGTTCATCGGCGATGGCGGCGGTGTGGGGGAGGAGGTCGGAGATGGTGACGCCGGATTGGCCTCGTGGACGCACGGGGATGTCGGTGCCGAGTGCGAGCAGGCCTTGGGTGCTTTCGTGGCGGTGCTGTTCTGGGAGGGGAGCGTTGACGGAGGTTCCGTGATGTTTCTGGATGAGGGGTTTAGGATCGAAGAGGTCCATCTGTGAAGGACCGCCCGCCATGAAGAGGAAGATGACGCGTTTTGCTCGAGGTTTGAGCATGGGCGGATGGACTGCGAGTGGTCCTGATGCGGCGTGGAGCAGACTGTTGAGCGCGACGGAGCCGAATCCTGCGCTGGTGCGGCAGAGCCAATCGCGTCGGGACAACCTGTTGGGGAGAGAGTTGCGGATCATGGCGGTGTTCAGAACCTGAGGAGGAATTCGTTCGTGCCGAAGAGGGCGCGTGTCAGTTCGGTCCAAGCATGGAGTTCGCCATGGGACCGGGAGGTTGTGAGGAAGGCGATAGCGTCGTGCTGTTCGGGCGGAGTGATGTCGCGGTTCAAGGTTCGGGCCCAGAGGTTTGTGAGGCGGGAGGGGTCTGTTGATGAGGAGATGATGAGTTCTTTTGCGAGGTCTTGTGCGCGTTCACGGAGGACGTCTGCATTGAGGAGGTAGAGGGATTGGGTGGGCACGGTTGTTTCGCTCCGTTTACTGGTGAGTTGGGCGGGTTGCGGGAAGTCGAACACGTCGCGGAGGCGGGCGGTGCCGGGTTGAGTTCCGGTTCGGACGACGGGGAGGTAGAGGGTTCGCTCGAAGGCTTGTGACTCGCGTTCTTTCTTGAGGTTGAACTGGGGATGGACGTCTTGTTTTTCCTTCAGGGGGAGGCCGGAGATGTTCTCGGCGAACTCGAGTGGCAGGCCGGGTCCGCCGGCAGGTGCAGCGATCCGTCCGCTCGCGACGAGCACCGCATCACGGATGGACTCGGCGTCGAGGCGTTGGCGATTCATGCGGCGGAGGAGGCGGTTATGGGGATCGGGATCGGGGGAGGGGTTGGGGGATGAGGCGGCGGTTTGCTCGGATGAGAGTCGGTAGGTGTGGGAGAGGGCGAGGGTGCGGATGATGTGTTTATGGGACCAATTGTTCTGGGTGAACTGGAGGGCGAGGTGATCGAGGAGTTCGGGATGGCTTGGGGTTTCGCCGCGTGCGCCGAAGTAGTCGACACTTCGGACGAGGCCTTCACCGAAGAGTTTCTGCCAGATGCGGTTGACGGCGACGCGCGCGGTGAGGGGGTTGCGATGGTCGGCGATCCAGTGGGCGAGTTCGAGACGACCGCTTTGGTTCGCAGGGATTTTCGGTTGGGGTTGCCAAGAGGCGACCCGGATGAGACCGCGGGGGACGGATTCGCCGAGGGCGTAGGGATTGCCTCGGATGGTGATGCGCATGTCGGCGGGTGATTCGGCGTCTTGGACTGCGAGGGCGTGCGGTTTTCCGGGGTGGAAGTATTCGCCGTGGCCAATCTGGAGATCGAGGTTCTTGATCTTGGCATTGAGTTCGTCGCGCTGTTTCTTGTGCTCGGGTTCGGTGCTGTCGCCGAGGCGTTTGAGTCCTGATTCGGCATCGACTTTTTCGGTGCGCCATTGGGCGAGTTTGCGATCGTGTTCGGCGCCTGCGCGTCGGTCTTCTTCGAGTTCGGGGAGCGCCACGCGGTGGACGTTGCTCCAGATGCCGTGGCGTGTCTTGATGGTGGTCTTGGTGCTGCGGAACATCCCGGCGAGACCGTAGTAATCTTGCAGACCGATCGGGTCGAATTTGTGGTCGTGACAGCGGACGCAGCCGAGGGTCATGCCGAGGAAAGCGGTGCCGACTTTGCTCACCTGCCCGTCGATGAAATCGTGTTCCATCTTGCGCTTATCGATGGCGTTGATGTCGACGTCCCCGAGCACGATGAAGCCTGTTGCGATGAGGTTTTTGCGGCGTTGTTCTGGTGAGTTGGCGGGGAGCAGGTCGCCGGCGAGTTGTTCGCGGATGAATTGGTCGAAGGGTTTATCGTCATTGAACGACTGGACGAGGTAATCGCGGTAGCGCCATGCGTGTTCTGCGAAGATCTTGCCTTCGGTCCCGATCTGTTCTGCGTAGCCGACGAGGTCGAGCCAGTGGCGGGCCCATCGTTCGCCGAATGCGGGTGAGGCGAGGAGACGGTCGACGACGCGTTCGTGAGGTGTGGGACGGGTTTTGTCATTGAGGGACGCCATTTTTGAGTGGGTTGATTTGAGGTCGGCGATGAAGTCCTCGATTTCCGGTTGGGTGGGTGGGAGGCCGGTGAGATCGAGGGAGACGCGTCGCAGCCAGGTATGAGGGTCGGCGTCAGCGTTCGGTTGGAGGTGAGCGTTCTCGAGGCGATGGAGGATGAAGGGATCGATCTCGGTGAGAGGCCAATGCCGATCTTGGATGTTGGGCGGCGCGCTGGATTTGACGGGTTGATAGGCCCAGTGTTTTCGGCCTGCGTCGATGTCGATTCCTGCACGGGTGGCGACTTTTGTTGGGGTGGCGGTTTCGCGGGGGTCGACGGCTCCGCGTTTCACCCATTCTTCGAGCACGGCAATCTCGCTTGGGGGGAGTTTGCCTTTTGGCGGCATCTCCATATCGGGGTCTGTGTAGCGGACAGCGCGGACGAGGGGGCTTTTTTCCGGATTGCCTGGAATGACGGCGGGACCGCTATCCCCTCCGGTTTGCCATCCTGAGCGGGAGTCGAGTACGAGGCCGCCTTTGATATTGCCTGCGTGGGAATGGCACTCGAAGCATCGTTGGCGGAGGATCGGCTCGACCTTGGTTGCGAAGAAATCGTCTGCGTGTGCTGACGCGAGGACGAGGAGGAAGCGGATTGCGAGGAGGATGCGGCTCATGGCTGGGCGTGCTTCATG
>CAZAZT010000221.1:0-4125 GCA_964489645.1 uncultured Chthoniobacteraceae bacterium | reverse complement strand
AATGACGAGGCTCTTCAATATCCTCAAAGGGCGTTACTTTGGCGGCACGCCTCGAACGGATTAAAACTTCCGCTTGGAAGTCGGGTTGAAATGTGGCTCACTTAGGGTCGTCTTCTCTATGAGTGTCAATGCGATATCTTTGATTTCGGCTTCTGGTGTCGATTCAGCGCTGCAGCAGTTGTCAGTAGCCTCATTGAACATCGCCAACTCGTCTGCTGTGGCGGACGTGGGTGTTGGGCGAGCCGATGCTGTGTTTTCGGAAGGAGCCGGCGGCGGAGTGCAGGTTTCGCGCAGGGTGAGCGCGCCTCAACCGGGTGAGGTTGCGGCCAGTCTTGTTGCGGATGCGGTGAACCTGATGGGGGCCGTTTATGCGCTTCGGATGAACACTGTGGCCATTCGGGTAGCTCACGAGGTCACGGGGAGCGAGCTGTCCTTGAGTGCTTGAGTGCTTGAGTGTAGGAAGTCGACGGGGTGGAATTTCGGGAGTAAAGAGCGTTTCGGTCTCCGTTCGGACGGACTTTCTGGGAAGTTCTTAACGTGGACTCTGAGCAGCATTTTTTCTGGAACGGAGATTTACATGCTGGTGCGAATCGAGTAAATTTCTCGAAATGCATACACTTATGAACAAAACCCTTCACGGCATCTTATGTGTTATCGCCGGTTCTTTCTTGGTTGCGAACCCTGCTGAAGCGCAGTCGGCCTCCTCATCGAGTCCAAGGGGCAAATCGGAAGGTGAGCAGCGCAAAAAACGGGTGAAAGGTGTGACGATTGGCGCTGAGTCATCGAGTGCTTCCAGTGGGGCAATGATTTATTCAGACACCAATGTTGTCACAAGCCTGATGCGCTTTGGTTTTTCGTTGGAGGAGTTGCTTGCTCAAGACGTCTCCAGTCTGCTTGGTCTTTACCAGTCAGGAAACAGTCAGGCCTTGGTCGAGAGCGCTCAGAGAGTCAAGGCGCTTGGGCTCGGGTTTGATGTTACTTACGACAAGGACTTGGCTTTCTCGAGGCAAGAGTCGCTGACTTACGACAAGTTGTTTCCGAGCAGTTACAACAAAGCGTTGGTTCGGTTAATCGCGGATTACTCTGGGAGCGCGAGACTGGTGGACTCGGTGAATGTATTTGCATCTGAATCGACCAGTAAGCAGGCAATCACCAATGAGACTCTCCTGAGCAAAGTTTTCACGCCGGGCGGCAAGAATACGGATCTCTTGGGGCTACGGTCGGTCAGTTATTTCAACCCTGAGGAAAAAAATCTCGGTTACAGGGTGGGGCAAGGCGAAATGATTTATCACAAGAGCATCAACTACGTGGGCGGCAACGGCATCACGTTGGATGTGACGAAGACGGTGCTGGAGGAAGTGAAGGGAGGATCAAAGAAGTCGGAGCAAATCTCTGGAGCGCGGGCATTTTCCGTGGTCGCTCTGGGTGACTCGAATGTCTCGGGTAAAGTGACTTTTTCGAACAAGAACAGAGACACTGGGACGACCAGAAACGTACTTGCGATTGGTGCAGTGGGGACGCTGACGGTGAAGAATAATTCCAAACTAGATTACTCGTCTGGACGGGTGATTGCAGTTGGAGCGGGGAAGCTGAAAGGTGAAGGATCGAACGGGGAGGTGAATGGGCTTGAGCTGAGTTCGAAAGGGGTCGTTGCGATTGCGTCAGGCCAAAACGTCAAACTTGTGGATGCAAAAATCAATGTTACGCATGAGAAGGGTAAATTATTGGTTTACGCGGAGAATACGATTGATCTGAAGAGTCCTACTTTTGCGAGCAAGTTTGGGAAAGAATCAGAGGTTTATTTGGATGCTCGGACAGTGAATCTGACAGCTGTGAACTTCCCGGAAGGTTCAAAGGTGAAACTTTTCTCTGAAAAAGGAGCGATAGATGGGAAGTATCCGAGCTTCGGAAGGGTACTCCCTGGGCGGGTAAACTTCATCAAGGATGTTTCCTATGGGGGTGCTTCTGTGATGAACAAGCAGTCGTTTGACACAAACGGAGGCAATATTTCGATTGGCAAGGGCAAGTTTTAACAACAGCAAATATTCAAGGCATTATGGGAAAAAACATTCTATTTACGGGTGTGGCGTTTTTCAGCGCGTTGTCGGTGACACAGATTTCGTTGGAGGCTCAGAGTCCGTCCAAGGCGGACTTTGACCGAAATGTGTTCCAGCAAGTGCGGCCAGCGTCGGGCTCGGCGTCTGGAATCCAGTCGTATGGAGCGGGAGGCAGTCAGTCTGAATCAGGCACTCAGCGAGTGATTGTGAAGAAGGAAAGCCCTCTGAGTTTTGAGAGCGGGTTGAATCTGAATGTGTTCTATCGGACGAATCCGCTGATGGTTGATGGTGGTCTTTCCAAGTTTAAGACCAAGGCCTATGAGATCAGTGCATTTGGATCGGTTTCGGTGGGAAACCACGAAGTTTTAGGGGGGGTTTTCACGCCGAGGGTAGGGTACTCCGTTCAGAATTTGAGCCTGTCTAATGCCAAGTTGGACTTTGCTGAATACTACACCCAGAGGGTGATCATCGCCGGAGACCTTCAATATGACAACCTGTTGTCCATCACGACCGCGTTGGAATCCGCTAGCATCACGGGGACGAAGTATAAGACGGAGGACTACCGTGAGCTTTACCCTAACCTCACAATCGCCAAGGCGTTTCTGTTGGATGAAAGGTCAAGTCTACGAGCGGCTTACAACTTCGGTTACCGCTTCACGGGCGGGGTGATAGCTGGACCGAGTCTCCAGGTGAATCGTTTCAACAACTGGAACAATTCGGTCTCTTTGGCGTACACCCGTCAACTTCCCTTGGGGTTGGTAGGCCAAGGCTTTGCTGAGGTTGCCAATCGAGCGTTCACTGTATCGAGTGGGACGAATGACGGGAGAACCGACTGGATGAGAACCGTGGGGGGTTCCTTGAGTTATACTTGGAAAATGCTGCGGGCAGCCGCTTATGCGACCTATTCCGACCGGAAGTCGAATGACGGGTTGAGTGACTTCACGAATCTTGACATCGGATTCAACCTAGGTGCGACGGTAGGTTTCTAGTCGCCTCTTTGCAGAATTCCACAGATTTGGGCACCGTCTTGGACACCGTCCCTTGGAGGTGCCTCGGTCATTTGACGAAAATCACGTCGTACTGATTGTCTGACTTGGCGTCCCCGACGATGGCGTTGCTCTTCGATCGGACTTTATGTGCTTGGTAGAAAGCGGCGGCTCGGATCTCTTTCGAGCGGATTGATGGAGTTGGGAAGCCGTTTATCAGCAGTGAAGTTCGTTGGAGAAGCCGCAGGTCGATATCCAATTGCGGCCCGAAAGATTTTTTGTCTGGAAGGCAGAAGAGGAGGTTGCCGGGGAGCAGCGATCGGGTTGTGGCTGCGACGGTTGAAACGGCGGATTTTCCCGACAAACAAATCACCTTCGCTCCGCCGTTGGAGGTAGTTTCGACGAGCGAGCAGCTCTGCCCGCCGATTTTGAACTCGGCCCGCTCTGTTTTGACGGTCATTTCTTGCTTCTCTCCTTTTGGATCCAAAAGGATCACGCCATTTTTTAGGTTGAGCGTCCGTTCCCCGAGGAACTCAACGGTCGTCCCTCCTCCAGCGCGGAGAACAAACAAGTCGTTGCACACTTCGATTCGTGAACCGACCCCGATTGCAATTGGGGTTTTCAAAGGGAGCTTGGTATTTGTCAGCCGATGCTTTCTGGCGTCGACATCTCCGGATTTCACCCCAGTCTCAACCACACTCTGGAATGTCCAGTCGTCGCAGAAAGCCTGTCCTGCGAAAGCCAGAGCGAGCGCTCGTACAGCCGTCTGACGCAAATGATGGGAGATTGAGAGTCTGACTGGTGGTTTGAACGCCGGAGCTTCCATACGATGATTGTGATCCAAGACGCCAAAAACTCAAATGCCCACATCAATCTTTGAATAAACTTTATGGAATGACCGGCACTTTAAAGTGCGCGCGAGTGGCGAATCTCCTTGAGTGGACTGGGGGAGTCTCACTCCATGAAGGGTAGCCATCTGTATGGACGTGAAACTTTATGGGATGTTGACGGTGGCAGGGTTGGTAGCTGGGTTTGTGGATGCCATTGCGGGCGGGGGTGGGATGATCACCGTTCCAGCGCTG
>CAZAZT010000220.1:0-4172 GCA_964489645.1 uncultured Chthoniobacteraceae bacterium | reverse complement strand
GAGGAAAAGCCGGATTCACCGAAGAGCAGCAAGATCGGCATCGCCCTGTATTATTACCCGCGCGAAGTTGTGGGAATGGTGGCGCAGTACCTCGCAGAGGGGAACAATCCGGACCAACCTGGGCGGTTTGTGCAATGGCTTTACCCAAGGACTGCCGTGCACACCTGGGAAGTACCTGGGGTCTGGTTTGATGTGGGCAGCAAGGAGACGCTGGAGGAGGCAAATCGGTTGTTTGCGGCGTTCCGGTAGCCAGCGGCAGAGGGAGGACGTCGAAGTGGGGATGGGCTAGCGCGTTGTTCGAGGCTCCTCGGTTGAGGAGGGCGTAGCAGGATCCGCCGACGGAAGGCTGTTGGATACTTCTCTGGCTGCCCGTGCCCCGGCGCCTGGGGTGCCCAGATGCCGAATCACCTCAGCGAACGCTCGCTGCTGCGACTCTCGCTCCAGCGGGCTCGATAGGAGACGGTCCAACGCGTCGGCAACTGGGCGCGGACGCGCCGCGGTTTGCAGGAACTCTGGCAGGATTTCGCGGCCCGCTAACACGTTCGGCATCCCGAGATAAGGGACCTCCACCACCATCTTGCCAATCCACCACGTTGGCCACGCAACCCGGTAAAGCAAGACCGACGGCAACCCAAAATAGGCCGCCTCCAGCGTCGCAGTGCCTGAACACACCATCCCCGCGGCAGCCTCTTGCATCAGGGCGTAAAAGCGACCGCAACGGACTTGGCAGAAACTGGGGTCATACCCTCTCGCACGAAGGAACTCGTTCATCTGCGCAGCAAGGGCCGGAGATGCCGCTGCCGCCTCAAATCGCAATCCAGGGCGCCGACTCGCAAGCTCTTTTGCGGCGTCCAACATGATCGGGAACAAATGGCGGATCTCGCGGGAGCGGCTGCCAGGAAACAACCCCACAAGCGACGGATCGCGTGGGGTGGGTTGCTTGCGCGCTGCAAGCGAGTCGAGCATCGGGTGCCCCACGAACACCGTCCGAAGTCCCGAGGACTCGTAAAGCTGTTTCTCGAACGGGAAAATACACAGCATCAGGTCGAGAAATCCCGCCATCTTCCCGATCCGACCACGATGCCATGCCCACACCTGAGGGCTGATGTAATAGATTGTCTTCAGCCCGGGATGCCGCTTCTTCGCCTCGCGCGCCAAACGCAAGTTGAACCCCGGATAATCAATCAACAGCAGCGCATCCGGCTTTTCCGTCGCAATTTCCCCCAGCATCCGATCGAACTGTCTCCGGAAATACGGATATTTCTTGAGCACATCCCAGATCCCCACCACCGCCTCGCCGGTCCACTCCAGAAATGGGCCCGTCGCCAGCGCCGCCATCTGCGGCCCGCCAGCCCCCAGGATCTGGATTTCAGGGCGCAGCGCTCGCAGGGCCGACAGAAGTTCGAACCCCCTTGCGTCTCCTGAAGATTCACCCGCGACGACGTAGAGTTTCATGGGTCAGTCGCTCTGCGCGTTCTGTTCCTCGATCCGGCGCGTGATGTCCAGGGCGAGTTCGAGCGCGCGCGTCGCCTCATGGCCGCTCACTTTCGGGCGGACCCCCGCGCGCGCGCAGGCATGGAAATCAGCGATCTCGCGGAGCAGGGGTTCCCCTTTCTCGATCCGTACTGGCTCCCGAAGGATCTTCTTCCCCGCAAACTCCGACACAATCGCCGAATCGTTGGACGCAAACAGTTTCGCGAGCAACGATGATTCTTGTGCCGACTCGTCGGCCAGACGGTAGGTGAACCCTTCCTGCTTCTGGTAATCTAGTGAGAGGTAGGCGTTCGGTTGGAACACCCGGATCTTCCGGAGCCGTTCAGGACTCACTCGCGAAACCGTGATATTGGCAACACACCCATTCGCGAACCGAAGCCGCGCGTTCGCAATGTCTTCGCCCTTGCTGAGAATCGGAATCCCGACTGCGTCGATGGATTGAACTTCCGAGCGGACCAAGTGCAGGATGATTTCCAGGTCGTGGATCATCAGATCCAGCACCACGCCGATCTCCGTGCTGCGGTTCGGGTACGGCGATAGCCGATGCGACTCGATGAAGCGCGGGTTGTTCAACCGCTCTTCCAGCGCCGAGAGGGCGGGGTTGAACCGTTCCACATGCCCGACCTGAAGCGCGAGGCCCCGGGATTGCGCGGCCTGAACGAGTTGCCGGGCTTCGGACGCGTTCTCCGTGATGGGTTTTTCGATGAGCACGTGCCGCCCCTTTTCGAGGAGTGCCATGCCGATCGGGAAGTGGGTGGGAGTCGGCGTGGCAACGGTTGCTGCGTCCACCAGGGAGACGAACTCCTCCAAGGAGGCCGCTGCACGCACCTTGTACTGTCGAGCCAGCGCCTCCGCGGCCTCGCGGTTTCCGTCGTAGATCGCGGTGAACTCGGAGCCCGCAATCTCGGAGAGGATGCGGGCGTGATTGCGACCGATGTGGCCGACCCCAATGACGCCGATTCGACAGGTTGAACTCATAGGCCAAAGAGAGTGATACCCTTTTCAGAGGCAAGAGCGAGGGTAACCTCCCGATCCAGCAAGAGGGTGCGGCCTGCTTCGACTCCAATCCCGTGTACGCCTGCCGCCTGTGCGGTCTCCAACGTGGCGGGGCCGATCACCGGGACATCAAACCGAAGGTCTTGATCCGGTTTGGATACCTTGATCACGGTGGCCTCGCCGCGGCCAAGTTCCCCGCCGCGCTGGATGGCCGCATTGGTGCCCTCAAAGCCTTCCACGGCGAGGACGGTGCCCTTTTTGACAACCACGGTTTGTCCGATGTCCAACCGGCTCACCTCCTTGGCGATCCGGAAGCCGAACTGGAGATCCTCCAGGAGGCGTCGGCGGGGGTTCGGGCCTGCGAAATGCCCGGCGGGAGCGAGGTGCTCCTCCATGAAGGTGGTGGCGGGCAGGAGTGGGACTCCGACGCTGGCGCACTCCGTTGCGATGGCTCCAAAAATACTTTCGGCGTTGCGCTCCTTGAGTTTGGCGAGGACGAACAGCGCCTTCATGTCGGGCCGAAGGTCGAAGAGGTTTTTTGGGGCGATCTGACCGGCCATGATGGCGGCGGTGGCACCCGAGTTCTTGAGGTACTTGAGCAGCGCGCCGAGTTGTCCGACACGGAGGGTCGCGGAGTCATCGACGAGGGGGCCGAGTTCGGGCTTGGTTTCGTGGAGGAAAGTGGCTGCGACGAGGCGTTTGACACCTGCCTTTCGGGCTTCTTGCGCAAGGATCAGCGGATACGAACCGTTACCGGCGATGATGGCGAGGCATTCCGGGATGAGCATGAGGTGGGAGGTGGGGGCGACCCGCGATTCAGGACCGGGTGTCCTTCTCGATGAGGGCGTAGGCGTTGTGGTTGTGGATCGATTCGAAGTTCTCGGCCTCCACGCGGTACCAAACGATGTTGGGGTCCCGATTGGCGCGTTCCGCCACATTGCGAACGAGGTCTTCGACGAAGACCGGGTTATCGTAAGCGCGTTCGGTGACAGCCTTTTCGTCGGGACGTTTGAGAACGCTATAGAGTTCGCAGGAGGCGCTTTGTTCGACGAGCTCGATGAGGTCTTCCATCCAGGTCGGGGTGCGTGTTCGCACGGCAAAGGTGACGTGGCCGCGCTGGTTATGGGCGCCGCGGTCGCTGATGGCCTTTGAGCAGGGGCAAAGGGTGGCAACGGGAACGACCAAGGTGGTCACGAAATCGAACTGTCCTCTGAGGAGCGTGGCGCTGAGCGTCACGTCGTAATCAAGGAGACCGGTTTTTCCAGAAACAGGCGCCTTTTTCTCGCGGAAGAAGGGGAAGGAGAAGTCGGCGTGGGCGCACTCGGAATGCAGTCGTTGGGTCAGGCTGGTGAGAAGGGCGTGGATGTGGTCGACGTGGAGTTCGGTGCCGTCCGCATGGAGGGCCTCGATGAACCGACTCATGTGGGTGCCCTTGAGCGCGGCAGGCAGGTCGACCGTCAGCGCGATGGTGGCCACGGTGTGTTGCGCCGAGTCCGCTTTGTCCCTGAGCCGCATCGGGAAACGTAATCCCTTGATCCCGACACGATCGATGGGAAGTTGGCGATGATCCGGATCGTTCTGGGTGTCTTTGAGGTGCTGAAGAGGCTGAACGGACATTTGGGGAGGGAAGGTAAACCAAATGGGTGGGATGGGAAGGTGGTTTTGATGGGGAAAGAGAGAAG
>CAZAZT010000219.1:0-4195 GCA_964489645.1 uncultured Chthoniobacteraceae bacterium | reverse complement strand
ATCGTCGCAGACGATATGGGCTACGCAGACTGCGGAGTCCAAGGATGTTCCGATGTCCCCACCCCAAACCTCGATGCCCTCGCAACCGGCGGCGCCCGCTTCACAAACGGTTATGTCACCGGCACAGTATGCAGCCCTTCCCGCGCATCCCTGATGACCGGACGCTACCACTACCGCGACGGCGTCAAAGACTGGATCCCCCCAGGTAAACCAGGCCTGAACCCCTCCGTCCCCACCATTGCCACCTACTTGAAACAGAGCGGTTACGAAACCGGGATCGTCGGAAAATGGCACCTCGGCGAGGACGCAACCTGTCACCCCTTTCAACGCGGCTTCAACGCGTTCTTCGGATTCCTCGGAGGTGGCCGCAGCTATTTTCCCGACAAAACCACATCCCCAAACCAACCCGTCAACCACTACACCCAAGTCGTCCGGGGAAACGATCCCGTCCCAGAATCAGAATACCTCACGTCCGCCTTCGCACGCGAAGCCGTCTCATTCATCAACACCCACCGCCAGCACCCCTTCTTCCTCTACCTCGCCTTCAACGCAGTCCACACACCGATGCAACCGCCCGCTGGAGAAGACCGCTTCGCATCCATCGCCGATCCCAAACGCCGCGCCTACGCCGGCATGCTAGCATCCATGGATCAGGCCGTCGGACGCGTCTCAGAGGCATTGCAAAGCACCGGACTGGAGCGCAATACCTTCATCTGCTTCATCAGCGACAATGGAGGTCCCATCACCCGCAACGCCCCCAACGCCTCCAAGAACACCCCGCTCCGTGGAGGCAAAGGAGAGACCTGGGAAGGCGGGATCCGAGTGCCCTTCTTCGTGAAATGGACCGGAACCATCGACGCAGGAAAGGTGATCCATCAACCCGTCATCCAGATGGACCTCACCGCCACCACCTTGGAACTCGCCGGAGCAAAAGCCGACCCCCAATGGCCCATCGACGGGAAGAACATCATGCCGCTTCTCAAAGGATCAAACACCCCCGTGCATGATCAACTCTGCTGGAGCTACGAACACCAGTGGGCCATCCGCCACGGAAATTGGAAACTGACCGTCGCAGGTCCGAAGAAGGACGCGAAGCCGGCCCTGTTCGATCTCGATCAGGATCCTCAAGAGCAAAGCGATCTCTCCGAGCAGCACCCCGATAAGGTCGAATCCCTGCGCAATCGCTGGGAAAAATGGCGGAGCCAAACCATCCCCGACCCAACCAAAGGTTAACCCCCTCCCAACACACCCCACCTCCGCTCATCATGCGCTCCCTCCTGCTCGCACTCCTCGCGCTCCTGCTTCCTCTGACCCAGACGACCGCCTCCACCCTCACCGTGAACAAACCGTGTTCCGACCATGGCGTGTTCCAGCACAGCTCAGAGATTCCCCTCTCAGGCACCGCAACCCCAGGGGAAATCGTCACAATCTCGTTTGCCGGACAATCGAGATCCGCAACAACTTCCAGCCAAGGCAAATGGAACGTTGTCCTGCCAGCGTTCAAGCCCGGGACCCAAGGCGACCTCGAAGTCCAAGCATCCACACGCCTCACCATCCGCCACATCCAAGTCGGTGAGTTGTGGGTCTGCGCCGGAGACGCAACCATGAGCCGCGACATCAACGGATCCCGATCCTCCCGCGCAGAACTCACGTCAAAAACCTTCCCAAACATTCGCATTTTCCGAGCGGAAAACCGGCCCGCATCCAAACCACAAACCCACCTCGAAGGACAATGGATTGTCCCTGACAACGCATCCATCAAAACCACGGCTGCCCTCCCTTACCTATTCGCGAAATCACTCCAATCCCATGGCGATCATGCCATCGGGATCATCCATGTCGCCGATCCTGAACCCGTTGCAGTCCTCCGCGGAGGCAAGCTCACCGGATCGACCATCGAGGCGTGGATCTCCGACGACGCGCTTCGCCAACTTCCAGAAGCCGCCCCCCTCTTCGACTACTACCGCTCAAACTCTCCCATGCGCGAAGCCCTCCTCGAGTACGAAGCCGCATTGGGCGACTGGAAGCTGAAAACCGGTAAGGCGTTCGGTGCCGAACTTCGCGAACTCGAGAACCGAGAACCCGACGTCTGGTACGATTACCTCGCTGAAATGCGCAAAGCAGGAAAAGCCGCTCCCGCGGACCCTCCTCGTAAGCCCACCGCTGACTCGTTGCGCCTTGCCCCCTCCCGTCCCTCCAACCTTTGGAACGCCCTCATCGCACCCATCGTGCACATTCCCGTCCAAGGCATCGCCCTGCACCTCGGAATGGCGAATACCCCGCGCGCAACACAAGCCGTGGGCCTCCTCAAAACCCTCATCCGCGATTGGCGAAAATCATGGCACCGCGATGACCTCCCCTTCCTCCTCATCCAACAAACCCGCGCCAACCACCCAAACCTCGATCCCCGAGCAGTCAGCGAACTCAGAGAAGCGCAATTCACAGCAACCCGGACCCTTCCCAAAACCGCTCTCATCCCGACCCTCGACCTCACCGGCAACATCACCACCGACGACCTGCCCACCATCGCAACCCGCATGGCAAACAGCGCCCTCGCTCTCGCCAAAAACCAACCCACCCCCAGCGGCCCGATCATCGAAACCGTTCGCTTCGAAGCCGGTAAAGCCATCGTCCAACTCAAATCGTTCAACCTACCCCTCTCCTCCCGCGACAAAGGCCCGATCAAGGGTTTCGCCATCACCGCCAAACCAGACCGATGGGCCTACGCCGATGCCACCCTCCAAGACGACCGCCTCATCGTCAGTCATCCCGATATCAAAGATCCCGTCGCACTCCGTTACGACTGGGTTCTCGAACCCGGTCGCGAAGGCAATCTTACCGACGCGTCAGGACTGCCAACCCTCCCATTCCACTCCGACGATTGGCCAGCCTTCACGAACTCGCCGCAAGCCATGCGGCCAAACGCCGTCGCCACCATCCAGCCAAATGATCTCTATCCCGTACTCAACCCCGCTCTTCCAAGAGTGTTACTCATCGGCGATTCCATCATGAACGGATACTCGCCCACCGTCATCGAAGCCCTCAAAGGAAAGGCCAACATCGGTCGCCTCGTCGCATTCGGCATGATCGGTTTCAACGATGCCTCCGCCGCAGCATTCTGCGCAAAACTCAAAGACGGTGACTACGCCGTGATCCATTACAACGACGGGCTCCATAGCCTCCCTCCCCGCATCACCGACCAACAGTTCGGGATCGGTCTCACCGCCATGCTCACCCACCTCAAAACCATCACCCCAAACGTCATCTGGGCCACCACCACCCCTGCGCCAGACCGCGAAAATACCCTCGGCCCCGACAGCCACAACGGCACGGTCATCACCCGGAACGAGATGAGCAAAACGATCGCAGCCAGCGCAGGCATTCCCGTCAACGACCTCTACTCCCTCGTCATCGCCGAACGAGAAACCCTCCAAGGATTCGCCAACCTGCACTTCACCCCTGAAGGGTCCAAACGCATGGGCCTTCAAATCGCTCGCCTCATCGAACAACAACTCAAGAAACCCTGATCCAAACCCGTTGACTCAAAAGTTAATGACACCAGAGAGGACTTGGAACGGGGAGCCGTTGGCTAAGAAGTCACGACACTGGTGAGGGGAGGGTCCGCCTGCATCGAGTGCGCGATGCAAGGAGTCCGCAGGATGACCGGAATGAAGCGCTCGATGCGGGATCGCACGTAGCCCCTGCTCGATGCACCAACTCAGCTCAAAAGGGTTCAGCAGCTCTCTGATCCCGAGTTCTGCGCTTGGCTGTGCCATCCAGATCCAAGCTGCCGAGCACGCAATCCATCCGCTTCAAAAGCCTGTCGTGTAGCCGTTGAACCCAAACTCCCTCGCGCCTCTTTACCTCCAGTTTTGCGGAAGGAAGGGAGTAGTTGTGCGGCGGTTCCCAGCACCCGCGGTGAGCACGTTCATAGCTCGGCAACTTTCGGGCCTTCCAGTCGATCGTACCCGAGCAACTGAATCGCCAATCTGCGGTTCGACAACACAGTTCCAAACCCCCGCCGATTTGAGCCCTACGGGTTTCTATCGCGGTCTCTGCAACGCCCCTGCAACCCTCATCATCACTCAACCTGCAGTCCATGCGGTAAACCCAGCCCCGCATTGACCTCGCCCCGCCCCTCCCTTGGCGATCCCACCGTACCCACCTCGGCAACGGATCCCCATTCGAACAGGAT
>CAZAZT010000218.1:0-4205 GCA_964489645.1 uncultured Chthoniobacteraceae bacterium | reverse complement strand
GCCTCCTCGACTCCACCCTCGTCACCGGCCTCAGCGAGTTCGGTCGCACCCCAAAAGTCAACCCCGCCGGCGGAAGGGATCATTGGCCGCAATGCTTCACTGTCTCGTTCGCAGGAGGCGGCGTGAAAGGAGGACGCGTCGTCGGGAAAAGTGACCCGATCGGCGGATTCCCCGCGGAACGCCCAGTCCAACCCGGCGACATCGTGGCAACCATCTTCCACAGCCTCGGTCTCGACCACAAAGCGCATTTGCCCGGCCCCGCAGGCCGCCCCTTTGGCCTCGTCGATTTCGGACGCGAACCCATCCGGGAACTCTTCGCGTAATCACACCGCACCCCAACCACGTGCCACCCATGCATCCGTCCCTCGCCCTTCCTCGCATCGTCCTCGCGCTCGGCTGGATCCTCGCCGCAATCCATCCCACAAACCGCATCCACGCGAATGCGGTAAGCACCCAGTCGGCCCCTCGCCCTCACGTTCAAATCTTCCCAGCCTCCGTCACGCTCGATGGCGCGAACGCCCATCAACAGATCCTCGCCTTTCACACGGACCCGTCCACAGGCCTACCCGCCTCGGAGATCACGAACCCAAAGTTCCGCATCGAAAATCTGGGTGTGGCCTCCGTCGACGCCTCCGGAACGCTCCGCCCCGTTGCCAACGGCACCACCTCGATCCGCCTCGAAGGTGTGGCTGATTCGCCCACCGTCACGGTCTCCGTGCGGAATGCCACCGCCCAACACCCGCAAAGCTTTCACCGCGACATCCTCCCCATTCTCACCAAAAGCGGCTGCAACACAGGGGGTTGCCACGGAGCCCTCGCAGGGAAAGGCGGATTCCGCCTCAGCCTCGCCGGCTACGACCCCGAATCGGATCACTACAACCTCGTCCACGACGCCAACGGTCGACGCATCGAACCGAACGACCCGCTCTTCAGCCTCATCCTGACCAAGGCCACGCTCGCGCTCCCTCACAAAGGAGGCCGCCGATTGCTCCCCGGCGGAGCAGATCACCGAACCGTCGCCTCGTGGATCGTGGAAGGCGCGCCCGGCCCAAACCCCTCGGAAGCCCCACTCGACCACATCGAGGTCTCACCAAACGAAACAGTTCTCCGCAAAGGGGACACACTGCGTCTGCTCGTGACCGCCCATTACAAGGACGGCTCTCAACGTGACGTCACCCGCTGGGCAAAGTTCACGTCGGCGGATGAATCCGTCGCGAAAGTGGACGATTCCACCGGAAAGATCGAGGTCATCGGCAACGGCGCAGGAGCCGTCACCGCATGGTTCTCCAGCCGGATCGTCATCGCTCGCCTCATCGCTCCACAACAGAATGCGCTGCCGACCGACACGTGGGATACGCACCCAAAAACCAACCCCATCGACCGCGCCGTGATCGCGCAACTCAAGCGCCTCCGCATCCCGCCCTCCCCAACGTGCGATGACCCCACCTTCTTACGTCGGGCCATGGTCGATACGCTCGGCACCCTGCCGACAGCTGCAGAGGTCCAATCGTTCCTCGCGGACAAACATCCCGAAAAGCGGAGCCGCCTCATCGAATCCCTCTTCCAACGCCCCGAGTTCGTGGACTACTGGACGTACCGGTTCTCCGACATTTTCCTCATCAACGGATCCAATCTCCGGCCGAATGCCGTCAAATCCTACTACACGTGGCTCCGTTCGCGCGTCGCCGATAATGCGCCGTGGAACCAGATTGTCCGCGAGGTGATCACCGCAAAAGGCGACAGCCTGTCCGAGGGCGCAACCAACTTTTACGCCGTCCATCAGGACCCCGAAACGATGGCTGAAAACGTGAGCCAAGCCTTCCTCGGCCTCTCCATCAACTGCGCAAAATGCCACAACCATCCTCTCGAGAAATGGACGAACGACCAGTACTACGCCTTCGCCAACCTGTTCTCCCGGGTTCGCGCAAAAGGCTGGGGCGGAGACAATCGCAGCGGGGATGGCAAACGCACGTTGTTCATCAACCCCGACGGTGAACTCATCCAACCTCGCACAGGAAAGCCTCAACCCCCCACCCCGCTGGACGCTACCCCGCTCGCGATGGACGACCCGCGCGATCGCAGAGAACCGCTTGCGGAATGGCTCACCTCTCCTTCGAACACCTACTTCACGCGCACCATCGCGAACCGGATCTGGGCGAACTTTTTCGGCATCGGGATCGTCAACTCCGTGGATGATCTCAGAGCGTCCAATCCCGCATCGAACGAAGCGCTTCTGACCGCCCTTGCCGATCACCTCGCTGGTCACCGTTTTGATCTGCGCGAACTCATGCGCCTCATCCTCAACAGCTCCACCTACCAGCGATCCAGCACGCCCATGGAAGGCAATGCGAACGATCAACGCCACTTCTCCCGCTACCTCCCACGCCGTCACATGGCAGAAGTCCTCAACGACGCCATCGCAGGCATCACCGGGGTGCCGGAGAAGTTCGATGCCGTGGTGATGAACGACGGAAGCACCGAAAAAACAGACTTTTACCCCACTGGAACAAAGGCCACCCAGCTGTACGACGCCTCCGTGCGCTCCTACTTCTTGAAGGCGTTCGGTCGGAACCAACGCGAGATCACCTGTGAATGTGAGCGCTCGAATCAACCCAGCCTCGTTCAAGCCCTTCACCTGTCCAACGGGAACATCATCAACGACCGCCTCAACCATCCCGAAGGGAACCTCACCGCCCTTCTGGAGATGTTCCCGAACCACGACCAACTCGTCGAACAAGCGTTTCTGGCGACTCTCTCCCGCCCGCCAACGCCCGCCGAAAGAGCGGCCTACTCCCGATCCCTCGCGGAGGCAACCTCGCTCCCCGGCGCAAACCCCAACACCGCGCGCCGAGAAGCCGCAGAAGACATGCTCTGGGCCCTTCTCACCAGCCGCGAATTCCTCTTCCAACACTGACGCCCCCCTCCATCCACCTTCTCGAACTCAACCCCATGCGTCCCCTCCTTCTCCTCACCCCCGTCCTGCTCATCGCGCTCACCGGCCGCGCCCAAGACGCCGTCCCCGATTTTCACACCGACGTCGCCCCCATCCTTCGCGACTACTGCTCCTCCTGTCACAACGCAAAAGAGGCAGAAGAGGGATTCTCCGTCGAAACGTATGCAGACCTCCTCAAGGGAGGTGACAACGGGGTGATGCTCAAACCGCGCGACCTGAAAAGTCGCCTCCTCGAGGTCATGCGCGGCGCCAAACCCGCAATGCCTCCGAAAAAAGAGCCGCAGCCCTCCCCGAACGACATCAAAACCATCGAACGCTGGATCGCCGCCGGCGCTCCCGGCCCCAAAAAGGCCGATGTCCCCATCACCGAACTCGTCACGCTCCCCGACCTCGCGATCACACCCGCGCCTGCAACCAACGTCACCGCCCAGGCCACCTCACCCGACGGACGTCTCACTGCGGTCGCACGCCACAAATCCATCGAACTCCACCCGTCCGGGATCCGTGTCGCAGCCCCAGGAAAGGTCAATCACCTCGAATTCCGAGCCGATGGATCCCTCCTCCTCGCCGCCTCCGGCATCACCGGTCGCTCCGGAGAAGCCCTTCTCATCAATGCCGCCAACGGAACCGTCCTGAAGACATTCAAAGGAGAACACAAAGACATCCTCCACTCCGCAACTTTCTCGCCCGACGGAAAATGGATAGCCGTCGGCGGGTACGACGGGAGAGTTTCCCTCTTCCATCCAGAGAACACCGCTCCCGTCCACACGCTCAAAGGACACAACGGCGCGGTCTTCCATGTCGCCTTCTCTCCGGACAGCCAAGTGCTCGCCTCCGCCAGTGCCGATCAAACGATCAAACTGTGGCGCATCAACGACGGAGAACGTTTGGATACCCTCAACCAACCGCAAGGCGAACAACTCCGAGTCCGGTTCACCGCAAACGGAAAGTTCATCCTCGGCGCAGGCAACGATCGCCGCATCCGGATCTGGGATTTCCAATCGCGCACCACCCCGTCCATCAACCCCGTCCTCGAGTCGCGCTTCGCACACGAAAGCCCCATCACCGAACTTCTGATCGACGATACCGCAAACCTCGTCGTCTCCGCAGCCGGAGATGGTTCCGTGAAATCTTGGACTCTCCCAAACCTCGACCCCATCCGCGTCTGGACCCCAGGAAAACCAGCGACCCAGATCGCAAGAGTCCATCACTCAGCCCATCTCGAAAGATTCCTCGTGGGAGGCGGCAAGGA
>CAZAZT010000217.1:0-4221 GCA_964489645.1 uncultured Chthoniobacteraceae bacterium | reverse complement strand
ACTCCCACTCGCCCCAACCACGATCTCACGACTCACCTTCAACGCCTCCGCCTGCGTCGTCACCAATGTCCCCTCCTTGATCACTGTCACCCCGCGCAACGCGCTCTCCGCCGATTTGATCTCCAACGTTCCAACGCCCGTCTTCACAAACGTGTCGGACACCCCTTGGCTCACCGGCTTCTCCAGCGTCAACGTCTCCTTCGCCACCTTCGTCCCCCCAACGTACACCTGCCCATCCTTCACCACGACAGGCACATCCAACGTCAGGCTCCGATTCACCTCGAACCTCGCCCCGCCGGTCAACACCACCTCACCTTTCCCCACACTCGCCCCATTCGTGATCTCCAATGTCCCGGATTTCACCAATGTACCTCCGCTGTAACTGTTCGACGGATTCGTCAACGTCAGCTTCCCAGTTCCATCCTTCACCACCGCCCCTTGCCCTGAAAGCTGGCCTCCCAAAGTCAACTTCGCCGGACCGCCCGTCTCCACCGTATTTGCGGAGCTCAACTTGATCGGGTTGTTCACCTTCAGATCCACAACGTCCTTCGGCACTTCCACAACCCCCCCATTCAGTGACACCACCGCACGACCGAACGCATCATCCCCCTTTAACACCACCTTACCTCCCGTTCCGCCCGCGCTCCCTCCGCCACCTGCCCCGGGACCAACATTCACCTCTCCGTGGAACGTGTTGTTGTTCGTCAACGTCACCGTCCCGAGCACCTCAACCAGACCATCCCCGCTGATCATGTTCTCCACGACCACCACACGATCCGTCCGGTTGAAACGCAACGTCGCCCCTTCCTTCACCTCCACACTCCCCATGCCCACGCTCCCGCTCGTGCGCGATCCCCCGGTCCCAACCTCCAGCGTCCCTTCCTCCACCAACGTCTTCCCGCTGTAACTGTTCTCCGCCAACAACGTCGCCACACCTCCTCCAACTTTCACCAAGTCACCGCTCCCGCTCACCCGCCCGCTCAACGTCAACTTCCCTCCACTACCCACGTCCAAACGCATCCCGTTCGAGAGCTCCAATCCCGCTGCTATCTCGTGTTTGCCGATCCCACTCACGCTCACCCCAGACCCCACCCCGCTCAAACGCACCTTCCCGCCTTCTCCTCCCACCACGCGGTATCCCTTCGTGCCCCCGAACACCACGCTCTTCAACTCCGCGACCTTCCCTTCCATCAACACTTCCACCCCATCCACCAGCCCGCCCTCAAACCGCGCCGTATCCTTCCCTGCACTCAGCGCCCCATCCAAACCCGGCATCCCTCCATAGTTCCCCGCCTCGTACACCCATTTCCCAAAATCGCTCCACTTCCCGCTCTCACCTCTCCAAACCCCTGCCCCCGTGTACACATTCCCTTTCACGCTCACCATCCCAACTCCCGCGCTCGCAAGCCCTAACCCACTGCTCCCTTGCCCATCCGTCGCGTACTCCAACTCCACCGTCCCGCTCTTCGGCCCTACAACCCTCTCCCCGCTCAACCCAACCTTCAATGTGCTCCCATCCCGCTGCCCTGCCGCCAAACCGCTCACCTTCCCTGCTCCCTTCACCACCGCACCACTCACACCTCCCATCTCCACGTTCAAGCGCTCGCTGTACCCGTCCGCCACCACCGCATTCCTCACCCCGATCACTCCTGTCTCGAACTTCTCCCCAAGATGGATGTTCCCCAAATCCAACGTCCCACTCTCCACCTCTCCCTTCGCGGCTCGATACACACGACCTCTCACGCTCACGCTCACCTCTCCCAAGTCCACATCCGATAACCCGCTCCCAGCCACCCCGCGTGACACCATCCCCAACGTCACCTTCCCACTCTTGAGACCTCCCTCCATCGTGCTCCCCTCATATCCAAACGCGATATCCCCTGCCTTCTGCGCTCCCAACACCAACCCTGCGCCCTTCGCAACAAATCCCCCGCTCGCCTCTCCAAACTCCACCCTCAAGTCGTCCGAATACCCATCCTCTCTCGCCCCATTCTTCACGCTCATCCGCCCTGCAACAAAACTCCCGCCCGCTCGCACATTCCCCAAATCGATCACCCGCTCACTCACTTCCGCCTTCGCCTTGCGATAGACGCTCCCGCTCACCGTCACCTCTTCGCTCGCCTTCAGAGGCGCAACATCCGCCATCCCGCTCCCAACAACACCCCGCGAAACGTACCCAACTCGCGCAACCCCACTCACCAAGCCCGCCTTCGCCGTCGAACCCGCATACCCGATGCTCAACGTCCTCCCATCCACCTGACCCCCTCCCAACCGCTCCACATTCCCACTCACACTCACCCCACCCTGCGCCACCAAGCTCACGCCAAGGTCGTCCGAATACCCGTCCCCTCTCGCCCCGTTCTTCACGCTCAACTTCACCGGCGCAAACGTCTCCCCCTCGCGCACAGAACCCAACCCAACCTTCCCAACCACACTCCCCACCGCTAAGCGATACACTTTCCCACTCACACTCACCGTCTGCTCACCCACGCCAAGCACTCCCAACCCGCTCGTTCCACTCCCGTCCGTCTGGTAATCCACACGCACCGTCCCGCTCTTGAGCCCGGCAGTCCCCGTCCCCCTCAACCCAACCGTCAAGCCCGTCGCATCCCTCTCTCCTGCACCCAACAACGACACAACTCCGCTCCCCTTCACCACCGATCCGCTCACCCCTCCAAGCCTCACATTCAACTTCTCGCTGTACGCATCCGCCGTCGCTCCGTTCCTCACGCTCAACGCTTTCGCTCCAAAGCTCTCCCCCTCACGCACACTCCCCAAATCCAACGCACTCGCCTCCAAAACGCCCACCGCTGGCCGGTATACCGTCGCACTCACCTTCACCGTCACAGGCTTGAGCGTCACATCCGCCAACCCGCTCCCAGCTTGTCCCTTCGACTCCAACCCAACACTCAACTGTCCGCGCTTCACGCCCGCCGTCTTCGTGCTCCCAACATACCGCGCACTGAACTCCCGCTCCTCGCCCGCTGCCAGAACCCCACTCCCGCTCAACTCAAATCCGCTGCTCCCGCTCACCACTCTCACCCCAAGGTCATCCGAATACCCATCCGCAGATGCCTTGTTCCTCACTCGCAACGCCGCAACCGATACAGGCTCTCCAACACGCACACTCCCAAGGTTCAAGTTCATCGGCACCACCTCCGCCTCCGCCTTCCGATACACCGTCCCACTCACCGCCACACTCGCACTCCCCTCCACCGGCGCCGCATCCTCAAGCCCCGTACCCACTTGGCCCTTCGATACGTAACCCACCGTCGCAACCCCGCTCACCGCTCCCGCCGTTCGCGTCGAACCAACGTAGCCCACTGACAACGCGCTCGCATCGCTCTGCCCGGCTCCCAACCGCGCCACATTCCCACTCACACTCACCCCAACCCCTCCGCTCAACGTCACCCCAAGATCGTCCGAATACCCGTCCGCTGCCGCCCCATTGCTCACTCCAAGCTTCGCCGGCGCAAACACCTCTCCCACCCGCACGGATCCCACGCTCACGCTCGTCGGCACGCTCCCAATCGCCAAGCGATACACCTTCCCGCTCACACTCGCCGTCTGGGTCCCCGCACCAAGCACTCCCAACCCGCTCGTCCCACTCCCATCCGTCTCGTACTCCACCCGCACCGTCCCGCTCTTGAGCCCAGCCACGCCCGTCCCGCTCAACCCGACCGTCAAGTCCGTCGCATTCGTCGCTCCGGCTTCCAACATCGACACCACACCGCTCCCCTTCACCACCGCCCCGCTCGCAACACCCAAGCGCGCGTTCAACTTCTCGCTGTACCCATCCGCCACCACATCGTTCTTCACGCTCAACGCTCCCGCCACAAAGCTCCCTCCCTCGCGCACGCTCCCAAGATCCACCTCCGTCGATCCCAACACCCCAACTGCAGGACGGTACACCGTCGCGCTCACGTTCAACGTCACAGGCGACAGCGTCACATCACTCAACCCGCTCCCAACCTGCCCTTTCGAAACCGTGCCGATGCTCAGCACCCCACTCTTCACCCCAGCCGTCCCCGTCCCTCCCCCATAACTCACCCCCACCGTCGCTCCACTCCCAGCAGCAATCCGCGCACTCCCCCCACTCAACGTGAACCCGTTGCTTCCTCCCCCAAGCACCAACCCCAAATCATCCGAATACCCATCCGTCGTTGCCCCATTGCTCAACGTCACACTCCCTCCAAGCACCGTCCCGCCCACACGCACATT
>CAZAZT010000216.1:0-4326 GCA_964489645.1 uncultured Chthoniobacteraceae bacterium | reverse complement strand
CCCTACTCAAACCATCCCTCCCCAAAAACACCCTCACCCAAACCCCATCCCCCAATCCCATCGACGCCTTCATCCACGCCGAACTCCAAAAACGCGGCCTCTCCCCCGCAAAACCCGCCCACGCCCGCACCCTCCTCCGCCGACTCCACTTCGATCTCACCGGACTGCCCCCAACCGCCGACGAAATGGATCAGTTCGTAAAAAATCCATCCGCCGAAGCCTACCTCCGCTCCGTCGACACTCTCCTCGCATCCCCACGCCACGGCGAACGCTGGGCGCGGCACTGGCTCGACATCGTCCACTTCGGTGAAACTCACGGGTACGACAAAGACAAGCCCCGCATGACCGCATGGCCCTACCGCGACTACGTCATCCGCGCCCTCAACACCGACAAACCCTACTCACGTTTCGTGCAGGAACAGATCGCCGGAGACGCACTCTTCCCGAACACCGTCGACGGCATCACCGCCCTCGGTTTCATCGCCGCCGGTCCATGGGACTTCATCGGGCATGCCGAAGTCCCAGAAACCAAGATTGATGGCAAGATCGCGCGCCACCTCGATCGCGACGACATGGTCGCCAACACCCTCAACACCTTCCAATCCGTCACGGTCCACTGCGCCCAATGCCACGATCACAAGTTCGATCCCATCAGCCAAAAGGATTACTACGCCCTGCAAGCCGTGTTCGCGGCCATCGACCGGACCGAGATCCCCTATTTCCCCGACGACACCTCCCAAGCGAAGTATCAGGCCATCAACACCCAACGACGCGAGATCCAGTCCGCGATCACCCGCCAAGAAGCCCCGCTCATCGAACGTTGCCGCAAAGAATACGACGCCCTCACCAAACGCATCGAGGGCGCCTCAAAAAGCAGCACCAACCCGAACGCAAAACCCGATTACGGCTACCACAGCGCCATCGCCCCAACACAACAAACCGTGAAGTGGGTGCAAGTCGACCTCGGCTCCACTTCCGACATCCATCGCGTCCTGCTCAAACCCTGTTACGACGACTTCGGCAAGATCGGAGCCGGCTTCGGATTCCCCATCCGTTTCAAGATCGAGGTCAGCGATGACCCCTCCTTCTCCAAAGACGTCTTCCTCATCTGGCGCAAACACGACTCCACATTCATGAACGATTTCGCCAACCCAGGCCTCACCCCCTTCGAGACCGGCACCGCACCAGACGATGGCGTGCGCGGCCGCTACGTCCGTGTCACCGCCACCAAACTCGCCCCGCGGAGCAACGACTACATCCTCGCACTCGCCGAACTCGAGGTCTTCGCATCGAAAGAAGGCCCCAACCTCGCCGCCGGAAAATCGGTCACCGCCCTCGACAGCATCGAAGCCCCCCCACGCTGGCGGAAAACCAACCTCACAGACGGCATAGCCCCCCAACCCCATAGCCAAGAGGACAAAAAGGAACTCCTCGAACAACGCGACCAACTGATTCTCGCACAAGCCGATACCGCCGCACGCAGCGATCTCCTCGCAAAACGTGCAGCACTCCAAGCACTCCCTTCAACCCCCGCACCGCTCAAGGTCTATGCCGGAGCCGTTCACACCGGCACCGGCAGCTTCAAAGGGACCGGCGCCGAAGGAGGAAAACCCAGACCCATCCACCTCCTCCGAAGAGGAGACGTCAAACAACCGGGCGAACCCGTCGCACCCAACGCCCTCTCCACCATCGGATCCAACTTCGGCCTCGCCTTCCCCGACCTCGACGAAGCCTCCGAAGCGCAACGGCGCGCCGCCCTCGCCCAATGGATCACCCACCCCGACAACGCACTCACCTGGCGCAGCATCGTCAACCGCGTGTGGCAGTACCACTTCGGACGTGGCATCGTCGAAACACCCAACGACTTCGGCAAGATGGGTTCGCCGCCCGCTCATCCCGAACTCCTCGACTGGCTCGCACGCTGGTTCCGGGACGAGGCCAAAGGATCCCTCAAAGCCTTGCACCGACTCATCGTCACCAGCGAAACCTATCAGCAATCCTCCGATCCGGATCCCGCATCCGCCCAACTCGGCAACGAACGCGATTCCGCGAACACCTTGCTCTGGAAACAGAACCGGCGACGTCTCGAAGCAGAAGCCATCCGCGATGCCATCCTTCACACCGCAGGAAAACTCGACCTGACCATGGAAGGCC
The DNA here is from genome assembly GCA_964489645.1 of uncultured Chthoniobacteraceae bacterium. Lineage (GTDB taxonomy): Bacteria > Verrucomicrobiota > Verrucomicrobiia > Chthoniobacterales > Chthoniobacteraceae > JBEEPE01. Next base: position 2,172 of record CAZAZT010000216.1, on the reverse strand, counting down.
CCAGCTTCCAGGACTTCGTCATCGATAAGCCCGCCCACAGCCCCCACTACGAATACCACCTCGCCAACCCCGAAGATCCCCGCCTCCACCGACGCGCCATTTACCGATTCATCGTCCGAAGCCAACAACAACCTTGGATGGCAACCCTCGATTGCGCCGACCCCTCCATGCTGGTCGACAAACGCAACGTGACCATCACCCCCCTCCAAGCCCTCGCCCAACTCAACAACCAACTGACCGTCGCCATGGCAACCCACTTCGCAGATCGCGTCAAAGCCGCCGCCTCAGATCCCGATGCCCAGATCAAGACCGCGTTCCAGATGGCCCTCCAACGCGATCCCTCCCCCAAAGAATCCTCCGCCGTTCGCGAACACCTCAACGCCCACGGACTCCCCCACACCTGTCGCCTCATCCTCAACCTCAACGAGTTCGTCTTCGTCGACTAAACCCGCCTCGCCCATGGACTCCCCCTTTCATCGCCCGCACCACCCCTTCACCAAACCTCTCTCCCGAAAAGATTTCCTCTGGCAGAGCGGCGGCGGCCTCGGCGGCATCGCACTCGCATCCCTCTTCCAAACAAACGGATTCAGCGCGCCGCCACCTCGACCAGCCCGCGCCAAACGCGTCGTCCAACTTTTCATGGCAGGCGCAGCAAGCCACCTCGACCTTTTCGACTTCAAACCCGAACTCATCAAACGACACGGCCAAGCCAGCGACTTCGGCGAACCCGTCGAAGCCTTCCAAAACGGGCTCGGACCATGGAAAGCCCCCGTCTGGGATTTCAAACCCTACGGTCAAACCGGGAAACGCATCAGCGACGTCGTCGCCGACCTCGCCCCCGTCGTGGACGACATCGCATGGATCCACAACCTCGTCGGCAAAACCGGCGTCCACTCCCAAGCCACTCTCCTCCAAACCACAGGCTTCAACCGCCCAGGATTCCCAAGCGCCGGCTCATGGGTCAGCTACGGACTTGGCTCACTCAACGAAAACCTCCCCACCTTTGTCGTGCTCCCAGACCACCGCGGCCTCGCCTCAAACGGCACAAAGAACTGGGACGCCGCGTTCCTCCCCGATGATCCCCAGGGGACCGTGATCTACCCCGGCAACGAAACCCCCATCACCGATCTGTTCCCCGACAAACGCGGGAAATACATCACCCCAGATTCCGAAGCCGCTGGCACACGCCTCCTCTCCACACTCAACTCCGACCACGCAAGTCAACACCCCGGTGACGAACGCCTCGAAGCCCGCATCCGAAGCTACGAACTCGCCGCCCGGATGCAACTCGCCGCTCCCGAAGCCCTCGATATCTCGAAAGAAAGTCCCGCCGTCCGCGAGATGTACGGGATCCGTGACGACATCAAGAACTGGCCCTCCGAGATCAATGCCGCCGAAGAACAGGATATCTTCGGTCGCAAATGCCTCGCCGCTCGCCGCCTCCTCGAACGCGGAGTGCGTTTCGTCCAGATCTGGAGCGGAAACGATAATGGGTTCCCACGCCGGAACTGGGACAGCCACGAGGACATCGAAAGGGATCACGGCCCCCTCGCACGCGGCTTCGCACGCGGCACCGCCGCACTCATCCAAGACCTGAAACAACGCGGCATGCTCGAGGACACCATCATCCTCTGGACAACCGAGTTCGGCCGGATGCCCAGCACCCAAGGCGGCAAAGGACGCGACCATAACCCCTACGTCTTCACCAACTGGCTGTGCGGCGGCGGAATCAAAGGCGGTGTCACCGTCGGCGAAAGCGATGACTGGGGCTACAAACCCCAAGACCGCGCCAACCCAACCGAAGTGTACGACATCCACGCCACCCTCCTTCACCTGCTCGGCATCGACCACACCAAACTCACCTATCGCAGCAACGGCATCGACCGCCGCCTCACCGATGTCCACGGCCACATCCTCCGCCACGCCCTCGCGTAACCGCACCCCCTCCCCATACCGCACACCCCACCCGCCCAAGCCCTCCCTTCCCGATACGGCTTGCGTACAAACATCCGCCCACCTATAAAGACCGTCCCGTTTTTGCCAGGGTAGCTCAGAGGTAGAGCAGGGGACTCATAAGCCCTTGGTCGCGAGTTCAAGTCTCGCCCCTGGTACCAACCAATGGAGCAACACGCGCCGCTCCACTCCCCGGCCGCTCCACTCCCCGCCCCACCG
>CAZAZT010000215.1:0-4342 GCA_964489645.1 uncultured Chthoniobacteraceae bacterium | reverse complement strand
GAGCTCCAGATTGTGGTTCTGGCTGTTGCGGGTTCGAGCCCCGTCGGTCACCCCATCCTCTCCAAAGGCGTTGACATCACACTGACTGTCGCCGCCCGCAAAAAGCCTCCCTCAAAACACGCGGCCCCAGTTCGATCCAAGTCCGATTGGCTACGCCTCAGCAAGCTACCCGTCAGAGTCACGCATGGCGGCAAGACGCTCCAAAGCCTCTTCCGCGGTGATCTCACGTTTCTCCAACGGATCGAAATACTTGGGATAGAGGAGATAAACCGCAGCCACTAGCTCATCTAAGGTCAGGATTCGCTTCCGTCTCGCGTTCGGTTGCCGGTCGTCCGTCAAACCCCAGCCCGAATAAAAAGGACAACCCAACGTGGTCACGGGAATCTCACGCATCAACGCCTCAAATCCCGCTTGAGAGGTGATCGTGTAGACATGATCCACCGTCTCAAACGACTGAGCTAAAGGAAGATCCCGTTCAAGGATGACGCATTTCTCCGAAAGCCGGTCCATTCTGGACAACGCTCTACGGTAGCCATGCATCACGTCCGGATGAGGCTTGTAGATGATCTCGGAATCAGGATTTTCCGCGCAAGCGATCATGACCGCATCCCGATTCGTGTGCCGACGGGCACACCCGAGCAGGATCGACGCATCATCCTCAACCTGTCCCACAACGAGCACGCGACGACGAGTCTTCACCCCGTACACCGTCTCGATATCCACTCTTTGTGCATGGTTGTATTTGCTCAACCCCGTCCGGATCATCTCTCGACGAAATCTCGCAGCTCGATCGCGCAACCCCGCGTTGCCCGCAAAATCGAAAGTGTTCAGCAGCACCTCAAGGTCCGACGCATTCTGCGCGTCAAAGTGAGGCGCCCTCGAATCAACGGTGAGCGAAAACGGCGGGGTCTTCGATGCCCCCAATCCCACCGACCTCAGAAAACCATCCTCAACGTACCATATCTTGACCCCGTGATCGCGAACGAACCGGTCGAGGTAAGGGGAGAACTTGATCCCCCACACCACAATCTCGGAACGGCGATCCGCAAGGATCCGATGCTGCCAGTTAGCCTCAAACTCCATCCGAGGCAGAACTCGGGGGAGGAACACCACCTTGCGCCCCGGGAACAAAACGCGGAAGAAAGACCGCCAAGGGCGAAGACCGAGAACGTAGGTGACAGGCGCGTCAGAGCTCAGTCCCTCGTCAAATCGATCGAAAAGCGGAGAATCTTGCGAAACGAACCGATGATGCATAGCACCCTTGAAGAAGAGCCAGAGGGACCATAGGTCGTGAAACGTTTCGAAAGGTGACACAGGAGCAATCCGGAGATGCAACCGGAATACCAGACCTCGCAAAAGGCTTTTTCTCAGGAGCGGCAACGTCAGCACCGTCCCTCCCAATGCGCGCCCCCATCAAGGCACTCCGCACAACCCCCTCCTCCACTCACTCACGCCCCGATTCCGCTCGCACATCCTCGAACCGCTTCCGCACAAGCGCCCGCTTAGATCCATCCTTCAACCTATCCATCGCGCGCTGGAAAAACGCACGCGCCGCATCGTCAAAACCTCCACGAAAAGCCACTTCAATCCCCTCAAGGTACGCATCCGTTGCCTGCGGATGGTAATGAGTCAAAAACTCATACCGCTCAACCGCCTCCTCAAACCGTCTTTGTGCTGCGTACATCCGAGCCACTCGGTAGTCCAATGGCGGAACCATCTTCTCGGAAGGCAAGAACACCGACGCAAAAAACCCTTCAAATACCCACAAAATCGCCCACAAAATCTCAGGGGTGATCAAGACCGCAGCCGCCGCCAGCAGGATCACCCCCGAAGCCACAGGCAAAAAACCCGCCACAGCATCAGATGCCTCCGCGCTTCGCGCCAACCCGAACCTCTGCAAAATCAACGCAACCGCCGCGACACCCCACCGGATCCAAAATACAACCCCTCCTTGAAGGGATCCCAAAATTTGAAACAAGTTCCTCATCGCTCTGCCACTCACACTACCAACATCCGCTCAGCACCTTAGCATAATCCATTCTTCCTCGCATCGACACGCCCTTTCCCAATCGGACTTTGATCACTAAACTCCACCTAACTCAAGGATTCCTCCCTTCAATGAGCGCTCACTCCAACCCCCATCCCCCGCTCCCCTACCACATCTCGCGTCGATCCATGCTGCGCCAATCCGCTCGCAGCTTCGTCGGCATCGGACTCGGTGGAATGCTGTCCGCCCTCTCGCCAAACACCCTCGCCGCATCCGCATCCAAAGGGCGCCATTTCGGCCGCGCAAAACGCGTCCTAGTCATCCTCGAACAAGGTGGGTTGTCCCACATGGACACCTGGGATCCCAAACCGGACGCACCCGCCGAACACCGAAGCCCCTACAAGCCCATCTCCACCAAGGTCGCCGGGATGCAGTTCACGGAACTCCTCGCAAAAACCGCCAAGGTCGCGGACAAACTCGCCGTCGTTCGCTCCATGCACCACAAGGTGAAAGTCGACGATCACCCCAAAGGCACCCAATACGCCCTCTCCGGCGAGATCCCCGGTGGCCCCATCGAGATGCCCGACATCGGCAGCCTCGTCGCGCTCCGCGCAGGAAGCGAATGCCGTTACCTGCCCCCGTACATCATGGTCCCCGGCAATCACGAACAAGCCGCTATGACCCGGACCGGCTTCCTCCCAGCCAGCCTCGCCGCATTCAAGACCAACGGAAATCTCGCCGACCCCAAATGGCGTGTGCCCAACCTCAGCTTCGCCGCAGGGATCGATGAACGCCGCTTCCGTGATCGCCGTGAACTGCTCTCCAACCTCGATGTAGGCTTCGCCACCGATGGCTCCCGCGAAGGCGAAGCCGTCAAAGCCTTCTACGACCAAGCCGAAAATCTGCTTACCAATCCGAAAACCATGGGCGCGTTTGACTTGCTCAGCGAACCCGACCAGATCCGGGATCGTTACGGACGTGGCCACCGCGGCCAATGCTACCTCGTCGGACGCAAACTCGTTGAGGCAGGCGTCCGCTTCGTCACCGTCGATGTGAGGGAACCCAAGAACGATAAAACGCCCGGCGGCGACAACCTGAACTGGGACCATCACGACTACATCTACGCAACGGGTTCCTGCAACCAAGCCGGTGCGCAAGGCGGTGTAGGCAGGTACGGAATCGGCACGTGGTGGATGATGGGCTCAACCGATCAAGCGTTCAGCGCCCTCATCGAGGACCTTCACCAGCGTGGCCTCCTCGCGGATACCCTCGTCTGTTTCGTCACCGAGTTCGGACGCACCCCTCGCCTAAACAAAACCAAAGGCCGCGACCACTGGACCAATGCGTACTCCATCGTCTTCGCCGGAGCAGGGGTTCCCGGAGGCCAGATCATCGGCGAAACAGATCCAGAAGGCGGCTACGTCACCGAAAAGCCATACACCCCAGAAGATTACGCAGCCACCGTTTACGAGTTCTTGGGCATCGACCGAGAAAAACCCGTCTACACGCCAGACGATCGTCCCATCTTTCTCGCAAAAAAAGGTGAGGTCATCCGTGCGCTGATCTAGCACCACCCAACCTCCTCCACCCCAATGACTCGGTCCACGCTGAGCATCCCTCTTCTGCTCAGCCTTTCATCGATCAGCACGGCCCAAACGCCGGAGATCACTCGGATCACTCCGTTCTCCGCCACCGTGGGAGAATCAGTGCACATCGTGATAGAAGGCAAAAACCTCGGCAATCCTCGGTCCATCTGGACCGACTTCGAATCCTCTTTCGAATGGGTCTCCCCCGATGCATCCCAGAAGCCCGACCCGAACCGACTCCAAGCGAAACTCAAACCCTTCCGCTTCCCTGAGGACCCAACGGGATTCTTTCACATCACCACAGCGACCGGATTCTCAAACCCCCTCCTCTTCCTGGTCGATGACTTGCCGATCCTCAGAAAAAATGCCCCCGGAAAACGCGAGAACGCCCTCGCCGTGACCATCCCCCAGGCGATCGCAGGTCACACCGATACCGCTGAACCAGAGATTTTTCGGGTCAGCCTCGAAACAGGTAATCCGATCTCGATCGAAGTGCATGCATCGCGCATCGGATCGAGACTCGATCCGCGTCTTCGCATCCTGGACCCAGACGGGCAACCGTGCCTGACAATCGATGACTCACCCGGCCTCGCGGGCGACTGCCGAGTTCGGTTCATCCCGAAGCGTTCCGGGGACCATTTCATCGAACTGCGAGACGTCGCTTTCAACGGCGGCAGCGATTTTCGCTACCACCTCCGCGTAGGGAACTTCCCTCTCGTCGAAGCGGTCTACCCGCCACTCGCAACAGCGGGTACGCGATGCACCTTCC
>CAZAZT010000214.1:2201-4345 GCA_964489645.1 uncultured Chthoniobacteraceae bacterium | reverse complement strand
TGGATGATTTCATCCGTTGGCCCTTTCTTGGCCGCGGGCGTTCCGGTGTGAAACCCGTGTGCGTTTATGCGCCAATGCCCGTAAGCGAGCGGCTCTTGAAACTCCCGACTCGCCCATTCGCGAAGTCATCGCGCGCGCCGCTCAGTCTGACCTCAAACTCAAGGAACTCCTCACCCGCTACAGCGAAGCCGGATTGAAAGCACTCCATTCAATCAACTTCCCACGCGCCGCCCAAACGTGCGGCCTTGCCCACTTTTAGCGAGCCAAAGGATGACCGACGTCGAAGATTACAGCCAACTCGGATTTGAAGTTGTGCGGTTTGCGGGGCTTTTGGCTGCCGGGATTTTCCTAGCTTTTCCAGGTTAACGCCCCATCTACCCAGCAAAACTGAGGCGGCTATCCTGTCCCATCATGTTACCCCCCAATGTGATCGACAGTTCTTCGGATCGACTAGCGAATGCTTGAACAGGGCTAACTGCGCTCCAAGTGCACCATCACCTCCATGGTGCGCTCTCCGCCTCCCCGAAACGTCCCGCGCACAGGGGCGACGTCCTGATAGTCCCTCCCCACCGCGACCACCACGTACCGCTCGTCGACCAAACAGTTATTGGTGGGATCCATCCCGAACCACCCCTTGCCGGGCACCCATACCTCACACCATGCATGCGTCGCATGCGCTCCGCGAACCTCCCCACGCTTCGCGTCGTACAGGTACCCGCTCACGTACCGCGCAGGTAACTGCACCGCACGGCACAGCGCCAACATCAGATGCGCAAAATCCTGGCACACTCCCCGGCGTCCCTGCAGGAACTCCGCACTTGTCGTGTGCACAGTCGTCACGCCCGAGACGTACTCGCACGTGCTGTGCAAATGGAACATCACCGCCCGCGCCAACTCGAAAACCCCTCCCGCATCCACACGCAGATCCACCGCTTCCCGCCAAACCTCGGGCGGGATCTGCACCATCCCGTGCGGCTTGAGGAATGGCTCTAACGCCTCCTCTCGCGCCTCCGCCTTCAATGCCTCCAACGGCACATCCAACGGCTCGCCATCGCCATAACGGTCCCGCGTCTCCACAACGCTCTGAACATCGATCAACAAGGAAGTGTGAGCTTCCTCGACCTCGAAGTACGAGACCGTGTTCCGATAGAAATCCACGTACGTCCGCAACCGCGCGACCGGCATGATCCGCACCAGATTCTGGACGACTCGTTGCCATGAAGAACCCAACGGTACCACGCGTAACTCATTCGCGTTGTTCGTCACAGATCCACCGTACCGGTATCTCGTGTGATGCGTGATCTTAAGTCTCATCGGGAAATGCGCACACAGTGCAACAGGTCAGTCCGGTTCGCCAACTCTGTTCGTCCACGCCACAAGCCCACTCATTGCTGCTGCTGTTGCTGCTGACGCTCGACCAGCGCCTGATACCCCCCCACATCAAACCGCGATACCCGCGCCAACCCATTCGCCTCCCGAGGCATCAATACGTACTTCTCAAAAATCTCCTGACCCGCCGCGTTCAACGCCGTCTGCAGATCGTCGATGTACTGATGCACCCCGCGCTCAAACACATCCTGCACCCCCGCAAAGTTCAGCTTCGCCAACAAGGAACCCGTCACTTTCTCCGCACCGTTCGAGTACTGCCCCGTCGGCGTACCCGAGATCTGATGCAACACGTCGTCCACAGCCCGCACACAGAATCGCACCGATCGAGGGAACTCGATCGAAAGCAGGAGGAACTCCATGATGTTCGCATCCCCAAAATCGGTGCCGTAAATCCGGCGATACGCCGCCGCCGCACTGCACGCCCTCAGGATCGTGCTCCCTTGGATCTGTTGTAACGCATCCAACTCCTCCACGGTCTGCGTACGGATGTCGAGGAACCGACTCGTCTTGTCCGCCCTCTCCAAATACCGCCCTAACTGGAGGAACTGCCACCCCTCCGTTCGCGACAGCGTCGCCATCGTGATGCCGTCGAACAACAAGGAACTTTGGATCACCTTCTCGTAAAACGCCTGCGGAGAACGCTCGTGCATCTCGCGTCCTTCGACAGATTCGACGAATAAATACAACGCATTCAACTCCGACCACATCTCGTCCGAGATCTGGTCCCGCACCGTTCGCGCATTCTCGCGCGCCTG
>CAZAZT010000214.1:0-2101 GCA_964489645.1 uncultured Chthoniobacteraceae bacterium | reverse complement strand
TACCTCGACATCCAATAGAGATTGTCTGCAACCCGTGAAAGCATGGCTTTATATCCTCTTCATTCGTGATTTGGTCCCGATCTCAGCTCTGGCTGCCGCCGTCGTCTGAAAGCACCCAGGTGTCCTTGCTCCCACCCCCTTGAGAGGAGTTCACCACCAGCGACCCCCGCTTCAACGCCACCCGCGTCAGTCCTCCAGGCAACACCTTGATCTGCTGACCCCACAGGATGAACGGCCGCAAATCGACATGCCGCCCTTCCATCCCACCCTCCACCAAGGTCGGGTGCTGAGAGAAGTAGACCACCGGTTGCGCGATGTAGTTCCGCGGGTTTGCGACGATACGCCCTCGGAACTCCGCAATCTCCGCCGCACTCGCCTTCGGCCCGATCAACATCCCGTACCCACCGCTCTCATTCGCCGCCTTGACCACCAGCTCCGGAAGATGATCCAACACGTACCGCATATCATCCTCCCGCCACGGCAAATACGTCGGAACCTGATCCAAGATCGGGTCTTGTCCCAGGTAATAGCGGATCATCTCAGGCACGAAGGCGTAGATCACCTTGTCATCCGCCACTCCAGTCCCGATCGCATTCGCTAGCGCCACATTCCCGCGACGAACCGCATCCACCAGACCTGGCACCCCGAGCATCGAATCTTTCCTGAACACCTCCGGGTCCAGGAAATCATCATCGACACGCCGATAGATGACATCCACCTGTTGCAAACCCCTCGTGGTTCGCATGTAAACAAACCCGTCAATCACCGCCAGATCACGTCCCTCCACGATCTCGATGCCCATCTGACGCGCTAAGAACGAGTGCTCAAAATAGGCACTGTTGTAAACCCCTGGGGTCAAGAGCACCACGGTCGGATGCGGGTTCTCGCGCGGCGCAATGTAACGTAAACAGGACAACAGATCCGTTGGATACGTGTCCACGGAACGCACCCCCGCAGAACCGAACATCTGCGGGAACACACGCTTCATCGCAGCCCGATTCTCCAACACGTACGAAACACCCGACGGACAACGTCCGTTATCCTCAAGCACCAGGTATCGCCCGTCACGATCACGGATCAAATCCGTGCCGCACACGTGGATATACACGTCCTGCGGAACCTTCGCGCCGATGAACTCCGGACGGAAATGCGCGGCTCCGAGCACCAACTCCTCAGGGATGATCCCATCCTTGATGATCTTCTGTTCGTGATAGACGTCGTACAGGAAGAGGTTCAATGCGGTGATCCGCTGGACCAATCCCGATTCGATCGTCTCCCATTCCGAGGCTGGTATCACTCGCGGAAAAGGATCGAACGGGAATACCCGCTCCGTGCCCTGCTGATCACCATAAACCGTGAACGTCACCCCCTGCTTCAGGAACAGAAGCTCCAAACTTTTCACCTTCTGCTCGAGGTCCCCAGAACTCATCCCAGCGATCTGATCCGCTACCGCTTTGTAGTAGGGCCGCACTCGGCCCTGCGGATCCACCATCTCATCGAACACGTTGTTTGGTCGGTAATCGGCGATAGTCACACCGCCCCTTTAGCACAGGTCTTGCCACCCCGGTTTTACAGAGACAGACACCTTGATTCGCCCGTCACTGCTGATCGTTTTTCAACAGCATCTCATCGGCGTGCTCAAAAATGCGCAGCGTCTCGCCTCAGCATCTCGGGTGTGGCGCGCGAGCGTTTGCTCCGTGGATCAAATGCGGACATTCTCGCTCCCTGGCAAACACCCCGCATCATGCCCTCCTCAGATCCCTCCACATTTTTCGAACGCCTCGGGAACCACACGCTTCAGTCGTGGAAAGCCGCCGACTTCAGCCCCGCTCAGTTCGCTGAGATCGCAACCGACGCACTGCAAAAGTTCCGTCCGGATCAACACGTGCACTTCCTCGATCTGTTCAATCAGTTCCTGACCTCCGAGTCGGTGCCGAACCAAAGCGCCTCGGGATTCGGTCAACCAGAACTCATCGTGTTCGAGCATAGCCGCTTCTACATCCAAGTACTCGTCTGGATGGATGGCTCGACAGATGTCCATCAACACCTGTTCGACGGAGCCTTCCACGTGATGCACGGATCCAGCATCCATTCACGGTTC
>CAZAZT010000213.1:3573-4357 GCA_964489645.1 uncultured Chthoniobacteraceae bacterium | reverse complement strand
TCGAGCTGCTACCTGCTTTATTGCGGTGATTCCATCGAGGACATCACGGAAACCTGGAACCGTTTCGCGCACCTCTCCAAATGGGCCGGAGGCCTTGGCTGCTCGTGGACCGCTGTTCGCGGCACCGGAGCGCATATCCACGGAACCAACGGTGAGTCCAGTGGAGTGGTCCCGTTCCTCAAGGTCTCAAACGATATCGCCCTCGCGGTGAACCAAGGAGGAAAACGCCCCGGCGCACTCTGCAGTTACCTTGAACTGTGGCACATGGACATCGAGGAGTTCTTGGAACTCCGGAAAGAGACAGGCGACGAGCGCCGTCGCACCCACAACATGAACACCGCTCACTGGATTCCAGACCTGTTCATGAAACGGCTGAAGGATATCTCCGACGGTCGCCTTCCAAAGGATGCCACATGGACTTTGTTCCGGACCAATGAAACCCCAGACCTCCCCGAGCTCTTCGGCCAGAAGTTCGAAGCACGCTACCTAGAATACGAGCGCCTAGCCAAAGAAGGGAAAATCTACAGCCGCGAAGTCAGGATCCTGACGCTGTGGAGAAAGATGCTGGAAACCCTGTTTGAAACCGGACACCCCTGGCTCACCTTCAAGGACCCCTGCAACCTTCGCTCGCCGCAGGACCACGCAGGCGTCATCCACAACTCGAACCTCTGCACGGAGATCACCCTGAACACGAGTTCGGATGAGGTCGCTGTTTGTAACCTTGCCTCCGTCAATATCGCCAATCACCTCACGGAAAGCGGCGCGATCGACCACGCGAAACTCC
>CAZAZT010000213.1:0-3548 GCA_964489645.1 uncultured Chthoniobacteraceae bacterium | reverse complement strand
GAGCGAACTCGCGACATCGCCCCGTGGGCCTAGGCGTGATGGGCCTCCAAGATGCGCTGTACATGAAGCGGGTCGCCTTCGATTCGCCCGAGGCGGTCGATTTCAATGACGAGATGATGGAATCCATCGCTTACTACGCGTTCGAAGCATCCAGTAAACTTGCAGAAGAACGTGGCACGTACCCGTCCTACAAAGGCTCCAAGTGGGATCGCGGCATGATGCCACTCGACACGCTCGCGTTGCTCGAACACGAGCGCGGCGTGCCAGTCCTCGTAGACCGCAAACACCGGATGCCATGGGATGAACTGCGCCAAAAAATCGCGAAAGCCGGCATGCGCAACTCGAACTGTCTCGCCATCGCCCCCACAGCGACCATCTCCAACATCATGGGATGCAATCCCTGCGTGGAACCGAATTACAAACACATCCACGCGAAATCCAACCTGTCAGGCGAATTCGTCCGGACCAACGACTTCCTCGTGCGCGATCTGCAATCCCGCGACCTCTGGGACGAACAGATGCTCAAGGACCTCAAGTATTTCGACGGATCCATCCAGCATATCGACCGTATTCCAGCCGACCTCAAAGCCCTCTATAAAACGGCCTTCGAGATCGAGTACACGTGGATCCTCCAATGCGCTGCAGTGCGCCAGAAATGGCTCGATCAAGCCCAAAGCACCAACCTTTGGCTCGCCGAACCCGACGCGCGAGCGGCGAGTTTCATGTACCGCGAAGCATGGGAACGCGGACTCAAGACCACCTACTACCTCCGCACCCTCAACCGCAGCGCCATCGACAACGCAAACCACGACAGACGCCCAGCGAAGGAGTCCACGGAAGCGGAGAAAAATGCCTGTTCGATTGAGGCAATGCGGAACGGCGGCACGTGCGAAGCCTGCCAGTAAAGCAAGGAGTCCCAAACCATCCTTGTTTTTGATTCCCGAAGGATGCCACCCCACAGGTGGCATCTTTTTCGTTCACACGTTCCGCTTACCCTCGCCACACACTCAATCTCCACGCCAGGCCAGCCAAACCGCTGATCTCTAACCCGAGTTCCGCACTTAAAAAGCAACCCCTGCTGATTTGCAGTGGTTTATCGAATAAATCAGCCGGTTTTCTCCACTACATTTTGCGCCATCCTCGGTCGCCTTGGGGGGCGCACTGTCTCGCATAAGGTCCGGTTTTCGTTGACCTTACCCTTGTCCTTTTTTGCGGTTCTTGGGCAGAAACATCCCACCACGTTCCGCGCATCGGATTTCCCCAACAAGGGTGTCTTCTCCACTACATGCTCTCCCGAAAAAACTTACTCTGGGAGAGCTCCCAACTTTTAGGACGGCTCTCTGTAACTTTTTAACCCACACCCTCATCGGGTTAAAACGCCTTATCGAATGAATCAGCCGGTTTTCTCCGCGATGTTTTACAACGTCACCGATCGTCTTGGGAGACGCAGCCCTCCACGCGCGCACACTTTGCGCAGCAGGTTCCCTCAACGAACGAACCTCTCCACTCCATGCTCTCCCGAGAAACCCCACTCAGGAAAAGGTCCCAACTTAGTCCATGGCTCTCTGTAACCTTACTGCCAACCCCTTCAAACTGCGGGACTCAGGCTAAGATTCTGATCGCCAAACGCATCTCGAATTGTGTGCACTGAAAGCACTCCACCCACCCCATGAACATCATGTCCATCGACCGACGTGCCTTCCTCAAAGCAGGCGGCACGGGTCTTCTGAACTTCTCCGTGCCCGGCATGGTGCTCGGCAAAGATCAGTTCGATAACTCCGGCAAAGCGGTTGCATCCAAGAAATGCTGCATCTTCCTCCTCCTGTGCGGCGGTCCCAGTCACATCGACACATGGGACATGAAACCAGATGCCCCCCTCGAGATCCGAGGTCCGTACAAACCCATTCGGACCAAAGTCCCAGGAATGCACATCTCAGAGCTTCACCCCAAGCTCGCGAAAGTCACCGACCACTTCTGCCTGATCCGCTCAATGCATCATCCGCGTCCGATCAGCAACCACTTCGACGCGATGCACAACCTCCTCAGCGGACAGATCGTCGAGCAGGTAAAACAAGGGGTTCCAGACGATCTGCCCTACATCGGATCCGTCGTCGCGAAGCATCTCGCCAATGAACGCAACCTGCTCACCAACGCGTGGCTCATCAAATGCGTCGGTCCGCCCGTTTTCTGCGCACCCAACATCGGCTCCGGTGGCTATCTCGGATCCTCCTATGCACCCGTGTTCATCGGCTCCGCGGACAATCATCCCGCGATGCCGAGTTTCAAGATGCCGGAGATTTTCGAACCCACAGATCTCCAGCGCCTGAAGCAAAGACGCGAGCTTCTCGGCTCCATCGAGTCGAACCAACTTTCTGAGGAGCCCTCCGGAAAAGACTGGAACGAGCTGCGAGAGCGAGCTTTCGATGCGATGACAAGACCCGAAGGTCGCGCCGCATTCAATCTGCACGAAGAACCCACCTCCGTCCGGGAACGGTACGGCATGCATCCGCTCGGGCAAAACCTGCTTCTCGCCCGACGGATGGTCGAGGCCGGTGTCCGCTTCGTCACGGTCAACGGATGGGTCGGACCTGCTCCCGGTGAGAAGGGTGGCGGCCCGCCTAGCTCCAGTTGGGATATGCACGGGGGGAACATGGGCATGGGCAATGCCTTCGGCTCAGGTTCTTACGGCATGAGTTGGTGTCTTCCTCGACTTGATGAAGCCCTCTCCGCCCTCTTCTCAGACCTCAAAGACCGTGGAATGCTCGACGATACATTGGTTGTAGCGGTCGGTGAGTTCGGAAGGACGCCAACCATACTCACCCAAGGTCCTCCCGGACGGCAGCACTGGCCGCAATGCTTCTCCGCAATCATCGGAGGAGGCGGTGTCCGAGGCGGCGCAATCTACGGTGAGTCTGACAAAACGGCATCCGCTCCCAAGAGCGACCCAGTCACTCCCCAAGACCTGCACGCGACCGTGCTCCATGCCCTCGGAGTGCCCCTCAACGACATCGGCAAGAACACTGGGATTTCTCGCCCTCCGTTCTCCGTAGGAAAGCCAATCAAAGCTCTCTTCTCATAGAGGGGAGCAAACTGAATGATCCTCCAGATACCCCTGGAGGATCATCATCATCGGAGTGTTCCCCGCCGGAGCACACCCACCCCACAACACAGAAGGCAGACTACCTCTCACCGCAGACCACACCTATCCGAGCTGCTTCACGGTTCGCGATAAGTTGCCCACGGAACACACAGAATACACGGAAATCATTGATTAATATCATGATAGTCTGAGCTCTGCGTATTCCGTGGGTCAACTTGTCCCAGTTTCGCCCGTCTCGCCTGCCTTATTCCTCCTTATCCCCCTCATTGCCCTCATCCCCCCTTCGCTCGATGGCGTGGAGCGTCTCCAGGCGACTCATCCCCCTTACCCTCATCCCCCTTACCCTCATCCCCCTTACCCTCATCCCCCTCCGTCATTCTTTCCGTGTATTCCGTGTATTCCGTGGGCCAACGCAATATCCATCGCCAACATCGGTATCGACGGTGGT
>CAZAZT010000212.1:2685-4382 GCA_964489645.1 uncultured Chthoniobacteraceae bacterium | reverse complement strand
GCAGGTCAGTCGACCATCACTTATGGCATTACCATGTCGTCCTCTGTGTTTCCCGGAGCGTTTGTGTCGGGCCCTGGAATTGTGGCGGGGACGAAGGTGGCATCGGTTTCGGGTAATGTGGTGAACTTGGATACTGCGGCGACGGGGACATCGACGAATCAGACTTACAGTTGGTGGTATTCACCGGCTCCGCTGCAGGTGGGAGTGAAGACGGGCTGGAAGGAGGTGATCATGGGTGCCGGCACGAACACCTATGGTGGGGGGATTTCAGGGATCGCTCTGAATCGATCCGGCGTGGGTTATACATCCGCGCCGACGGTGACGATTTCTGGTGGTGGTGGTAGTGGGGCGACGGCGGTTGCGAACATGGTGAATGATGGGGCGGGTGGATTGATGGTGGGGTCGTTGACGATCACCTCTCGGGGAACGGGTTATACTTCCAATCCTGGGGTATCATTTTCCGGTGGAGGAACTCCTTCCGTATCGGCCACTGCATGGACCAATCCTCCGCTGTTCGCTTTGAACGAGGACGGGACTCTCTGGTATTTGAATCCAGGGCCGGCGACCTCTTCGCTTCCGTTCACTTTGGAGCAGGTTGGAACGGATTCGGATTGGGATCATTTCACGGTGGGTCACAACCATTACGTAGGGTTGAAGAAGGACGGCAGTTTGTGGGGATGGGGTTCGAATGCGAATGGTCAGTTGGGACAAGGAACGGTGGTGAGTGTGATCAACGAGCCGTATCGGTTGAGTCCGGACAATGACTGGGCGACGGTGGAAGCCAGTGGGAACTCTGTTTACGGGCAGTATGCGACGTTGGCTTTGAAGAAGGATGGGACGTTGTGGGCAACGGGCAACTTGGCGGCACAGTCGGAGAGTCAGTCTGCGGTGACGCGCGTGACGTTCGGTCGGGTGGGAGGGGTGGACGACCGGTTCACGAGGATTGCGACGGGCGCCACGTTTGGGGTGGGGGTGAAAACGGATGGCGCTGTGTGGGGATGGGGTTTGAACACGGTGGGGCAGTTGGGGGATCCGCTCTCTCAGGTGGTTTCCGAGAAGCCGCGTGCGGTGATCGATATCGCGTCGCATCCTTTGGGTGGGCGGGTACGTCCGGGAGATGCGTTCAGCATGTCGGTGGTGGTGAATGGGATCACCGCTCCGATTTATCAGTGGCGAAGAGGGGGCGTGCCGATACCGGATGCGAACAGTTCGACGTATTCGATCCCTGCGATGGGGGCGTTGGATGTGGGGACGTATGACTGCGACATTTCGGATGGGATTGTTTGGGTTCGGACGAATTCGGCTTCGTTGACCTTGGGGACGGTGTTGACGATCACGGAGCAACCGACGGATGAGACGTGGATTGAGGGGCAGCCTGGGATGGTTTCGGTGGGTGTGACGGGGGTTGGTACGTTGTCGTATCAGTGGAAGAAGGATGGCGTTGCGATCCCTGGGGCGACGGGTGCGGCGTTTGCGGTGACGTCGGCGTCTTTGACGGATGCGGCGAGGTACAGTTGCACGGTGCGTTCGGACACGGAGGCATTGGAGTCATCGGTGGTGAAGGTGGTGGTTTTGGCGAACAAGACGGCGTTGCCTGCGGGGACGGGTTACACGCAGGTGTGGGTTTCGAGCAGTGCGAACATCCGGGTGGGGATGTTGAGGGCGGATGGGATGGCTTTCCAATCGGGGTACAATGG
>CAZAZT010000212.1:0-2585 GCA_964489645.1 uncultured Chthoniobacteraceae bacterium | reverse complement strand
TCCGGGTGGGGATGTTGAGGGCGGATGGGATGGCTTTCCAATCGGGGTACAATGGCTATTGCGAGATCAGTGGTTTGGGATCGAACCAGTTTGATTTCCCGAACTCCCTGCAAAGTCCTGTGGCGACATCGACATTGAACGGGTCGACGCGGTTCAAGAAGATGGTCGGGGGTTACAACTTCACGTTGGCGATCCGAAGCGATGGGACGCTTTGGTCGTGGGGGTATAACACGTATGGCGCGGTGGGTACCGGGTTGGTGTCATCGAGTGCCCAGTATTCCCCGACGCAGATCACTTCTGGTGGGGCGACGTGGGTGGACATTGTGGCGGGGTACTATCACGCGGTTGGTCTCCGTAACGATGGAACGTTGTGGACGTGGGGATATGGTGCAAGCGGTCAGCTGGGGGATGGGACTTTTTCGGCCACCCAGCTTGTCCCGAAACAGGTTGGGACGGCGACGGATTGGAAGAAGATTTGCGCGGGAATCTATCATGTCGTGGCGACGAAGACGGACGGTTCACTATGGGCGTGGGGGTCGAACGGCAGTGGTCAGCTAGGGGATGGGACGACCACCTCGAAAAATGTGCCTACGAGAATCGGGACGTGGACGGATTGGGTGGAGGTTTCCGCTGGGTCGGCCAACTCGGCGGGGATCCGGCAAGATGGTTCGCTGTGGGTGTGGGGGTCGAACGGCAATGGCCAGTTAGGGGATGGGACAACGGTTGCGCAGTATGCACCGCAGCGGGTGGGCTCGGGGACCAACTGGAAGAAGGTGACGGTTTCTCAGAATCGTGTGCTCGCGATCACGACGGATGGGGCGTTGTGGGGGTGGGGGACAAACACGAATGGTCAGTTAGGGGATGGATCGTTGGTGGATCAGTGGTCACCGGTGATGATCACAGGGCCGGCGGGATGGACACAGGTGGATTCGTTTGGTCAATCCTCCGTGGGATTGAAGGCAGATGGGTCGGTTTGGGTGTGGGGAGGGAACAACTACGGGGCTTTGGGAATCAACGCGACGTTGACGTCGATTTTACCCGTTCAGGTCGGGTCGGATAAGAATTGGAAGAGCGTGTTTGCGGGACCGAACCGCTCGCATGCGATCAAGACGGATGGGTCGCTATGGGCGTGGGGTTTGAACACGAGCGGGGAACTGGGTGACGGAACGACGGTGACGCGGTCTGTGCCGGTGCAAATCGCTGGGACGGGGTGGAAATGGGTGTCGTCAGGAACGAACTCTTACACGGCGGCGTTGAAGGAGGATGAGAGCTTTTGGACATGGGGCAACTCGGTCTCGGTGGGAACGGTGGAGGTGGGGGCGAGGTTCTCGCCTCAGCGGGTCGCGGCGGGCATCCCCTGGTCGATGGCGGCGGTGAATGGCAATCCATCCACGGCCGCGTTGGATCGGTACGGGTTCTTGTGGCAGTGGAGTGGTGGGATGCTTGGTAGTGGCTTTACCGGAGCGAAGGATTTTGCGGGTGGCGGATCGCATTTCGCGATGATCAAGTCGGATGGGACTCTGTGGATGTGGGGCCAGAATGCGTCAGGACAGCTGGGTGATGGCACGACAAATACGAGTGTTGCACCAAAGTTGATGACGAACGGCTCGGGTCAAGTTTGGACGGGAACAGCGGCTTATGCGCAGCCTGTGGCGGGTGTGGTCACTCGGGTGGGAGGAGTTATCACGTCGATTCCCGTTTCGTCGGGGGGGTCGAACTGGTGGGCTCCTCCGAGGATCACGATTTCGGGTGGGGGTGGGAGTGGAGCGGTGGCGACGGCAGTCCTGAACGCGACCACGGGCGCGGTCAGTAGCATCACGGTGAACAATGGCGGGACGGGTTACACGACCGCACCGACGGTGACGTTTGAACAGATGGCACCGACGTTTGTTGCCTCGGTTTCTGGAGGGGTGGTGACGGGGGTGACGGTCACTGGCGGTGGGTCGAGTTGGGTGGTTGCACCGGATGTGGTGTTCAGCGGGGGAGGTGGAACGGGGGCGACTGGGACCGCAACGCTCTCCGCTCAAGGTGTGATTAGCGCAATCAACGTGACAAGTGGTGGGAGCGGGTATTCCTCTGCACCGACTGTGAGTTTGGTTCAAAAGCCGACGACGTGGAAATCGGTGACCGTCGGGGGCAACTCCACCTATCCCTCCACGTTCGCGGTCCGTTCGGACGGGACACTGTGGGCTTGGGGTTCCAACTACTACAACAACTTGGGTGACGCTTCTGGAGTGAACACGGTTCCGACAGATCGTCTGGTTCCGGTGCGCATCGGATCTGCGACGAACTGGGTGAAGGTTGTCTGCAGCCCTAACGTGTCCACGAACCATGTGATTGGTTTGAGGGCGGATGGGACGCTCTGGGGATGGGGGTACAATGGCGCGAACAGCAACGGGTATGGTGCCGCGGGGCAACCGTCTACTGCGACGTTCTATGTGGGGAGGCCGGCCCAGATCGGGACGGACGCGAACTGGGCGGATATCGCGGCGGGCGGTTTCCACAACCTTGCGGTGAAGACTGACGGAACCCTGTGGGCGTGGGGTGACAACATGTATGGGCAGTTGGGGAACGGGTCGAACGAC
>CAZAZT010000211.1:0-4390 GCA_964489645.1 uncultured Chthoniobacteraceae bacterium | reverse complement strand
CACCCCCATTACCCCAACGCCGCCCGCAAAGCCGCTCCCGCCGTTTCCGGGAACACCGGGTTGACCCGAACCCCAGAAATCCGCTCATTGCCACCCTCCGGAAACACGATCGGCACAATCTCCACCTGCCAACGAAACGCATGGTTCAACCCAGCGTACACAGCCTCCTCACCCCAGCGCGGAGGTGCCGTCACCAAACGGATCTGCAGCGGAGCCTCATCCGTCAGATCCGACACCAACGGCACCAACCCAGCCAACATCCCCGCAAGCTCATCCAACTCCTCATCCCCAATCTCATGGAAAACCGGTTCCTCACGGAAAGGAACCAACACCACCGAATACGGCGACGCCGACGCATACGGACACCACGCCGCCACGTGCTTACCCCCCTTGATCCACCGCACCTGCCGGTCCCGCTCGAAGGCGATCACCTCCTCAAAAAAACTCCGCCCAACCCGCCGCCGCAAGGCAATCGCATTCTGGAGAATCCGTTCCATGCGCTCCGGCACGATCCCAAGCGCCAAAAGATGGCCAACCGAGTGCCCCACCGTCCCACCCGCCGCAAACCCCACATTCTCACCCACAAAAAAACTGCGAAGCCGAAGGTCCCGCACCAAATCACGCATCCGCGCTCTCCACGCCATCAAGATCTCGCGCCAACCTCCCGCCGTGTGCCGCTCCACCGGACGCTCATCCCGTGCGTTCACAATCACCTCATGCGCCCCCACCGCATCCGAACACACATACGGCCCCTCCGCATGGAACACCCCGTCCCCCTCCACCCGCGCCAATGGCATCGAGTTCGGAACCACTCGCACCGCCCAATCCGCCCCCAATCCCCCATCGTACAACGTGTGCGGACACCGGGACTCCGCCCCCGCAACGAACGGACTCGCCCCCGACCAAGGCTCCTCCAACCCCCGATGCTCCGCTCGGAACCTCGGCAGCCCTACACGCGATTCTGCGAACAATACGTACTCACCCGTCAGCGGATTCTTCCGAAGCTCGTTGCGATGCATGTCGAACACCTTGCCACGAAGCCAACCAGACGAAAACAAGAACCCCGCCGCGTTGTCACGGCAGGGTTCCCTTTGCTCTGAACTTTCGCAGACTCACCTCGCCCAGCCGCCATCACGGCAACCGACACGAGCGTGCAAATCCACCGCGCCTCACTTCGTCGCGAAACTCGCCGCTTCCTTCGTGCTGCGAACGTAGATCCGGCCATCCGCCAGAACCGGCGTGCTCCAGCACTTGCCATCCAACACCTTCTGCCGCGCCACCTCTTTGTACCCCGTCGGAACCGCTTCTGCCAAAACCAGTTCCCCCGCATCAGAAAGCGCGAGGATACGACCACCCGCCAGGATCACATTGCCCGGACCAAACCCTTCCTTCTCCCACTTCACCTGACCCGTCTTGAGGTCAACACACTTCAACGGCCCCGCCCCATACTGCTTGAACTGGAACATCCCGTAGAGATGCCCGTCCTTCACGACCGGCGTGCTCCAGTGGTTCGCGATCTGTTTGTCGCCCGTCACACGGTAGATCTCCGTCGCACTCCACTTCCCTGCCTTATTCTCCACCTTCACCGCACCACCACCAACCCCATACCCCGCAGAGCAATACACAATGTCTCCACCCACCACAGGCGAAGCAGCTGTCGAGATTTTGAAGGGGAACGCATAGCGCCACAACTCGTCACCCGTGCTCGGATTCACCGCAAGCAATCCGGACTGCAGGAAAAAGACGATCTGACGCTCCCCACCAATCGTCGCCGCCGTCGGTGTCGCGTGCGTCATGAGTTCGTCATGCTTCTTCCAAAGCTCTGACCCGTCTTTCAGGCGAAATGCGAGCAAACTTTCCCCAGCACCCCCACCAGCAACATAGACCACGCCGTTGTCCACCAGAGGTGAAGCGGCATTCTGCCAACGGATGTTGCGCCCCTTGTACTGGGCAACCAAATCCTTGCTCCACTGCTGCTTGCCCGTCGCCGCATCAAACGCCGAAAGGTTCAACGCCGAACTCAACACCAGCACCAACCCACCCGAAACCGTCGGAGTCGACCGCGGACCGTCTCCGCCGTTGTTCTCCTTGGTTCCAGCCTCGCCACCCCCGTCGTACTTCACCGGACTCAGCACCGCTTTCCAGAGCTCTTTGCCCGTCGCCGCGTCCAAGGCAACCAAGGTCTCCTGCTTCGCCCCATCCACCTCGCGCAACACCTGAGTGTACGCCTTTCCGCCCGAAACCGTGAACGAGCTGAACCCCGAATCCGCCGGCACCTTCCACACCTGTTTCAGACTCCCACTCTTCCACCCCAACAGCTCCGGAGTCGTCCCGTCACCGGCCGCTCCACGGTACTGAGGCCATTCGCCTGCCAACAAAGACGCAGCCGAAGAGGCCGCCACCACTGCCAATACACGATGCACTGTGTTCATAAGATTGTTCAAAAAACTCAAACCGAACCGCGGACGGATCCGAAGCCGGTCTCCGCGATGTCGCAAATCCCGTTCCTCCACCGCGAACGACGTCACTTCGCCGCACCTTCCCAAAGGATGTCGTCAAAACGGATCGGCGTCCCAGCGTAAGGGCTCCCCCAAATGCCTGCCCTTCCCCCAGATACCGTCCCTTCGACCTTCACCCGGATCAGCGGTTCCTTCGACGCAGAATCCCCTTCCACCCACGCCCAGCCCAATACCTCCCAGCCCGCACCAGCCTTCACAACCGATAACCGCAACCACGTCCACTTCTCATTCTGCCAAGCATAAGCAACCCCACTCACCGGCTCGTCACCCTTGTACACCTCCAACTGCCCTTTCCCCGGACTGACCTGCAACCGATAGCCGCCCGCACCGCGCAAACTCAATGCAAAGGTGGGAAACTTGCGCCCCTTTTTCGCACCAAAAAAACGGGCTGAAACCGTCGAATCCTCCGCATGCGACGGCCCGAATAAAGCGCCAAACGTGTCCAAAGGTTCGCCCGGCAACTCAAGCAACTTGTTCGCACCATCCGCCACCACCGCAAACGATCCCGCCAACGGTAAGAACTCCTTGGGCGCAGGACCCGCCTCCAACGCCTGGAAATCCTGCTTGAAAATCGGTTCAGCCGCCGCGGATGCAAGAAGGGCAAACGAAACGGTCACAGATGCGCAGAGGGAACGGTATTTCATGATGCTCAATGGGGGTTATCTCAAGTTTCTGACAGGGGATTTCCGCAGCGAAGACCTCACCAGAATCCGTGGGCCTCACCGCAAGCCGCGCGCCTTCCGAGCGCGCCGCAAACCACAAACGTCCCCAGAACCGCCTCGGATTGCATCCAAAAAATTCTTTTCACCCCACCCCGCTCCCCCTCCGCCCCCAACGCCCAACAGACGCCTCTTTTGTCCTTCCCATCCAATCCTTTTGCCGTAACATCCCCGACTCAACTTCACGCTTTTATGTCCCAACACAGCAGCCTCAAAGGAGCCAGCACCATCACCGCCAAGCGCAACGTTCTCAAGCGCTTCGAACGCGTCGAACTCCTCAAAAAACGTGGTCAGTACAAGACCGGCGAAAAAGTCGTAGGCCTTCGTAAAACGACTCCTGAAGCCTAACCGGCACCTCATTTCGCTCAGGGAAAAACAGTCCCCAAGCCAGATTTCGGATCTGTCCGAACAGTTTCAGAAGGTGGATCACATCCACCTTCTTTTTTTTGTTTTTTTCAGCCGCAAGGAGATCGCAATCTCCCCTCTCCCCGACCGGAACGATCGCTACCGAGCAGACCCCACAACCGGTTGCGTCCAAGCCCTTTCCTTGTCCCCGGCAACCGGGGAACGCTGCTGGTCTTTGGACGATGTCACCCGCGCGCGAACATACAGTTCGTCGCCTCGCAACCGGTACTCCGCGCGCGCACCACGCGTGCTTGCCAATATCGCCCCGACCTCCGCGCTATACCGACGCGTCACGCGCATCTCCTCCCCCTTCGGATCCATCACCGGATGACTCGTCCGATCGAAACCGCGCCGCGTGCCGACGAATTCGATCGTGTAATCCACACCCGGTTGCGCATCCACTTCCACCGACAAAACCCCGTCCACCCGCTTCACCTCCTTCAGGACCACTCCAGTGGAAGCATAAAAATCGCCTCGCTCCATCGCCTCCACCAGCGCCCCCACCTCCAAACGCTCCGATCGCACCACCACCCAACCGTGCCCAAGCGTGCTGCTTTTCGGATCCTCCGTGTGATACCGATGCGAATCATCCGTCGCGATGCCATACATCACCTCCTTGCCAAGGTGCCCCAACCGTTCCGCCAGCACGATATCCCACATCGCCTCGGTCCCCGCGTGCACATTGTCCCCTGCGTTGTGCACCGTCGGATGCCCGTTGTAGACCTCAAAAAAACGCGCCCGATCCAC
>CAZAZT010000210.1:0-4400 GCA_964489645.1 uncultured Chthoniobacteraceae bacterium | reverse complement strand
CCGGGCGAAGATCTCCACGGTCTTCGCCCTTTTTCGTGCCCAAACCATCCCCCCCAACTCCCCCCCATCCATGCCGCCCTCCTCCTGCTCCCTCCTGCTCGAAAACCAATGCCGCCAACACGGCGCCCGCTGGATCGCAGGCGTCGATGAAGCCGGACGAGGCCCGCTCGCAGGCCCCCTCTTCGTCGCCGCCGTCATCCTCCCCGAGTCCTACCACAGCCCGATCCTCACCGACTCCAAAGCCCTGTCCGCCAAAGTCCGAGAACATCTCTTCGACGAGATCACCCAAAACCCCAACATCCTCCACTCCATCATCGAGATCCAACCCGAAGAGATCGACCGACTCAACATCCTCCAAGCCACCCGAGAAGGCATGCGCCGCGCCGTCTCCACCCTCACCCAACGCCCCGATCACGCCCTCATCGACGGCCTCCCCGTCCCCGATTTCCCCGTCCCACAAACCGCCGTGGTCAAAGGCGATGGAAAAAGTTTCAGCATCGCTGCCGCCAGCATCCTCGCGAAGGTTTCACGCGATAAACGCATGGAACAACTCCATGAACAATTCCCACAATACGCCTTCGCATCCCACAAAGGTTACGGCACCGCCCTCCACCTCGAACGTCTCCGCATCCACGGCCCCTCCCCCATCCATCGCCTCTCGTTTGCGCCGGTTCGTCAACAATCTCTGCGCCTCGATTAACCCCTCCCCCAACCCCACTCCCAAACACGCCTCCCCCAACCATACCGGTCAACTCGGAGAACGCATCGCAGAACGCCACCTCCGCGACCTCGGCTACCGCCTCCTCCTGCGCGACTTCCGCCCCGCCCACGGCGGTCAAGTCGACCTCGTCATGAAGGCTCCCAACCAACGACTCCTCGTCTTCGTCGAAGTCAAAACGCGACACGCCACACTCCCCGCCGACGAACACCTCCGCCCATCCGATAACCTTTCTCCCATCCAAAAAGAACGCCTCCGACACGCCGCCCACTGCTGGACCTCCCAACTCCCAGACCCCGAAACCCCAGCGCGCATCGACGTCATCGAGATCATCCTCCACCCCAACGCCCCACCCGAAATCCATCACCTCCAAGACGCCCTGCTCCTCGATCCCCCTCACTGAAAACCTCCCCACACACACACCGCACTCGCCCGCTCACCGCTGCTTCGCGCGCCGCCGATACTCGCTCGGCCGCCACCCCACCCACCGCTTGAACGTGTTCGAAAAAACGAACGCATTCGCATACCCAACATCCCGCGAAATCGTCTCCACCTTCTCGTCCGTCGACGCCAACAACTCCGCCGCACGCCGCATCCGCAAATAGATCACATGATGCACCGGACTCCGCCCCAACTCCCTACGACACAACCGCCGCAAATGCTCACTGCTCAAATGACACATCATCGACAATCGCTCCAACGACCACGTCGACCCCAAATCCGCCTCCACCAATCCCCATAACCTCTCCAACCGCACATCACTCTCCCGCACCGAAACGAACTGCCGCAAATACGCCGACACCAACCGCACCCAATGCTGCTCGCTCGCCGGAAGCTGCTTCGCACGAACCTCATTCAATAACCCCAAAATCGCGTGCCGCATCGGATGCGGATCCCATCGCGTCAAAGCCGACGATGAACTCACCGGCGATCGCATGCCCGCCGGCGACGACATCCGTACCCACGAAAAACCCCACCGACTCTTCCGATCCGCCCGGAACGCCAACACCACATGCGGCGGCGCCAAAAACGCCCACCCCGCACGGACCCGCTGCCAACGCCCGTCCAAGAACGCCGATCCTTCCCCCTCAAAACACGAGAGAAGATACGCCCCACTCAAATCCATCCGCACAATCTCGTACGGCGGCAACGCCTCGCAAATCCCCACATGCACGATGTGCTCCGCCTCAAGCAACGGACACTCCAACGCCGTCAACCGGAACTCCCGCGTCCGCTCACCCAAAACACTCCGCTCCGCAAGCTCTCCCGCCTCCGTTGACATCCGTTCCTCCACAACCTTCTCAAGGGTTCGACACAGCCCCTTCACGCTCACCCCGCTGCACCCCATCCCCACGCTTGCGCTCCACCGCGCTATCCTCCACCTCCGCAGACCGATACGCCGGACGCTTCAGGAACGGTGCCATCAACGTCACCTCTTTGTTCTTCCGATTCAAATACGGCATGATCGTCCCCTTCATGATGTGCATCAAAAACCCTCCAATCAGCACTCCCCCGATGATCATCCGGAGCAAAAAGTGATCTTCCTTCGGCTTGGGCATCTCCAAACCCTAACGGACCCAGCCTTGAAGGAAAGACAGAAAGCGCACCAAGGAACGCTCAAAACACTGCCCGAAAGCTACTTAAACCTCAAACAACCCGGACGAAATCATCCCCGCTTCCAACCGGAAGGATAATGCCCTTTCCCCACCCACCGGTGCCACACCACCCCCGTGAGCACCAACACCAGCGCATTCAAGAACACCGGGTTCAGCGCAAAACCGAACCCTCGCTGCGCACCGTACATGCCCGACAAGACCACCCCCAACGCCGTCGACCCCCCCGGCGGATGAACACACCGGAACACCAACATCGCCGCCATCGCCAAACCCACCGCCACCGCCCCACCCAACAACCCAGCCTCCATCCATCGCACCACCAAACACCCCGACAATGCCGATACCGTGTGCCCCATCACCACCGCCCACGGTTGCGCAAACGGCGACGCCGGCGCCCCAAAAACCAACACCGCACTCGCCCCCATCGACGCCACCAACACCAACCCCTCACCCCCCTCCACACAACCCGCAGAAATCAGCCCCGTCAAAAAAATGCCCACCCCAACCCCAACGACCGGAGCCCACCGCACCCACCCACCCCCAGACACCGCACCCACCCCCAACACCTCCCCAAGACGACGCAACTCCATGCAAAACCCTCACTTCTTACCGCCGAACGCACCGGACGACATCATCTTCAACCCCGTCTCCTGCATCGTCTTCTGCATCTGCTGCATCGTCTTCAACGCCTCAACCTGTTTCGGAGAAAGGAAGCCGCCCGCCTGCTGCACCACCTGACCCGCCTGGCTGTCGTAACTCTTCATCATCCGCTCCACCATCTCCGGCGTCAGATTGTCCGGCTTGAAATTCTCCGGCTTCTGCAAATCCGGAACATCCTTCGCCTGCGTCCGCGCCGCATGCATCGCCGCCACCAAACGGTCCTCCTGCTCCGCCGTCAATGGCTCACCCACATTCGAGAACGCCGAACCCGACATGCTCAACTGCATCCTCTCCCCCTTCGTCTCCTCCCAACTCTTGTACTTCTGGAAATCTTCGTCGTTGTTCAAAAACGTCCGGATCTTCCCCTCAATCTCCGCCTTCGATGCCTCCAACGCCTTCAACCCCTCCGCCACCTTCTTCTCATCACGATCCTCCGCCATCACCGACAAACCAAAATCCATCTCCTTCGCTTTCTTCTCCGCCAACAAATTCTTCAAATCCTGCTTCTCGCCGTCCGACAACTTGAACCGCTCAAACAATCTCCCGTACTCGATGTCCAACATCGCAACCTGCTGGCTCTTCGCCATCTCTCGAAACGCCGGATCCTTCATCATCTCTCCCACCGACTTCATCATCCCTCCTCCAGGCTTCGTACTCACCGTCACCTGCGCCGCAGGCGCCGCCTTCGCCGCCTTCGCAACCTTCTCCTCCGCCTCCTTCAAACGCGCCCGAACCTCCGCCAACTCCTTCGCCGCTCGCTCACGCTCCGCTCCCGCAGCCGTCGCAACCTCCTCCCGCGCCTTCCGCGCCTCCGCAACATCCCCCTCCAACCCCGTGATCCGACCCTCCAATCCCAAACGCACCCGCTCCGCCTCACGCGCCACATCCAAAGCCCCCGCATCACGATACATGTAACCCGCACCAAAACCTGCACCGGCCAAAACAGCGCACCCAATCGAAAGAAGTCCTGTTCTCATAATCCAATAGATCTCCAAAAAATGACGCGACAACACCCGCCCCTACTCGCTTCGCCCCTCCTCCACATCCATCAAATCAAAAAACACCACAATGTCCTCCCGATGCCCCAAACCCGCCTCCGCCTTCTGCCGCTCCAAACCCGCCGACGCCCCATCCCTCCACCCGCGCTTACTCATGAACGTGTTCCATATCTCGATCTGCTCCGCATCCGGACGATGCCCCTGACCAAAACACCACTCCAACACCTCCTCGTCCGTACCCCCACGCAACGTCCGCTCGCGCAACGCCTCATAACTCACCCCAAGAAACCGGCACACCCGATCGTCAAACGTGCGCATCCCCTCCAACGGCCCCAAGTGGTACCCCTCCGGCAAACATCCCTCCCGCGCAAAATACCGGATCTTATCGAGGATCCGACCCAACACCAC
>CAZAZT010000209.1:0-4430 GCA_964489645.1 uncultured Chthoniobacteraceae bacterium | reverse complement strand
TTCGAGCCGCCCGCAGACCCCGTTCCGCTCGCCTTGAAAAGCAGGTAGCTGTCAGTGGTCCTGTCCAATCGCAACGATTCACCCGACATCTTGCTCACCACCGCCGCCAACTCCAACGCCGTCAATCGCGTCTCCACGTCGATATGACTCACCCCTTGAGCGTCGAACTCCCGTTGCCACACCGCCCCCACTTTGTCCGTCGCCTTCAAACCAGCCTGCACCTTCGCAAAATCCGCCGCATTGATCCGCTCAAACTCCACCTGCCGCACAGACCCGCAATCCAACTCCACCAACCAGCGGGCGAAAACCTTCGTGAAAAATGCCACACCCCCCTCCGCCTCACCCCTCTTGGCCTTCTTCCCATCCAACACCTTGTACAGCACCTCGCGCGCTGCCATCTCTTTGGTTTGCAATCCACTACGATACTTGCTCGTCCCATCAACGACAAACGAGGTCACAACCTCCCCCGTATCCGGACGCATCGCCTTTAACTCCGCCCCAACCTCGAAACAATGCTCGGGCAACGAACCGAACAGAGATTCCGTCCCCGCGTACTTCCCGCTGATCTTCCCCTCGATCACAAAATCCACCTTCTGCGAAACCCCAGCACGCCTCAATCGCGCCCCCTGATCGTTTCCAAGAGTCTCGTCCCTCCGAGCCCGCGCAGTCTCCGCAGCAGCAATCGCCTTCTCATCAACCACCTGCAACCGATACTTCTTCGCGGCCTGCTCAAACCACGCCGCCGCATATCCTCTGCCCTCTGGCACCCCATCGATCTGCTCGCTGATCCGCAACGCAACCCTCGGAGATTGCTTGAGCTGAACGATCTGCAAAAGCGCCAACTCTTCGTTCATCCCCGGCGTCCCCGCCCCAACCTCCGCTCGAACCTTCACCCGATAGATACCGTCATCCCCCAACCGCGACCCTTGCACCTTGTAACTCTTCACGTGCCCAAACGCCGCGCTCAAAACGCGATCGAACTCCAACTGAAAATCCTTCACCCCCGTGGACGTCAATACATCCACCCCAACCCCAACCCGAACCGCCTCGCGAAGCGCATCCGCCAACGCCTCCTCCCGAGCATGAAGCACATCCCCCGCAGCTTTCCCCTCAACCTCCACCGTCTCCGCCACGGAAAATGCGCAACTCGCCAAGATCAGCGCTCCCCCGCAAACAAGTCTCCCAAAAAATCGTCTCATAAAATCGTCCTCCCAACTCACGGAATCGTGCTCACCACCACATGCGCCTGCGACCACTTCACAACACTCCCCCCCGCGCCCGCATCCCCCTTCGGTTGCGGAATCCCCACCACCGCCATCCCCCGCGTCATCACTGCCAACGGCTGAGATCCGCTCAATCCCTCCAACTGTTTACCCACCCGCGCCCGCATCGCCGCCCCATCCGTACACGCCAACACTTGCACCACATCCGAACCGAACGGAGGCGTGATCTTGATCTCAAACCCATGCTTGCGCGTCCCCGGAATATCCATCGCGCTCCCGCCCGACACAAACGTGTCCCTCTGCCAATGGTTCGGGAACAGCAACACCGTTGAACCGTCCGATTGATGACAATACACCGCCACATGACAGTCCACCTCACTCCGAACCCGGAACGAAACCCTCTCCCCCTCCTTGAAAACCCGACGCGTATCCGGCGTGTACACCTCCAACCCGAACTCCTTCGGCACATCCTTCAACCGGCTATTCACCACCGACTCCACATTCGCCAGACTCGTTTCCAAGTTCTGCGGCTTGGTCGCAACATCCAACTCATTGCCTCCATCCGGCCGATCCGGAAATAACCGCGCCCGAATGCTCCCCGAAGGCAACTCCACCTTCGCCTTCCGGACATTCCCCCCCTCCAACCACACCAACTCGGTGAACACCGTGACACCCGACGCAGAAACGTAGAACCGCCCCCGCACAATCCCCTCAATCCCTTCCACCGAAACCTTCTCCACCCCAGTCCCCGGCTCCAACAAGTCTCGCGATTGGAACTTCCCCTCATTCTGCAGGTCCGCCAACCGATCCCGCGTCACCACCTTGAACCGGCCCATCCGGTTCAAACTCACCTCCAACTCATCCCGCAACATCGCCGAAAACGGCGACATCAGTTCCGTGTTCTCAAAAACAAAGTTCCCAACCCCAACCCGCCACTCCTTGCCCTCTGCCAACTCCCCCAATCGCGCAGCCAAAACATCAAAAGGATCCTGGCTTTTCGCAGAAGATCCCCCCTGAGCCCCACTTCCACTCAAGGGCGCCTTCACCCCAGACGAAACACCCGCCGAATTTCCCTTCTGCGGAAACTTCCCCGAAGCCGATTGCGCCAACACACCGAACTGCGCCAGGAAAAACATCCCCAGCGCAATCCCACACTCAACGCCGGATTTCCGCATCGCCTCCCACAACGGCTTCAACCCCCAAAACCCGGCTCTCCTGCGTCAGATCCGTCACCGTCTCCCCTTTCCTGACCGCTTTCACACCCACACCCCGAGACCGTCCCGACGTCGCCACCGCTCCAACCGGCACGCCCCCCGTCTGACCAACCGACTCAGTCGCACAACAATCGCCCGACCGTTGCGTCGCACACCCCACCAAACCCAAAGTCGCCGCGCAAAAAATCAATGCTCGTTTCATCGCTCAGGAATTCAACGGGTCACCGGCTTCTCCTCCAACACCCGACGTATGGTCTCCTCCACCCGAACTTCATCCACCAACGCAGTCGCTCCCGTCGCCGCTTGCCCAGCTTCAGGCGGAACTCCCATACCAGTCTCCGACAGCAGATTCTGTCTCAACGAATCCTCCACCGTCGTCTTCCCCTTCACCGTTCGAGTGATCGTCCTCAACACATCCCCCAAGTTCACCTGCATCGTGACAGCGCACGCCCCATCCGACTGGAACTGGATGTCCGTCACCTCCGCCCCCTTCACCAACCCAGCCATCGTCTTCACCACCTCATCGCTCTTCACCGCAAAGTCCTTGAGCGTCGTGTCGGACGAAACCTTCACCCCAAGCAACCGTTCACCCAACTTCCGGTAAGCATCCGCCTCAGCGGCCCGCTTCGCCAAAATCTTCCGATGCCCCTCAGAGCCCGCAATCGCACTGCTCCCCACCACGTCAAACGTCTCCATCCGAGCATCCACCGTCTTATTCGTGGAGGTCGTCAGCGAACTCACCGCTCCCTTCGCCCCCAGTTGCTGAGTGGACACCTTGGTCACCACCTCGATCAACTGCCGCACCTTCACCGCACGCACCACCTCCAACCGACCGTCCGGTAAATAGGTCGGCGGCTCCGACGACGTCACCCCCTTGATGGACGCCTCCAACTGCCCCCGAACCGAATCGTTCGCCAAGATGAGATCTCGCACCGTCGTCTCCGACCCTACATGCAGCCCCATGATCCGCTCCATCAGCAACCGCGTCCCATCAACCTCCGCCGCACGCAACGCCTTCAACCGTTCCTGAACAGGCACCTGTGCCCATACCCCAGGCAACGCCTCCACCGCCGCCTCTTTCGGACGCACAGCCGCAGACAACAGCGGAGGAAACGCGCCGAACAAAAGCGCGGCGGACAACAACAACGGACGATGCTTCATGACCATAAACTTGTGTGACTGAACTTGAACGAACCCTCGAAACGAATACCCCCCTCACTCCCGACGGAACACTTGGACTCGCCGATTGGACTCTCGCGACACCTCATCGACGTTCGGCTTCAACGGATAGCCTTTCCCGCACCCCACCGCTTGCAACCGATCGGCCGAAATACCCAACCCCACCAACGCATCGCGGACCGCCATTGCGCGGCGCACCGACAACCCCAAGTTGGCCCGCTCATCCCCGACGTCACAGGTGTGCCCCTCGATCAAGAACTTCTCCGAACCCGCAAGCTGCATCGCCCTCGCGATCTCAACCACCTGCGCTCGCGAACCCTCATCCTCGATCTCCGCACGATTGAAGCGGAACCGGATGTTCTGGAACGATGCAGAGGTAGAAACCGCAACGGGCGTCTCGACCGAAGCAAGGTTCCCCCGATCCTCTCCCACCACCGCCATCCCCTTGCGCACCTTCACCTCAGGCTGGACCAACGACTTCGTCCGCCGCCACTGCTTCGCCAACTGCTCCGCCCCCACGGTCTCCTCACCGAGAACAGCACTCGCCAAAATAACAGATCCGAGAATGCAAAAGGCTGAACGATAGGCGCGATAAACCATCACGAGTCAGCGGGAAGCAGAGGCAGTGCCATGGCGTCAAGGAGCCTTCCCAGACGCGCGCCTCAGCCTCTCCGAATCCGCCACCCTCAACTCACTCCAATCGAATCGCCTCCCATCCGAGGAGTCACCTTCATCTCCCTGCCCCCACCGCTCCGGCATCGAAGGGCAACATCTCCGGCTCAGTCCCTTCGCCTCCGTGTTCCCCTTCATGCCT
>CAZAZT010000208.1:1888-4446 GCA_964489645.1 uncultured Chthoniobacteraceae bacterium | reverse complement strand
TTGTCTCGATCAAGTTCGGCAATCTCTCCGACCGGAACAGGCAGCCCTCAGGTTTCAAAGTGTGCCATTCCAACAGGTTCGCATAATAACCGCCGATCACCGCTCGTCCCTGCATCTCCTCGGGAAAATGGCTGCTCCGCAAGAACTCCATGCCCACCTGCTTGATCGGGGCGTTGAAGAGGTTCATCGCCTGCGCATTCACCGCGAGCGAGGAACGAACCAACCCCGGCGTGCTGAACCATGCGCCAGTATTCGCGCCGCTTTTGTGGAAGGGCTGCCCATAGGCAGTCGTGAATACCCCCCAGCAGTTGGCCCCTGCCGATGAGAACTGGAAGAACGGATCAAGATGCCCCGTGCGCGGCCGCCAACGCCATATCCCCGCGCGATTCAAGGTCTCAACCCCGAACGGCGTCTCCACCCTCGAGTAGATGTGATGCCCCTGTGTGAACCATAACTCTCCGCCGAAACCCCAGTTCAAGCCGTTGATCATCTGATGCGAATCCGCCGTCCCGAATCCCCCGAGCACAATCCGCCGCGCGTCCGCTCGACCATCCCCGTCCGTGTCCTTGAAGTGCAAAAGCTCTGTTCCCTGAGCCACATACAGACCGCCATCACCCAGCTCGATCCCGCTCGGCATGAAGAGTCCTTCAACGAACTTGTGGAAACGATCCGCCCTGCCATCCCCATCCGTGTCCTCACACACGAGGACGTAATCGTTGGCCTTCTCACCCGGCTTGATCTGCGGATAACTCACCGCGCACGCCACCCACAAACGGCCGCGCTCGTCCCATCGCATCTGGATGGGTTTCACGATTCCATCCTTCTCGCTCGCAAAGAGATTCACCTGAAACCCCTCAGCCACCTTGAAACTCGCCAACTCCTCCTCCGGACTCTGCGGAGCAACCGTCCCTGTCTCCACCGGGATCGAGGACCGAACCGGGATCGGACTCACCGCGCGCCCCGCCAACGCCTCTCGCACATTCGCATCAGCCCGCTCCAGTAGCGGCAGAAAATCCTGCATCTCCTGGGGAAAGATCCGCTTGGACGAATCCTTCCAATCCTTCGAATACGCCACCCCCGTCCGATCGCCCGTCAGAAAGGCCCAGTTCATCGGCCTCCAATAATCGAACCAAAGTCTCTCAACCTCGATGATCGCCTTCCTCGCTGCCTCATCGCTCACCGGCTTCAAACCGAATGCGCGGCCAATCACGTCCGCCACCGCCCGATGCCCCGCCTCATTCCATTGCCACCCGTTCTCCGTGAACCGCTGATCTTCCCCGCCCAACTTGACCTCCGAGAGATCGATGAACCCAGCATCAGCCGTCTGCGCCAGTTCCCTGACTGCAGCAATGTACGCAGGCAACGATGCGTTATGGATCGCCATCGCCCCCTCAAAGCGCGTCGGCCCAAGCAACACAACACGTCGTCCGTTCTCCGCGAACTCCTTCACCAATGCGGTATACGCATGGATGAACCCAGGAAGCCCCTCCGCGCCGCGCAACAACTCCATCTGACCGAACTGCGCCACCACAACAGTCGCTCCCGCCTCCCCCAACTGCTCACGCCAATCACGTTGCTGGCGCCAACTCTTCGCCGGATCCGTCACCCCACTATCCCGCCACTGCTCAAAAACCGTGTCCCCCTCCCACCCGAAATTCCTCACTCGAATCTCAGCGTCCGGCTGCGCCCCAATCAACTGGGTCTGCAAAAACCCATTGAACCGCGTCCTTTCCACATTCGATCCTCCCACCAGCGCGACCACATCCTTTGCCCGCAACCGGAGTGGTTCACCACGCGACGCGCCCCCCCCTTTTTCCCGACCCAACTCCTCGATCTGGATGTCCTTGTACCGGATCTCCGTCGCCCCTCCATGGATCTGGATCCCGATCTTCCCGTGCAACGGGATCGCTCCATCCTTCTCGGTGAAATCGACCGTCTGTATCCCGTTCACCCAGAGCCGGATTCGAGGCCCCTCGCACCGGATACGATAATGGTTCCACTCACCGAGTTTCAGGCGCTCAGAAACCTCCTTCGCCGTCTGATTGGCCCGCGCAATCGCCGCTCCCGTCCCCTCGGGAGGCGCATCAACAGGCCCCTTCTCGATGTCGAACAGGGCGAGGAATCGGTTGCGCCGCGACTCATCGTAAAGAAACCCATCGATCCCTGGCGCAAAGTCCGCCTGGTAACCCTTCATCTCGTGATGGTTCGGCACACGCTCGCTCCGGATCTGGATCCCGCCATTGTTGCTCCCGCGACGATACTGAAGCGTCAGCTCGAAGTCTGAGTAGTCCCGCGTCGTCACAAGAAACTCGTTCCTCGGCTGCCGCAAATCGTTCGTCCCAGCGATGATCTCGCCATTCTCAATCCGCCACACCTTGGTCGTGTCACCCTCCCAACCCTCAAAGGTCTTTCCGTCGAAGAGCGGTTTTGGAGCGGCTTGGGCTACCACACACGCTAGCACCCAGGCGATGAGAGTTCTTGGGATGGATTTCATAAAAGGAGGGGAATGGACCAAGAGAATCGAAGCGATGAAACGCTCAACACTCGCACGCTTCACT
>CAZAZT010000208.1:0-1788 GCA_964489645.1 uncultured Chthoniobacteraceae bacterium | reverse complement strand
TTCCCATGGCTTACACATGACAATTGCCGAAGAAGCAATCCGTTTAAGCGAAAACCGAACCGCCTAGCTAGAGAACTTCCCCCCGCACCACGCCAACAGGGAACCCAAGGCGAACGACCCACCGCTCTCACCGCATCAACCGACGGGTAGCTCCAATCGAAATGCCGGAATCCGCGCTACAACGCAGTCCTTCTCCTCGGTCACGCAAAGGTAAGATCCCTCCGCGACACTGTTACAGGTGATGGCGTGACTCGAGTTGTACGAAAAGGCCTCCCCCGATTCGAGTCGAGGCGTCTTGCCCACCACTCCGTCCCCCTCGACAACTACCGTCTCGTCATTCTCCGCCGTCACAACCCACTTCCGACCACAGACCGTGACAACGTGCCCAGAGTGATTGTGGATGGTGATGTAATAAACGAAGGGGTGCGCATCCGAGAGACTCTTCCTCAGATGCGGCACATACAGCACGCGATCCACCGTCACCGTTAATCCCTCAAGCTCTGGAAATTTTGACGCCACGACGAAAACGGTCCGACTACAGCTTGTGCGTGAAAGAATCCTTTGCCGAGATTGAGGACACAAAGGCGACGAGCAAGTCGATCACCCGTTCGACATCCTTCAAATCGCACATTTCCACGATGCTATGCATGTAGCGTAACGGCAGACTGACAAGTGCGCTGGGAATCCCCCCTCGCACGGTGAAGATCACATCCGTGTCCGTGCCGCTGTATCGGCTGCTGCTCTCATGCTGGAGCGGGATCTTCCTCGCGTTGGCAACCTTCATCAACCGCTGAACCAGCAACGGGTGATTGCATGTCCCATGGGTCACGCTTGGCCCCCCACCTAGCTTCACGGCGCCATGCACCGAAGGGTCGATTCCCGGTGTCTCGGTCCCATGCGTCACGTCCAAAACGATCGCGACATCAGGATGGATTCTGTGCGTGGCCATCATCGCTCCATTCCCACCAATCTCTTCCTGAACGGCGTTCAACGCGATCACAGTCGCCTCCGGCCGCTTCTTGCTCAGCTTCGCCATCACACGCGCCAAGATGAAACCGCCCATCCGATTGTCCAACGCACGCCCAACAAGCCGCTGGTCCCCAAAAAACTCCGCTCCATCCGCGTAAACCGCAGGATGCCCAACCCGGATCCCCATCTTCGCAACCGCCTTCGCACTATCGGCCCCCACATCCACATACAGCTCGGAGATCTTGGGCGCCTTTTCATCACCTAGGGAATCTTTCCGCAAATGGATCGCCGTGTTCCCGATGATCCCAGGGACCGCCCCTTTGTCTCCATAAATGAGCAATTTGCGTCCGCGCGCAGTCGCAGTATCGGAACCTCCGATGCGATCGATCCGGAGAAACCCCTCCGCCGTCACATGCTTCACGATGTACCCGATCTCGTCCGCATGCGCCTCCAACATGACCCTCGGGCCCCCATCCTTGCGCCCCGTCAGCGTCGCCCAAGTGTTCCCGTAAGCATCCACTTCCACCGCATCAGCGACCTTTCCGAGGTATCCAGCCCACACACGCTGCCCCGGCATCTCAAACCCAGAGGGACTCGGCGTGCTCAATAACTGCAAAAGGAAATCTCGGTCAGCGGTATCCATAAACCCACACTAACGGCTACCTGCCCCCACACAAAAGCCAAACCCCATCAGGAAAAGGTCGACCATGCCCCAGCCGTGGAACACAAAATGGTCACCGATCCCTGAACAAACCGTCCCCCAACCTCTCATGAGCGCGCTCTCCACTCCCCCGAAAAAGCCCGCCGGCAAACTGCGCT
>CAZAZT010000207.1:0-4673 GCA_964489645.1 uncultured Chthoniobacteraceae bacterium | reverse complement strand
TTCACCAAACTCCCCGCGCCGCTGAGAACCCCCGCAAATACCCCTGAATCAACCGTCAAAGCCGTTCCATTCAACACCACCGACCCCGTTGCAGCTCCATCCAAACTGAGAATCTGAACCGCCGCAGGCGACAGGTTGACCGTTCCATCCGCAACCACCGCCGCACTCGTCGAAATCGACGCCCCTGAAGCCACCGTCATGACCCCAGCCGAACCCACGCTCAACGCCGTCGATGCCAAGGACCCCGCACTCACCACCAGCGTCCCTCCGTTCACCGTAGTCGCCCCCGTGTAGGTATTCACCCCACTCAACGTCAGAACTGCTGACCCCGACTTCGTAAGACCCCCAGTCCCACTCAATACCCCAGTGAAAGCCGTGTCCGCCGAACCGCTCAGCGTCAAGGTGCTCGACTGCAAGTTCACCAAACCGTCTCCCGCCAGCGACCCTGCCGTCTCGGATGCCCCTAACTTCAACGTCCCCGAGGCGCCCAACGTGATCGCCAACCCATCCGCCAAAGCCGCCCCACCGCTGACCAAAACCGTCCCCCCATTCACCGTCAATCCCCCATCAAACGTGTTCGTGCCACTCAGCGTGAGTTCAGACGACCCCGTCTTGAGCAGTGAACCGCCCACTCCGCTGATCGCTCCGCTGAACGCCGTGTCAACGGACCCGCCGAGCGTCAGCACGTTCGCCTGCAAGTTGATCCCGCCTGCACCCGCAATCGAGGCCACCGTCTCGGAGGCAGCCAACTTCAACGCGCCCGATGCCCCCACCGTCACCGCCAGAGAATCCAACATCGCAGATCCGCCGCTCAACGTCAGCGTCCCGCCATTCACCGTCGCGCCACCGCTGAACGTGTTCACCCCACTCAGCGTCAACTCCGCTGTTCCACCCTTGACCAACGCACCCGTTCCACTCAAGACCCCAGAGAAGGTCGTGTTCGACGAACCACTGGTCGTGAGCGAGTTCGCGCCAAGACTCACCGACCCCGCACCAGCAATCGTCCCGATCGTCTCCGACGCCCCCACTCCCAACGTCGCTCCCGAGGCCACCGTCACCGCCACACCGTCCGCCAGCGCAGAACCACCCAATAGAGTCAACGTACCGGCGTTCACTGCCATCGCCCCCGTGAACGTGTTCGCGCCACTCAACGTCAACTCCGCCGTCCCTGACTTCGTCAACCCGAACGCCCCCGAAACAACGCCTGACAAAGTGACTGCGGAGGCAACATTCACCGCAGTGGCCGCAGACAGCGTCACTCCCCCTGAGACGGTCAATGCACCACTGTTAGTCGCATCTCCAAGCCCGATTGTTCCCGTTGCATTCGGGTTAAAAACGAACGCGTTCGCCAACGTCCGCGCGGTCGCCCCCTGAGCATACAGACGAGCGGTGATCCCGGCTCCCGGTGCCAACGTCACCGCGGCCGAGCCCAGCGCTGCATCATTGCCAAGCATCAAGGAGCCCGCACTCGAAGTGACACCTCCCGAGAAGGTATTCGACCCACTCAAAGTCAGCACCGCCGTGCCCGTTTTGACCAACCCACCCGTACCACTCACCACCCCGCTGAAAGTCGAATCAACCGTCGAGCCAGAGGTCAGGTTGAAACCCTGCAAGTTCACGGATCCCGCGCCACTCAACGCCCCAATCGTTTCCGAAGCGTTCAGCTTGAACGTGGCGCCGGACTGAACCGCGATAGGCGCCGTATCGAGCACCGCGGCACCACCTGCAACCGCCAAAGTGCCACCGCTCACCGTCATGCCCAGCGTGTTGGTGTTCGTCCCGCTCAACGTCAACTCACCCGCACCCGCCTTGGTCAACATGAAGGACCCCGTCACATTCCCGCTCAACGTCACTGGGCTCTGAACGGTCAAAATCCGCGATGCGGAGAGCCCCAATGCGCCAGTCAACGTCAGCGCTCCATTGTTCACTGCATCCCCGAGCGTGGAATCCACACTCATCGACAACGCATTCGTGAATGTCCGCGCCGAAGTCGAGTCGCTCGAGAGCGCACCCCCAGCGAAAATGATCGTCCCCGTCCCTAACGAGCTGTTCTGACCCGCACGCACCACCCCCGACGACAACCTCACCCCTCCCGAATTCGTGTTCGCCGCAGACAACACCAGCACCCCTGTCCCCAACTTCTCCAGCAACGTCGTCCCAGACACCGTCCCCGGAATCGTCAACACGTTCGCTCCCGTCACATCCACCTTCCCACCACCCGTCGCAAGCACCACCGCACGCCCCGCCCCGAGGTCTGCCGCCGCACCCGTGTTCTGCAACGTCCCGCCCTGCAACGTCAACGTGCTCCCCGTCCCCAACCCCGAACCTGCGCCAATCGACAACACCCCTCCGGTCACCGTCACATTCCCGCTCAAGGTATTCACCCCCGAAAGGGTCAACGTTCCCGTCCCAGCCTTGATGATAGCCGACGAACCACTCAGCACTCCGCTCAAGATCACGTCCGAGGCCGTCGTGATCGTGCTCGGTGCCGAAACTGAAGACGCCCCCGAGAACGTCAGCGCCCCCGTGTTCGTCGCATCGCCGAGCGTCACCGTTCCAGGCAGAGCCAATCCGTTCGCCAAAGCCCGCGCCGTCGCACTATCGCTCGAGAGCGTGGTCCCCGACGACAAAGTCACCAACCCAGACCCGAGCGCCGCATCATTGCCAACCCTCAACGTCCCACCATTCAAGCTCAGCCCTCCGCTGAACGTGTTCGCTGCGGACAACGTCAAGATTCCCGTCCCTGTCTTCGTCAGCGCATTCCCAGAAACTACGCCCGGAACCGTCAATGCCGCTCCGCTCGCAACGTCCACCACCGCATTGCCCGCCCCAATCGTCAGCGTGCGATTCGCCCCGAGATTCACCGTGCCAGCCGTCAGCCCCAACGTCGCCCCACCCGAAATCGCCAGCGTGTTCGTTGCAGACGCATCTCCCAAGTTCCCGCTCGCCCCAAAGCTCAACGTCCCGCCACTCACTGTCACCCCACCGCTGAACGTGTTCGTCCCCGACAACGTCAAAGACCCCGTCCCAGATTTTTCCAGCGCACCCGACCCAGACAACACTCCCGAAACAATCAACGCGTTCGAAGCCGTCACGTCCACTCGTCCACCGCTCGCTCCCACCACGATCCCGCGCCCCGTTCCGAGATCCACCGATGCACCCGTGCTCTGCAAAACCCCGCCGTTCAGCGTCACACTCGACCCAGTGCCCAATCCCGACGCAGCACCAATCGCCACCGTCCCCGCATTCACCGTCAACCCTCCGCTGAACGTATTGGCCCCACCCAACGTCAAGATCCCCGCTCCCGCCTTCGTCAAACTCGTCAACCCGCTCACCACATTACTCAACGTCACATTCGACGCCGTGGTGAAGGTCGTTACTGAGGTCAGCGCCACCGCACCCGAAATGGTCAGCAACCCGCTATTCACCGCGTCACCCAACGTCACCGCACCCGACACACTGAACGCGTTCGCCAGCGTGCGCGCTGTCACACCGTCGCTCATCAACGTCGTTCCCGATGCCAGCGTCGCAGCACCGGCACCCAACGAACCATTGTTGCCGACTTGCACAACCCCAGCATTCACCACTGTCCCGCCGCCGAACGCATTCGCCCCCGACAGAACCAAGGTCCCCGCACCAGCCTTCGTCAACGCGAACGTGTTCACCCCATCATCCACCACTCCGCCCACGCTCAAGACCCCACCCGAAACCGTCAGCGTCAAAGCCTGACCCAGCGTCACCGCGCCCGTCCCGAGATTCAGATTGTTGGCACCCGTGAATGTCACATTCCCATTCCACGCCTGCGCGTTATTCGTCGAGAGCACCAACGCCCCGCCCGACGTGTTGTTCAATGTCGCTCCACTCAGGGTCAGTGTCCCGCTCCCCAACGCCGTCGCACTGTTGACATTCAACGTCGCACCCGACGCCACCGTCACCCCACCCGTCAAACCACTGTTGTCCCCAGAAAGCGTCAGCGTTCCCGCACTCAACGTCGTCAGCCCCCCATAGGAAAGATTCCCCGAAAGGACCAACGAGCCTGCACCCGCCTTGGTCAAGGTGAACGTGCTCGCACCATCATCAATCGCTCCCCCAAGCGTCAGTACGTTCGCACTCGTCGTCAGCGTCGAGTTCTGCGCCAGAGTGACGGCTCCCGTCCCGACGTTCAATGACTGCGTCCCAGTGAACGTGAATGAACCACCCACCGTCACCGGATTATTGGTCGTCAGGGCCAGATTCGAAACGGACGAATCCAGCGTCGTTCCAGACGAAATCGTCAACGTTCCCGTCCCCAATGCACTTGCACTGCCCAACGACAAAGTCCCCTGAACCAACGACAACCCACCTGAACCCGTATTCGCTCCATTCAAAAATACCGTCCCCACGCCAGTCTTTGAAACCCCCGCAGCAAAGTCCACCGAACCGCCCAGCGTCAAACTCGACACACCCGTTCCAACCACCTGCCACGTTTGTGCAGCGCCAGCAGCAAGCGGCGCGTTGATGGTCACCGCACCAGCATTCGCATCCACCAAAATACCCGTCGAACTTGAACTCGGCGAAATCGTCAGCGTCCCCCCACTCCCCTGATTCAGCGTCACCGCCGACACCGTTGCAGGCGTGTTCTTGAACTGCATCGCCTCAATCGTGCGCGACCCATCGAGCGTCGTCGTGATCTG
>CAZAZT010000206.1:0-4674 GCA_964489645.1 uncultured Chthoniobacteraceae bacterium | reverse complement strand
GCCACATAACTCGCTCCCACAGCCCCGATCAACGCCACTCCTCCTCGCCTCCACTGGTACCCCAACACCCC
Source organism: uncultured Chthoniobacteraceae bacterium (assembly GCA_964489645.1). GTDB lineage: Bacteria > Verrucomicrobiota > Verrucomicrobiia > Chthoniobacterales > Chthoniobacteraceae > JBEEPE01. The sequence continues at coordinate 4,603 of CAZAZT010000206.1, read as the reverse complement.
TCCCCCAATCGCACTCACTCGCAACTCCACGCCCCCTTCCACTGGCAACTCTCCCCCAACAGGCTGCGTCACTATCACTGGCGCAACCACCACAACCGGTCGATCCACCGCACCGGCGTTGCTCCTCATCACCACCGCTCCACTCGCCAACCCATTCCCATAATAACCCCCTCCTCGCACCTCCACCCCATCCGCCAACTTCACCCCGCGACTCAACAACATCCCGCGCCACTCCACGCGCCGCTTCCCCGCACCGCTCCCCCACTCAAAGCCCCCCTCCACCCGCGATCCCCCACGATCAAACCTCATCCCTTTCCCCATCCCCTTCAACTTCGCATCTCCCACCTCAGGCTTCGCATCCCATCCCCACGTCCCAGTCTCCTCCATCACACTCGAAAATCCGCCCCCAGAAATCCCAAACCCAAGCGAAAACGACCCGCCCCCAAGTCCCGTCCTCATCTCCCCTCCCTCCCGCGTCTGCAACGTCCCAACCGCCATCAACTCCCGCAAATACCCCCCCTTCGGCAACCCAACACTCCCGCTCTTCAGCCACACCACTCGCCCCCCGACCTCGCTCCCGCTCGCAACCTCCTCCTTCCCGATCTCCAACTCCCCAGCAACCACCCCTTCACAACTTCCATAGACCGGCACCACCCACTTCCCCTCCCCTCGATCCACCACCCACGAAAGCATCGCCACCCGCGCCCCATTCCCCATCCAACCACTCACCGTCGCCATCCCGTCTCCCCCCACCGTGATCGTCCACAGCCCAAACCCCACCGCCATCCCCGTCGGAGCCGGCAACAGCACCCCATACTTCCGCCCAGCCAACGGATGCACCGTTGCCCCACCCACCCACGCGTCCCCGCGCAAAGCGCTCACCGGCAAAGCCAACGCACCCACCTTCACCGTCCCGCGGACCTCTCCCAATCCCACCGCAAGATGCTCCAACTCCAAAACCACCCCCGTGCGCCCCTCACGCGGAACGCTGATCGACGCGCGCCCGTTCGCACTCCAACTCCCCGAGAACCCATGACTCCGCCCCGCCAACCTCAACACCCCACTAAAACTTCCCCCCGAGTTGCCGCGAACCAGCAAGTACCCGTTACCCGCATCAAAAGCCGCCTGCTCCGCAACCCCGCCCGCCCCCACAACCCCTTCCCCGATCACCCCATTGTAAACCCCCTCACGTCCGCCATAGACGCAAACCATCGCCAAAACCCACACCGCAAAAAATCGTATCACTCGGTTCATCTCGTCCATCGTCCTTTCTAAACGAACTGCGCGGTTCCAATGACATTCGCCGCCGTCAACGGCACTCCACTCACGCTACGGACCACCGCCAACAACTCGTCGGACGCATCCCACTTCTTGTTGCCGTTGGAATCGTGATACACGCCGCTTCCCGAAACGCCCGACACCCCGCTCGCACCCAAAAAATACGCCGCGCTCCCCCCAGCCAAACGCAACCGGTCCTCCCCAACCGTGAAATCCAACACCAACGCGTAATCCCCCCTTCCACCCGTCTTCGCATCCCCATCGTCGTAATACCGACCGCCACTCACACCCAAAGCGAACACGTCCCTGCCCTTCCCCCCAACCAGCGTATCCACCTCCGCATACCCGCTCCCACTTCCCGCACCACACCCCGTCAACGTGTCATCGCCGACTCCGCCACTCACACGATCACTCCCCGCCCCGCCAATCAACGCATTCGCCCCAACACTCCCCTCGAGCCGGTCATCCCCATCCCCACTCACCGCGTTCTCCATATCGAACAACAGATCCGTCCCCTCTCCAACCACCTTCCCCGTCGCCAGATCCACCGTCAGGTTCAACCCTGCCGCCTCAAAGTCCGCCCAATCCACACCCTCCCCACCCCGCAACGTGTCATTCCCCCCAGCCCCCTGTAACGAATCATTCCCCTTCCCTCCGTCCAACACGTTCCGTCCATCGTTCCCCGTCAAAACATTGTTCAACGCGTTCCCGGTCAGATTCGCATTCCCCGGCGCCTGGATTCCCGCGCGCTCCACGTTCGCCGGCAACACATAGCTCGTGGTCGCAACCACAATCACCGTATCCACATCCGACGACGCCCCCAGATCATTGATCTGATCCGCCGCGCTATCCACGTAATAGGTGTCGTCCCCCATCCCGCCCACCATCGAATCATTCAACAACCCGCCATCCAACAGATCGTTACCGGCTCCCCCCACCAACGTGTCAGCCCCCTGTTCCCCGAACAAACTGTCCGCTCCCTCCCCCCCATCCAGGAAATCTCCGTCATATCCCCCGTACAACTCGTCATTCCCGCCATCGCCAAAAACCTTGTCCTCATCCTCTTGCCCATACAACAGGTCGTCCCCGCGCCCTCCTCGGATGCTGTCTTGATCCCCCCCTCCATAGATCCGGTCCGCCCCGTTCTTCCCCATCAAATAATCCACCTCCGATGTCCCCTTGAGGTTCAACGGCTTATCCTCACCATCATCCGCATTGATCAGATTGATCGCATTCACCGTCAACCGGTTATACCGAAGATCCTGCGTCACGATCTTCCCAGTGACCGTATAACCCACATCGCCGTCATCCAAATAATCGTCAACCCCCTGGATCTGCAAACGTTGCGACACATTCCAATTGGACGAGGTGAACACCAACCGTTGAACGACCACCTTCCCCTCCGTCACATCCGAACTGGTGAAATCGATCGCCACATCCTGCACCGGAGCGGTCCCCAGTTGCACAAGATACTCCACCACTCCCCCTTGCTCCGTCGTTTTTGTCGCGGTGCCCGACCGTGAAAGCCGTACCGACGGCAGCGCAGGAGGATTCAGGTCCACCTCCTTGCCGCCCAAAACCATCCGCTCCACTCCCGAAAACTCCACCGACGACACCACCGTTCCCGAAGCGTTCTTCGCCAAATACATCCCGCTGTAGCCCGCCACACCTTTCACCAACTTCTGGCCAGAGAACGTCACACCACTCAGCCCAGACCAATCCAACAGAACAGCGTCCACCCCATCATCGCCCTGAACGCGCGTCGCCCCAACCCCGACCACCAGCGTGTCGTTCCCAATCCCCCCCACCAAAGTATCGTTACCCCCACCTCCCAAAACCGAATCGTTCCCCCCCAAACCCTCAAGCCGATTGGCCATGACATTCCCGGTCAACGTGTTAGCCCCATGAGTCCCCACCCCGTTCACCGCTAGGTTCCCCGTCAGGATCAACTGCTCCACATTGGATGCCAACGTGAGGCCCACACTCGACATCACGAGATCCGTGCCTTCACCCACCCCCTCGATCACGACATCCTCCGCGGAATCCACCACATACGTATCGTCCCCCAACCCACCCACCAACGAATCCACCACCGCCAACGTGATCCCTTCGTAAGTTGAGAAACCCGTGAACCCGTCGTCCCCACCTTGGAGGAAATCGTTTCCCGCACCGCCAATCAGCGTGTCGCTTCCATAACCTCCATCCAGTTCGTCCTGTCCATCACCCCCATCCAACCAATCGTTGCCCACGCCAACACCAAGCTCGAACCCACTCACCGGATGATCGTCCCCGCCCGAAATCGCATCATCGCCCGCCCCCCCGAACAAAGAATCGTTCCCAAGCCCGCCATCCAACAGGTCGCCCTCCGCCCCCCCCACAAGGCTTTCATCCGCGTAAGTCCCAAATTTTTGCATGGTTGCGATTGGTTAAAATCAGCTCCGTTAGATGCAAAAAGCGCGCCAGTGGACCAGTCATCACCTGCCGGATGACTCCGTGAAGCACCGCGCAATCCCCGATCATGCCTCCCCCAACACAACCTTCCGCACCCACCCAATAGCGCCCCCCCGAAAAACGGAAAGGGGGCTCAGTCCAAAGACCGAGCCCCCTCCGAACTCTCAACGCCCTACACGTACTGAGCCGAAGCAACCGTGTTCGTCCGACTCAACCCCGAGCCACCCTGCAACACCGCCACCAACTCGTCCGTCGAATCCAACCGCTGATTGTCGTTACTGTCGTAATACAACCCGCTGCCCGAAACGCCGGTCACGCCACTCTTCGAATCCAACAGGTAATCGGACTGACCGCCCGACAAAACCAAACGGTCCTGACCAGGAGTGAAATCGCGGATCAGCGCGTAATCACCGCGCCCCGACGACCTCGCACTTCCGTCATCATAGAGCACCCCGCTCGATGAACCCAAAACGAACGCGTCTCGTCCCGCTCCACCCGTCAACTGGTCCACCTCGTTCCGACCACCCCCAGCCTCCGGCGAGCACCCGAACAACCGGTCATCCCCGGACAAACCATCCAAATCATCATTGCCCCCCGCGCCAAACATCCGATCAGCACTCGAACGACCCGAAACCCGATCAACCGCATTGCTGCCCAATCGGACATCAGAGGCGCTCAACGATTTCTGCATGGTCCCGAAGTCCGGCGAGTCCAACTCACTGTACTGGATTTGCTCCCAGTTGATCTGGTTGAAATCCGGCGCATCCAGCTCGTTCCACTGCACCTCACCCCAGTCGATCTGTCCGGCATCCTCCTTCGCAGACCAGTCCAACTCGTTGAACTGCACCTCGCCCCAATCCACATCGTCGTAATC
>CAZAZT010000205.1:0-4752 GCA_964489645.1 uncultured Chthoniobacteraceae bacterium | reverse complement strand
CGATTCTCTGCTCATCCAGCTCTCCCATTTCTTGTCCCTGCCCGCACATCGGATTCTCAAACGGTCATCACAAACGATTGATTTCAGCTATTTTGAATCCCTCGTCGGCCGATTGGGCACCGAGATCCTCGACCTTCGTGACGAGATGGGACGTTACAAACAAGAAGTCATGCACGCGGACTGTCTCCGGAACCTCGGGATGTTCAGCAGCGGCATCATTCACGACATCAATAACATCCTGTGCGGCATCATCGGTCATGCTGAACTTGGCAAACTTGCTTCACCCAGCCACGAACCGGATCGATACGTTGACATCATCAAAGGTGCGAGTCGTGCCTGCGAGATCGCGCACCAAGTGCTAGACTACGCAAATCAGATCCCTCAAAACGGTTCCACCTGCAACCCCGAATCGACTCTCCGAGAAGCGATCCAACTGATACGCGCTTCAATCCCCGGAAGAATCCAACTCGTTCTCGACGTAGAACCGGAACTGCCCCCTGTCGCCATTGACGAGAACAAGATCCATCAAATCGTCCTGAATCTCGTCACCAACGCATGGCACGCGTTCGATCGCAAAAATGGCTCAATCACTGTGACGTTGGCCGCTCGCAACCCTTCAAGCCAACATCTGAGCCGATGCCACACTCTCAAAGATACCCAGTATGTTGTTCTGGAGGTGAAAGATACCGCCTCAGGAATTCCTTATGAGATCCGCTCGAGGATATTCCACCCTTTCTTCAGCACCAAACAACGAGGCCAAGGCTCAGGGATGGGACTCTTTGTTGTGAAAAGCCTTCTCGATGGAGCGAATGGAGCGATCACCGTCGATTCCGAGCCGGGGCTTGGAAGCACTTTCAGCGTCTTCCTCCCGTTAGTCCAATCTGTCCAACTGCGAAAGGCACCCGCCCGAACTCGGATCCGCGGAAAAGACGTCCCAAGACGCATATTGGTCGTTGATGATGAACAACTTCTTGCCAGTGCTGTTAGCGAAATCCTCTCCACACAAGGGCATCAGGTGACAACGTTCATCCAGCCGATAGATGCCATTCGATATCTCGGGCGCGACCAAGACATTGATGTGGTCATCACCGACCTTGCGATGCCTCAGATGAACGGTTTCGACCTCGCTGAACACGTCAAATCCGCACATCCCGAAATTCCAGTGATTCTTCTGTCGGGAAACCTGCCCTTACTCAAAAGACATGAGGTGGACCGTTTAGGGTTGTTCCGCTCGACCCTAAAAAAACCGTTCTCCCCAAAGGAACTACAAACTGCCATCCGAAATGTGCTGGACCCAAATCAGAAGCCTGAAGCAGTTGAAGATCCCTCCATCTAACGGAAGATGATGGTTGCTGGGCAAACCACAACCAACCCGCGCCAACCAGTCCCAGAAAAATCACGACCGCAACATTGTGATCGCGCCCCCCGCTCTCACACAGGGTTCGGTACTGGGTAAGTGCCAAGGACTTTCACGATGGTGCATTGTCTCTCCAACTCATCGATCGCCTCGGCGACGCCAGCGTCCGAGGCGTGTCCATCCACATCAACAAAAAAACAATATTCCCATACCTTCCGACGTGAAGGTCGACTTTCGATCTTGCCGATGTTCAACAGCAACCGATCGAAGGGCTCTAAGGCATGGTACAAAGCACCGGGCTCATGCTTGACGGCAAACATCAGTGAGGTCCGATCGTTGCCAGTTGGCGGAGAAGGGCGCTGCCCAATCACTAAAAAACGCGTCGTGTTGTTCGGCGAATCCTGGATGGATGAGTCCAAAACGGAAAGACCATAGAGCTCGCCCGCCAATCGACTCGCGATGGCAGCGCTCCCAGGCGTCTGCGCTGCCAGTTCAGCCGCACGGGTCGTGCTCGAAACCTCCGTGCACTCCACTCCGGGAAGATTGGTTCTCATCCAACTGCGGCACTGCCCAAAGGCTTGGGGATGACTGAAAACACGCTTGATCCCCCCCCTCGCCTCCTTCGAGAGAAGGTGATGCTCGATTCGCAACAGGATCTGAGCACAGATTCGCGCGTCTGCATCGATGAACATGTCCAGCGTGTGATTCACCGCGCCTTCCCAAGAGTTCTCAACCGGAACAACGCCATAATCGGCATGTCCCCGCGCAACCGCATCAAAGACATCTGCGATTCCCGTCTGTGCGACGTACCGCACCGAAGCCCCGAACTTTGAACGAGCCGCCTGATGTGTATAGGTGGCTTCCGGACCCAGATATGCGATCGACAAATCTTTTTCCAAGGCCAACGAGGCCGACATCACCTCGCGGTAGATAGCCCGAACCGCCTCGTTTGGAAGCCTTCCGCCAATCCCCGTATTCTTTTCCCCAAGGGAACGATACACCTGCTCCTCCCGTTCCGGCGCGTAAATTTCAAGTCCTCCCCGACGCTTGATCTCCCCCACCTCATGCACACAATCCGCACGCTCGTTGAGCAACCTCAGGATTTGGTCGTCTATCGCATCGATCTGTTTCCGAATGTCCGAAAGTTCCATGGGCAGGGAAACACTCTCCTGCGGATCGCCCCCTGACGCAACCCTTCCTCCCATCCGGTCATCAACATTTGTTGAAACCATTGCAGCATTTCGGCGTTAAAATGCGTTGTATGAAATACCCTCGAACTGCGGTCGCCGCCTCAACCATGGCCCTCGCTCTGCAAGCATTCGCCGCTGACCCACCCCCTGCACGTTCAGCGCGAGCACCAATTCCTGACACGCAAGAGCGTTTGGGAAAAATGGCGGAGCACCTCAAACTCACCCCTGAACAAACAGAGAAGGTGAAGTCCATCATGGAAAAAACTGGGACGGACATCCGAGCCATCATGGAGAAAGGTCGACAGAACGTCTCGGAAGCCGATCGTTCAAAGGTCCGCGAAATGTTGAAAACCCAGGCAACCGAAATCGCATCGGTTCTGACGCCCGAACAACGGGAGAGGTTCAGGGAAACGCGGGAGCAACGAGTATCGCCCCCCGCGCTTGATGAGCGTCTAAATCGGATGACATCATCGCTATCGCTGAGCGACGAGCAGAAGGAAAAAGTGAAGTCCATCATGGAGGCTCACGCACCGGAGTTTCGCGAGTTGATGTCCAAGGGACGGGATAAAGCGACCGATGCGGATAGGGAGAAAGTCAAAGAACTAATGAAAAAGCAGTTCGAGGAGATCGGCGCTGTCCTCACCCCGGAGCAGAGGAACAAGTTCAAGGACTTGAGAGAGGAGCGAGAAAGAGCGGTCAGGCGGTGATTTCCTCAGAGGCCACTCTATCGCGTGGTCGAGGCAGGAGTCCCCGAGCGAGAGCGAACACTCTTTGGATCGATCAGGGTTCACAAACAAAAAGAGCTGCACCTTACGGTGCAGCCCTTTTTTTTCTGTAGCTCATCGCGTCCTGACGAGGACGCCCTGAGCGGAAAGACTTACTTGCTTTCCGGAGCTGGAGCGGGCTTCGGAGCTTCTGGAGCTGGTGCTGCGGGTTTGGCTTCAGGCGCGGGAACAGGAGCTGGCGCGACCGGGGTTGCCGCCGGCTTGGGAGCCTCTGCAGCAGGGGCTGGCTTCGCCTCAGGAGCCTTTGGAGCCTCTGCTTTTTTCTCCGCAGCAGGTGCCTCAGCCTTCTTTTCAGCGGGAGCAGGTGCTCCGCCATCACAAGCTGCGAACGAGAGAGCCACGGCCGAAGCCGCGAGAACTGAGGTGATTTGTACTTTCATGGTTGGTGACAGTGGTTTTGGGGTTGAGATGTGTCTTTGACTGCTGCGGCTTATTTACCGCTGCCTAAACAAGCCGGATGTCGCCGACTTCTTAGGCACCCTGTAGTTATAAGCCCGTTTGCCCCTATCAGAAAAGCTCTATCCAACCTTTCCGTCGGAATCCATACACGCCATGCAGATACCCCGCCACCGTTTCATCCTCATCCTGTCGCTCCTCGCTACCTTGCTGGATGCGGTGGCTGCACCCGCGATGAACATTCACCTCACTGAATCGCAACTGCTCTTCCAAACTCCTGCAGTCTCTAGAATTCGCGGCGATTCCATCCTCACCATCATTGAGTCCCCCTCTCACTCCGGTGTCGACGGATCCGGCCGTGTCCCCCTCCATCAAGAAACCGTCGTTTGGAGCGGTGTCACTAGAGAGAAAACCATCGCCATCCCACGCTTTGATGGGGCTCGCGACCGCGCGTTTTCCATGTTCCAACTCCGAACGGACGAATATTCAACACCTCCGCAATCCATCACGAGCTTGGATCCAGCAAGATCGACTCGCCCACGATCAGTGAAATCCAAAAAGGGCATCACCTGTGCAATCAATTCTCCCTCAAGCAGAATCGACTCCTTCCCTCGATTGAACCACAACATCGATATCGCAACGCTCCTGGCTAATGCTCCTGTAGACTCCCCCTTCAAAGCCATTGCCGACGGAGGAGTGTTCCCTCTGAACGCTGATGCCGTCCGAGCGCTTGACCGCGCTTTTCAACGCGCCAAACAGAATGGGCAGGAGATCACAGGGATCCTCCTCGCCATCCAGAATAAGTCCATTCCACTCCCCCCCCACATCGTTCACCCCCTCGCTAGTCCAGACACCGTCCCGATAGGTCCCTCCGCTTTTGATACCGCAACGCCAGGGGGGCTTGTGCGATACCGAGCGATTGTCGCTTGGTTGGCGCAACGATACGGAAATCCCGAGGCACCCGGTGGCTCACTCGAAGGACTCGTCATCGGCAACGAAATCCAAAGCCACTGGTCTTGGTACC
>CAZAZT010000204.1:0-4817 GCA_964489645.1 uncultured Chthoniobacteraceae bacterium | reverse complement strand
AGCGGCCGGACAACCAACAGATCGACTCCGATCGAAAGTCCGGGATAACCGGGATAGGCCTCACGGACCGCAGGATTCTTCTCCTCCGCTCGGATCGATACGGTTTGTAGCGCCAGAAAAAGGGAGAGGGCCACGGACGTCGTTTTCATTGTGGCATCTCACCACTTCGAACGGTCACATTCCACCTCTTTCCCACCGGCGTGTCGGGGTTTCGCTGGGGAGTCCACATCGCCCATCCGTGAAAGGTTGAACCCGCTCCGTCATCCTGCAATAAAAGCCCCCTCAGCGCGTCTGTGCTGAACCAATATCCATGAACACCGTCAATCAACTCCAGACCGTCTCGTCCAACGTGCGTTCGCTCGTGGACGGAGCCCTCCAAGCCACTGGTGGCCTTTTACGCCTTGCTCCATGCTGGGTGCCGCGCTCTTTCCTCCAGCCGGGGAAACGCCTAAAGCTACATCCAGATGACCTTTATGCATTCGGACTCAACCGTGGCGGGATCGATGAACGGTGGTTCGCCTCGACAACGCCAGCTGCGAATGACAATCGGACGCCGGACGAAGGCCTCTCCTATGTGGTGGTCGGGAAAAACCGTTTCACGCTGCAGCAAGCGGTCTCGGAATGTGGCGCTGACCTCATTGGATCCTCTATCTGGAGCAAGTACAGCAAGTGGCCAGTTTACTCGAAATTCTTCGACAACATGGGCCCGATTCCGCACCACATGCACCAGAACGCGGAGCAAGCGAAGTTGGTCGGTCAGGAAGGTAAACCTGAGTCCTATTACTTCCCCCCTCAGCACAACAATGTGGGGAACAATTTCCCCTACACCTTCATGGGCCTCGAACCGGGGACCACGCGGGAGCAGGTCCGTCGTTGCATCGAGAACTGGAACAAGGGTGACAACGGCATTCTTGATCTTTCCCGTGCGTATCGCCTGAAGCCGGGGACGGGCTGGTTGATCCCCCCCTGCGTGCTCCACGCACCGGGTTCTCTCTGCACCTACGAACCGCAATGGGGCAGCGACGTGTTCGGGATGTACCAGAACCTTGTGGAAGGGCGTTCCGTCCCGTGGGAGCTCCTTGTGAAGGACATGCCCAAGGAACGCCATCAGGACATCGACTTCATCATCGACCAGCTGGACTGGGAGGGGAACCTCGATGCGTCGTTCAAAGACAACCATTACCTTGAGCCAGTTCCGGTCGCGGACACGCGGAAGGAAGGGTATCTCGATAAGTGGATTGTGTACGGTCGTATCAAGAGCGAGCAGCTTTTCACGGCGAAGGAGCTCACGGTGGAGCCCGGCGTGAAGTGCACCATCAAGGACAACGGCGCCTATGGCCTGATCTGTGTCCAAGGCGTGGGCAAGATCAACGGACAGCCGCTGAACAGTCCGAAGCTGATCCGGTTCCACGAGCTCACGGAGGACGAATACTTCTGCACCGAGGCGGGTGCGAAAGCTGGAGTGACCTTCGAGAACCTGAGCGAAACCGAGCCGCTCGTGGTGCTCCGTTACTTCGGCCCTGAGGTGAATCCAGACGCCCCAGCGATGGGCGCCTACCGTCAGAACTCGTTCTAATCGGTTAGGTCCTACGAACGTTGGCGGCACCCGCAGCGGGGTGCCGCCTTTTTGTTTTTAACGAATCAACTTTCGAGGCCAGCACTCCACAGTAGGGTGGATGCGCCTTGGTCCGTCGGAGTTTCCCCCGAGACGATTCTCCTCCTTGAGTTACGTCCCAGTTCGTTCCGAAACCAGCACGGCTTGTCACGCGGAGGGCAGCACGACCTCGCCGAAAAGAGGGCAGAGGCATCCAGTCCGTCGATCCTGCGGTTTGGAAGGGGTATCCTGCGCATGCTTACGAGGGCGGGCAGCAGGTCGATGGAGGATAAGAGCGCGGTTGGATATCAAACGCAAAGGATAGGAATCGACGGGGCCTTCTCGGCACTTGCGCCAAAGTTGGTCGCAGGAAGGAGCAGACCGTCCGTGCGTCCCGGTGCTTCTAGTTCCTTAAACGCACAACCCGGAAACCCAGTTGGTCAGAGGAATACCCTGGTCGCTGGGAATATACGACAGGAGTTATTCCCACTTGAAAGACACCTGCCACATCTGCCTTCCAAACTGTCTTCGCGTTCTGAGAGCCATCTCGCACTGCAGCCCACTGTCTGGACGGATTGGTGAAATCAGCGGATTCATCCAACGCCACATCTCGGATTAGAGTGAACGAACTGATCTGTGAGCCCAGATTTTTGACCACATAAATGCCGTTTTCAGAAGCGTTCGCTTGGTCTTTCACCAAGATTCGGTCACCAACAAACGGCGTGAATCCATCAACCTGGAGAACCCCATCACCAACCAACTCCCCTGCTCCGTTGGGATTGTACGCCGCAGCTAACGCTTGAGAGGTAGCGTAAGCCACGCTGATCGACGGCTCGCGATGCCGCTCGAAGACGCGAGATTCCTTCGCTGACGCACTGTTCCAGTACCCTCCACGGAAGACTCGCTGAGACATCAACTTCGTCACCGTTCCGTCCACAAAGTCCGATAACGGATCCACATCCTGCCCCGTACGATTCATCCAAGAAAAGATGAAGGTTGATGAATCCAGCACGGTGATGCCCTCGTAGGTTCCGTTGAGTTCCGGATGTAACACGGCCCTGAACATGATCGTGTCCCCGTTCCGATACCCATGTCCTTCGTCCACAACAACTTTTACGCTACCTGGCATCTGGTCAGGGATCTGTGTGTCGAGCGTCACACCCGAGATGAAATCTCCGGCGGTAAAATCGGATGGTGTCGTGACGGTTGCTGCCAACGAAAGAGTGACCTGACTCAAGCTATCCACACTCCTGATGACGGCTCCCCGCGGAATACCTAACCCAGAAACCGCCATGCCTGACCTCAGTCGGGTGACGTCATCAATCCCTGTGATGATCCTGCGCCCAGCAGTGAGGTAGCCGGCGAATGATACTCCCACGGTGGCGACTCCCGAGGCTGGACTCAAGGAATACCGAGCAGGCTTTGAGGCAGAGTCGTAATCCGTCCCTCGATACGATGCGTTCACCGTGAGGTCGTACCCTGCGTACCAATCCCAGCACCACTCTCGCACGTTCCCTAGAACACCGCGCAATCCGTAGCTGGATTTTTTCAGGGTAGACACATCGGCGGGGGTGTTGGTGAGTCGACCAGGGGCAAACTCATAGAACTCCACATAAATTTTTTTCGCAGTCACTGTTGCCGGCTTGGACATCGTCAAGACTCCGTCGCGCACGGCAACAACAACCGTGTCGTCTGGGATGCCTTTTCCAAACACCGAATAACCAACCTTCACCACAACAGATGTGTCCCACAAGGTCACTTTGGTGGAGTTCGCCTGCAAATCCACTTTCCCTTGCACCGTTTGATTTCCAAACGGACGACCTTGAGTCCCTTCGCGAGCGGCCTTCTCCCATTCAGCCTCTGTCGGTAACCGGTAACCATCGGCACCCCATTTGACGTACTCATCCCGCAACTCGTCATCAACCATTCGCTTCAGTGTGACGTCAAATATGCGGGGCCTTCCGGTGTCTCGATACACATTGCCCTCCGCATCGTAGTAGCACGGGGTCAGTCCCTCCATTTCACTCCGCGCGTTGCACCACTTGATCGCATCCCACCAAGTCACCGAACGCACCGGTTGCTGCGCTCTCTCCTGCTCCGTTTTTCCGGATACCGTCGGCGTGCTATCGAATACGTATCCGTTGTTGGTCGCCCACGAGACAACGGCAGACCACTCGCCCCAAGTGACTTCAGATTCCCCAAAATCGAACGCAGGCACCTTCACTCGGTGGAGCGCATTGTCTTCCATCTCTGGCAGGGATACCTCCGGCAGAGATGGCCATTCAACGGCGAAGCGGACCACTTCTCCTGGTTTGTAGCCTTTGCCGCCGGCGGTCACGTTAACGTCAATGATTTCACCATTGTCCACCACCACATCGGCCGTAGCCCCTCCAAGGGGATTCGATGCGGATTGAAATCTCGGAAGAGGCCTCCCAGAAGGCGTTTTCTGACTGGAGGGAGTGAAGTCATCTCCGATGCTCACGGTCCCCCAATAGATCGGATGGTAATCCAGATTTTCGGCTACCACGCGGAATCCAATGCGATTGTCCCGATAACCCAAGTCCGCCTTTCCTCGATACGCGGTCTTTGCCAACGCTCGGTCTCTGGTTGCCCATGACGGACCCACAAACGATCGGAACGAACGCTCATACTGCACCCCTCCGAAAGTCTGTTTCTCGTAATAAGGCTCATCCAACCATTCCGAGACATTTCCACCCAAGCCGAATATCCCTTCCACCGCCGTGAACCGCCGCGCGGGCGAAGTGAAGAGGTAGCCATCATCCAGAGTAGGGACCGAACGCGAGAGATTGCCGGCCAAGGCTCGTGGTGGCCAAGAACCGTCCCATGGATACTCCTTGGAGTCGGTCAAGGTCTCCCACTCAGAAGAGGTCATCATTCTCCATCGGTATCCCGTGCGCGATGTAAGCCAGTTGCAATAGTCACGAGCCTCACCCCACGAAACGTTGACGACCGGATGATTGTCATCCTGCGCGAAGCCGGGCTTCGCCCAAAAGCTGTACTGCGAAGAGGGAATGACGTCCTGACGAGATGTCATCCATACTTCCGAATCATCCTCGATATAAGATTTCCACTGCCCGACCGTGGTCTCGGTGGCTGCGACGTTTGCTCTGTAATAACTCGACCCAGTGTTAAAAGTGAATGGGCGCATCTCGTACTGAGCCATGCCGTCATTTTCGCTTCCGACCCGATTAGGGGGATCGAA
>CAZAZT010000203.1:2371-4877 GCA_964489645.1 uncultured Chthoniobacteraceae bacterium | reverse complement strand
GCCCACCCCGTCCCCCACGTCCACAACGTCCCATCCAACTGCGTCCCCACCGCGTGCGACGCTCCCGTGGACCCCTGCGCCACCCCCGCCATCGAGATCGACGCCCACTTCGCATCCGTGTCCAACGCCGGCACCGGTGCCGATGTCGGCGTCGAAGACCCCTTCGACACACCCGTGAAATCCCCAAAAGAATAAAGAACCCCGCTGTTCGACAACATGAAACCCCCGTTCGCAGTGCTCGCAACTGCGATGTCCTTCACCTGCGTCCCCTGAAGCCGTGGATAGATCCCCGGCCGGATCATCTTCGGCATCGGTGTCCAAACCGCCACCTTCAAACTCGGCGTCACCATCGTCACCGTGCCAGACTGCGTCGCCGTCGCGTTCGCACTCATCGATAGCCGAGACGGCCCCGTCAAACTCCCTATCAACATCGTCCCAACCGGTATCCCCGTGCCCGAAAGCGACGTGATGGCCGGCATCGAGTAGCTCAACGTCAATCCCGAGTTGGTCGCCGTCGCCGCAGCACTCAACGTGAACGAGGTCAAACTCTCCACACTCACCACCGTCGTACCCGCAGAGATTCCCGTACCAGAAATCGTCATCCCCGGAATCAACGCCGCCGTACTCGTCGCCGTCACCGTCGGAGATCCCAACGCAGTCACCGCCGCAGTCACCGTCCCCGAAATCAATGCAGTCGCCGACGCCGCCAAATTCCCGCTGAAAACCATCGGCATCCCCGCCGGATTCATCGTCGTCGGCAGCGTCAGGATGTTACTCCCCGAAGTCGTCGAACACCCCGAAATCGTCTGCGTTCCCACCCAACCCTCCGCCGGACGATTCAACGTCACCTGCGTCCCGCTATCCACCGACGCAATCTGCGTCCCCGACGGCAACCCATACCCATACAACGCCATCCCCTCCGCCAACCCCGCGGTGCTCTCCACGGTCACCGTCCTCGAACCAAAACGCATCCCCGTCACCGTCAGCGACGGAACATTCCCCACCCACCACGTATTCACCATCGACGTTCCCGTCGCCGCCGTCGAAAGGATCACCGTCCTCGAATCTACCACCGACTCGATCACCGCTCCGTTCGGAATGTTCGCCAAGGTCAAAGAAGGCAACACGCCACCCCACACAATCGGCATCCCAGCAACCAAACCCGCCGTGTTAGGCACCCGCGCCACCCGCGACCCAATCATCGTCTCCACCGGATACAGTGTCCCAAAACTGTCCGGCTTCGACGTGATCACCGTCCCATCCCCCAAGTTACCGTCCGAATTCACCCCCCACGACCACACACTCCCATCCGTCTTCGTCGCCATCACATGCGTCGCCGTCACAGAAATCTTGTCCCAATCCGTGTCGGACCCAACCCGGATCGCCTCGGGATAAGCATACAAACCAGGCCCGCCAAACAATAACCCCTGCGCGCTATCCCGACCCCACATCCACAACGACCCGTCCTGTCGAATCCCTCCCGCAGTGTTCGCGGAAGCCGTCACCGAAATCGTCTTCCAAAGCGCCGTTCCAATCCGAACCGGCGTGTAAACATCCACCGAGGAAACCAATCCTTGGTAGTTCGCGCCCGCCGTATTCGCCACCATCGTCACCACGTTCCCCGTATTGCTCGCCACATAGGTGGTCCCAAACCCTCCCCCAGTGATCACCGAACCCGCACTCAGCAACTCGGGATGACTCACATTCTGCATCACCGTGTTCCCCGTGACCGTATCCGCCATCACCTTCGTCGTCCGCCCCAAAAGACCACCTCCCATCCAGCCCCATCCCCACAACGACCCATCGTTCTTCAACGCCAAACTCACGTCCGCACCTGGATGCGCTTCTTTCCAATCCGTGTCCGTCCCAATCCGCCAAGGCTTCGGCCTCATCGAGGAATAAAGATTCGCCGACGCATTCGTCGCACTCGTCACATTCCCACTCATCGTCAATGTCCCCGTCCCAACCGAAGTGACCGTCAACGTCACAGGAGTGCCTCCCTGCCAGAACACCGTGTTGGAAGACCCACCCAAGAACGGACCGGTGTTCGAGACCGCAATGCTATTCGACCCACTCGTCACCGATCCCGTCACCCCCAACATGCCCAACTTCCCGTTCGACGCATCTCCCCAACCCCACAGCGATCCATCCGTCTTGATCGCCAACGAATGCAACCCGCCCTCCACCGACTTCCAATCCGTGTCCGTCCCAACCTGCTCCGGCAACACCTTCGAAACCACAAACGACCCATCCCCCAAACGGAACCGATGCGTCACCGAACTCACATGATTGTACCCCCAGGACCACAACGTCCCATCCGACTTGACCCCATACGAACTGTTGTAACCCGCACTCGCGTCCACCCAGTTCGAGTCCGTACCCACGCGGTACGGGATGAATCTCGAAGCGCCCCCACCATCACCCACCTGACCGAACCCGCCGTATCCCCATGCCCATAACTGACCATCCGTCGTGATGCCCATGCCATGCGCTTCGCGAGCCGACA
>CAZAZT010000203.1:0-2271 GCA_964489645.1 uncultured Chthoniobacteraceae bacterium | reverse complement strand
CAACTGCACGTTGCGGTAAGAACTCCCACCCCATCCCGCAATCGATCCATCCACCTGAATCCCTAACGAGTAATAATACCCAGCCGACACATCCGTCCAACCTCCAACAGCCCCGACCTTCACCGGGAAGGGGATCTGCGAGTTCAGCCCGTCGCCAAGCTGCCCGTTCCCATTCGCTCCCCATGCCCAAATCGACCCATCGACTTTCTTCGCAATCACATGGTAACCCCCCGTCGAAAACTCGTCCCAATCCGCATCCAACCCGATCCGCACCGGCAAATCGCGCTTCTGCACAAACGTCCCGTCCCCAAGCTGCCCATAATCATTCCGCCCCCACGCCCACAACGTCCCATCCTTCTTCTTCGCAACCGTGCTCTGCATCCCCCCAGAGGCTGTCTCCCAATCCATATCCGTCCCAACCTGCGTCGGCACCCGCTTGGTCTTGTAGACCGTCACAGCGTTCGGAAACGCCATGTTACTCACCAAACTCGAACTCAACGTCACGTTCGCAACCGAAGCGGCCGCCCCACTGCCACCGCCACCCACAAAGGTGATCGCCGGATTTCCCCCATACCCGCTCCCCCCAGAAACCAAAGTCAACGTCTCCAGCGTGCCCTGCCCCACCGTCGCCGTCACCGCTGCCCCACTCCCCGAAGTGATCAACACCGAGGGCGCAGAGGTGTACCCCGTACCCCCAGCCGTCACGTTCACCGCCGTCACTACCCCTCCACTGATCACGGCTGACGCCGTCGCCCCAGACCCTCCCCCTCCCGAAAGCACCACATTCGGCGCCGCCGCAAACCCGCTTCCCCCGTTGGTCACATTCACCGCCGTCACTGCTCCCCCTGAAACCGACGCCGTCCCCGTCGCTCCTCCTCCCACCGAGGTCAACGTCACACCGATATTCCCCGCCCCGTAATACCCCAACCCGCCATCCAAAATCGTGACACCCGTCACCGCCCCACCGGATATCGAAGCAAACCCCGTCGCCGTCGGACCCGAAATCGCCGCTAACGTCGCCGGCGTATACAACAGCGTCAAAGTCGACGAAGTGGACGTCGCGTTGTTGCTCATCACAAATGTCGTTCCATTCGTGATCGACGAAATCACCGTGCCGGCAGCAATCCCCGTCCCACCCGTGCCCGCACCCGAAACGGACATCCCCGCAACCAACCCCGTCGTGCTCGGAACCGTCACATTCTTCGTTCCACTGGTGATAGATACGCCCGAGGTGAACTTACCCCCTGCCGTCGCTGCCGCAGAAAGACGCATCAACGCAGAATAGGTGAAGTTCGTCAGAGAACCCGTCCCCGACGCAGGAACATCCATCACGAACTGCGTTCCATTCGTGATCGAAGCAATCGTCGCATTCACCGGGATATTCGCCCCAGAAACCACCATCCCAACCATCAAGTCGGCCGTGCTGGGAACGTTCACCGTGGTCGAGTTGTTCGTGGTACTCACACCGGATACCATTGCCCCTCCACTACTCAAAATCTGGGACAAGGTCACATTCGCAGGTAAACCCGTCTGCCCCGGATCAAACCCGTATCCCGTCGGCATCCCCTCCAAACTCGATACAGCCACGTCCGTTTTCCCCGAAATCATCCGCACCCCCGTCAATGTCCGAAGAGGCGCATCAAAGGTCACAGTCGGCGCAGTTGAATATCGGGAACCTCCAGCGACCGTCACCGACTTCAACGAACCCACCGTCACCTTCGCAAAAGCGTTCGCCGGCGAAGTGACCACAAACTGCGTCGCACTCGAAACCGCCGCAATCGTCGAACCCGCCGGAATCCCCGTGCCACTCACCGCCATCCCAGCAGCCAAACCCGTCGTGCTCGTCACCGTCACCGTCGACAACGCTCCGCCCCCAATGATGTTAATCGTCGGCGCCGACTGGTACCCCGTCCCAGGCAAAAGCACATTCAACCCCGAAATGGCACCCCCAGTTGATGTCGTCGCACTCAAAAGACCCGCATTGACCGGATTCCCACCCGTCAAAGTCACAACAGGGTTGATCGTAGCTGAATAACCCGACCCCGCTGAAAAGACGCGCGCCGCAACAATCCGACCATCTTGAAGGACTGCTTCCCCGACCGCTCCAGTCCCCGATGCAAAAGCAACCGTGGGCGGCGAGGTGTACCCCGCGCCAAACGCCGTCAGTTCAGCTTCAACGACCCCACCAGAGGCAACGCCCGTCGATGTCGCCGTGATGTAAGCCGTTCCGCCAGACACCGACGCACCAAGCCCCGTGAGATAATCGCCCGT
>CAZAZT010000202.1:0-4920 GCA_964489645.1 uncultured Chthoniobacteraceae bacterium | reverse complement strand
GGGCGACGATCCGAACCAAAAATGACCGTGCCCGAACCCACGTTCACCGGTCTCAGGGCGGGGTCACTCCCATAGTCCACGATGGTCACCACCGTCCCAGCAGCGGGGTTGATCTTCACCGGCGTCGATCCCGTGGTCGAAAGCGAGAGCACCTTCAACGAGTACCCATTATTTCCGCTGACATTCAGGACCTGATCACCGCTCATCGCGATGAACGGCAACTGCATCGTGTTACCGCTGCTCAACCCTTGCGTCCCGATCTGAAGGCTGAATCCTGACGCGGAACTCCATGCCGAAATCCCTTTCGTGTAGGTGATCAGGCTCTCGCTCGAACTTCCATTGTTCAACAACCGGATGGTGCCAGAACTCCGAACCGTGATGTCCGAAGCCAACGACGCGCCGTTCGGCAGAACAATCGTTCCCCCATCCAGATACATACCTCCCGCAAATGTGCTCGCCCCACCCAATGTCAAGGTGCCTACCCCCGATTTGGTCAAGCTGTATGCCCCGCCAACACCCCCATCCATCGTCACATCACTCGCCAAATTCAAGGTCGTTCCGCTGCTCAACGACACCTGCCCGCTGAACCGCAACGCGCCGTTCCTCATCATGTCCCCCAAAATCACGGTGCCTCCCAACGTCAGTCCATTCGGAATCGTCCTCGCCATCGCACCATCACTCGAGAACGTACCACCTTTTAAAACCAGTCCCCCAGTCCCCAACGAAGCGTTCTGCCCTTGGAGGATGACACCCTCCTGCAGAACAACCCCACCAGTGAAACTGTTCTCTCCAAGAAGTTTCAGCGTGCCAGCGCCTCGTTTCTGCATCCCGCCAACACCGCTGATCACACCCGCCATCACCACCTCCGTATTTGCGTTCAATAAAACATCCGATGTCAGGTCCCCAGGACCCGAAAAGGTGAGTTGCCCCATGTTCTGTGCGTCCCCGAATGTCTTCGTTCCTCCCAACTTGAACTCGTTCGCGATCACCCGCGGCGTACTAGAATCACTCGAGATCACCACCCCTCCGCCATACACCATCCCACCCAACTGCACCGGTCCAGCCCCACCGACCTGCGCTGTCGGCACACCCATCACAGGTGCGGCTTCCACGGGAGAACCCTGCGTTGTCCCACTCCGAGCCACGCGAAATCCCACCGTTTGTCCACCCCCAGACCCCACAGCCAAAGCCTCCCTCCGAGCGCAGCGGGAGAAGGACGCATCCTCTTCCCACGAACCACCTCGCACCACCTTCTGCCCCGCGATATCAAAAGCGCCGCGAGGATCCACGCCGCCCTTCATCGTGGCCGTGTACCAATTCCAGCACCACTGCTTCACATTCCCAGCCATGTCCGAAAGACCGAACGCATTCGCCGGAAAACTCCCGACAGGGTTTGTGTAAGGCATCGCCCCCTGTCCATGAACCGGATGATAACCATTCACCGAACCGCTCTCGTCATACCCCAAAACACTGGACGACTTGTAGTTGGCATTGGCGTGTGAGAGCGAGTCCCCCAACGGGAATCGTTTCCCGCGAAGACCACCGCGCGCAGCCAACTCCCACTCAGCCTCGCTCGGTAACCGATAGCCGTTCGCCTCCCAATCACACTCCACCAACTCAGGATTCCCCCCCACACGATACACCTGCCCGTTCAGACGGTAACATGGGCTGACCCCCGCAAGCTCACTCGCCGCATTCAACCACTTCGCCACCTGCGCCCACGAAAGCCCCACCACTGGGTGGTCCGCTCCCTTAGCCTCCCCTGCCACAAGATCTGTGTACCCCCGACTTAACGCCCAATACATCACCCCGTCCCACTGCGATTTCGTGACAGGCGCCGCCCCAACGTAAAACGGTCGCACCGAAACAGCCGTCACCGCCGCATCGCTCAAGCCCGGATCATTGCTGACATTTCCCAACTCAAGGCTGCCTCCAGGCACACGACGCACAAGCACATCAATCTCCTTGGTGACAAATCGCTCCACCTTGCTCAATACAACGCCCTGCGCCGTCTTCGCAAACGATCGGAAACAATACTCGATCCCCGATCCCAGATTCACAATCAGACTGGAGAAATCAGGTCCGGGGCCCGCAATCTCCACCCTCTGGACGCCGAACCCGTCCAATGTCGGGTCCGAAGATACAGATGCCCGACAGTAAACAAACCCACGCTCCAACACCTCCACTGAACCGCCAGCCACTCGTCCCAACAGCTCCGCGCCGTTGCCCGTCAGATTGGTCGGATGCGAGGCCGTCACCACCGGCAAAGAAGGATCCAGATTGATCGGTCGAGCCGACCTTGCGAGTCGCAATCCCGTCTCCTCCGCCGCACCAGCAGGACTCCGCGTGGCCCGACGCGCACAGCGCGAAAACGCAGCGGTCTCGTTCCAACTACCGCCTCGATAACTCCGAGCAATACCCGTCTCTGCGCCGCGCGGGTCCACCCCTCCCGTGAGCGGACCGTTCCAATCCCAACACCACGTGGAAACATTACCCGCCATGTCTCTCAACCCGTATCCGTTCGCACCCAAACTCCCAGCCGGACTCGTATAAGGCGTGAACCCCGATTTGTAGACCGGATGGAAGTCGTTCACGTGCCCGCTCTCGTCATACGTCAACAGATTGCTCGCCAGATAGTTGGCCGACGCATGAGCGAGTTTGTCTCCCAAAGGGAACCGTCTGCCCACCAACCCTCCACGCGCACCCACTTCCCACTCAGTTTCCGTCGGCAAACGATATCCCGTTGCCGACCAATCACAAACGACCTCATCGCTGTTCCCCTGTCGATAGACCTGACCCGCGACCCGATAACTCGGCTGCAACCCCTCCTTCTCACTCAGCGCATTGCACCATTTCACCACATCGTACCAGCTGACCGTCTGCACCGGATGGCCCGCACCTTTGCCGGCGCCCAAGGCCAAATCCCCGTACCCGTTCGTCCCAGCCCATGTCCTCACGGTATCCCACTGCTCTTTCGAGACCAAATTCTCCGAAATCCAGTACAGACTGGCATCCACCGCACGCGGCGTTGCGTTCAAGATGTCCGCATCCCCAGAAACATTCCCGATCAGATAAGAACCCGCTGGCACCGGCCGCATTTGGATCCCATTCGTGTTCGCAGGCATGAACCGCGCAATCTCACTATATATAACACCCTGCGCCGTTTTGACATAGGTCCGAAAGCTGTAAGCGGAGCCGATGTCCAATCCTTCGATTGGCACATTGATGTGACCCGACAATGCAGACGCAACTTTCTGTGTCACAGCAACCCCTCCAATCAGAGGGTCATCATTCGTGCTCGAAGCCGAATACACGACCCCCGTTTCGAGAACCTCCTTCCCCTGCACGCCTTCCATCCGGATCACCCCAGATCCGAACGCCACATCGCTCCCAACCGCAACCGTCACACCCGATCTCAGAACAGTGCCTCCCGAATAGGTGTTCGCTGCCCACAAACTGGCCCGTCCCTCCCCCTTCAATGTCAACGCGCCAGCTCCCGAGATCAAACCGCTAACCGTCACAGGCCCCATCACGTTCAACTCCGCAGTCGAACCGATGGAAACACCACCACTCAATCCAATGACGGTTTCGTTACCCCTCTCCCCAACGGACACGGACCCGTTCAATAGCACCGGATTGCTGATGACGACACTCCCCGACGCCACAGCCGCCGTGACCGCACCGCCCTGCAGCATCAGATCACCCGTCCCCAAAGCCGCTGGATTTCCAATCGAAAGCATGCCGCCTTGCACCTGCACTCCTCCCGAAAACGGGTTTGCTCCGGTCAAGATCAACCGGCCTTTGCCCGTCCGTACAACGCCGCCAGAACCCGAGATCGTTCCGCTGAACATCGAATCCCCGTCGCCACCCACCGTGAGCGTATTCCCTTGAAGTTGTACCGAACCATTTCCGCTGAGTAGGCCGATCGCCTCGCTCGAACCAAGTCTCAACACGCCCGATCCCGCCACCCACAACGACGAGAAATCATCCAGCGCCGATCCCCCAGAAAGCATCAACGTGCCAGCCGTCACGGCCACAGCCCCCTTGTAAGTCCCAACACCAGAAAGCCCAAGCGTCCCAGCCCCCATCTTCGTAAAAGAACCGCTCCCAGACACCGCTCCTGCAAAGGTCACATCACTCAACACAGATACGCTCGAGTCGCCTATCCACGTTGCCGGACCGCTAAACACCAGCGCACCGCTATTCATCGTGTCCCCCAAGGTCGCACTGCCTTCGATCGCGAACACATTCGCGAGGGTCCTCGATAGAGCACTGTCACTCGCCAAACTGCCACCCTTCACCGCGAGGTCTCCCGTCCCCAAGGCCCCATCATGGCCGATCCGCAACGATCCCGAAATCAATGTCGTGCCACCGCTGAACGTGTTGGCGCCCGTGATGGCCAGCCCACCAGAACCGGCCCGTATCAACGCCCCAGAACCCGTGACGAATCCACCGAAGGTGCTCGAATCACCGCCACCCACGGTCAACGTGTTCGCCTGTAGACTCACCGTCCCTGTGCCCCACAACGCCCCGATCTCTTCATTGCCGAACAACTTGAGAATGCCCGTCGATCCCACCGTCACCGCCGTCGCATTTGCCACCGCAGCGCCTCCACCCAAACCCAAGGTGCCCTGATTCACCGCAATAGGACCCGTGAACAGATTTGCACCGGCAAGGGTCAGTTGTCCCATCCCCTCCTTCGTCAACCCAAACATCCCCGATACCGATCCGCTCATCACCGCATCACTCGCAACCGTTAACGTCGCGTTGGACAACAACGAGACCTGTCCACTCAGCGTCAAAACCCCACTCTTCAGCGCATTGCCAATCGTCACAGAACCCATCCCAACCGCATTCGCGACAAACCTCGCAGCCACACCGTCACTCGATACGGATCCCCCATTCAACGTGACAGACCCT
>CAZAZT010000201.1:0-5026 GCA_964489645.1 uncultured Chthoniobacteraceae bacterium | reverse complement strand
CGACATGAAAGTCGAACGCCCTGCCGACGGCGGCATCGTCGCTCCTCGCTACTAAAGGCATCCCCAACTTCCGATACATCGCGCCTCGCCGCCATGGATGGCGAGGCGCTTCCTCCGTCCGTTTCATCCGTCTCAACGCAACCCGTCTCCCTATGGATCGTTACCTCAAAGCATCCCTCGCAGCGCTCATCGGTCTGACAGCCCCTCTCGCAAGCAACGCCCAGTCCACTGCATCGTATAATGCCGGCGACCTGTTGATGGGATTCCGTGCAACGGATGGCACCGGCGCAACCAAGAACTACGTCGTCAACCTCGGCTCCGCCTCGGGTCTCGCCACGCTATCAAACGTGAAATCCATGGGATCCAGCGCATCCATCGCCAAGGACCTCTCTAGCCTCTTCGGCGAGAGCTGGAGCACCCGCCCCGATCTTCAATGGAGCGTCTCCGGAACGACAGGCTCCTTCGCTCCGGTAGGAGACATCCCCGCAAAAACACTCTTCGCCACCCTCGCCGAATCCACCGCAGGCACCTACGAAACAGATAGGCTTTGGAGCCGATCCAGTTCCACCGCCCAGGGCGTAGTGACCTCACGGATGAACGCATTCGCCACGGCCTTCCGCTCCACCGTCCCCTCGCCAAATAACGCTTTGGCCGTCATCCAGAACCAGACAGATCCAAACAGCTACGGATCCTTCCAACGCGGCGGAACGCTCACCAACTCCGGCCCAGCCCCAGGCATCAGCTTCGCTTTCTTCAATCCTTCCATCGAGGCCTCCTTCGCGAATGGCGCTGCCTCGTCCGTTCTGGATCTCGTCAAAATTGAACCCGCCTCCAGCGAAACCGTCGGCTCCCAAGGCGCACTCCTCGGCCGCTTCCGTATCAACGCCGCAGGGACCGTGACTTTCTCGCCAAAAGATGCTTCCGAGGCGCCCCCTACCATCGCTTCACAACCGCTCTCGACCGGCATCAACTCAAACGGTTCAGCCCTGCTCTCCGTCACCGCCTCGGGTAGCGAGGGATTCACCTATCAGTGGAACAAAGACGGCGTCGCCATCGCCGACGCAACCGCTGCTTCCCTGCTCGCAACAAGCGCCGGCTCCTACACCGTCACAGTGTCCAACACCATCGGGAGCGTCACCTCAGATGCCGCAACCGTCTCAACCACCGACCTCGGCCAACTGTTCCTCGGCTTCCGCGCGTCCGACGGCACCGGCGCAACCAAAAACTACCTCGTCAACCTCGGCTCCGCATCGAGGTTCACGAACGCCACGAACATCACTGCCATCGGAACCGATGGCTCCATCGCGAGTGATCTCGTATCCCTCTTCGGACCTGACTGGAGCACGCGCAGCGACCTTTACTGGAGCGTTTCTGGAACCACCGGATCATTCCAGTCCGTCGGCGGCCTCCCTCCAAAGACCCTGTTCGCCACCGTCGCCGAGTCCATCCCCAGCACTTACGAAACAGCACGCGTCTGGACCCGCTCAAGCGCCACCGCACACGGGATCGTGACCTCACGCATGAACGCCCTCTCCACCGCGTTCAAAGCCGGAACACCCTCATCCAACAACCCTTCCGGAATCATCCAGAACCAGACCGATGCGAACAGTTACGGCTCGTTCCAACGCGGCGGGACCGTCACGAACTCCGGCCCAACTCCCGGCATCAGCTTCGCCTACTTCAATCCTTCAATCGAAGCGACCTTCGCCACCGGCGCTGCCGACTCCATACTCGATCTCGTGAAGCTGGAGCCCGGGTCCGGTGACTCCATCGGTTCCGCCGGATCCGTCCTCGGTCGCTTCCGGATCAACCCCTCCGGAACGATCACCTTCACCCCAAAAGATTCGACGGAATCCGCCCCAACCATCGCCTCCCAGCCAACCCCAAACACAACCATCAATGCGGGCTCGTCCACCACGCTCTCCGTGACACCGTCTGGTTCCGCTGGCTTCACCTTCCAGTGGCTCCGTGACGGAATCGCAATTCCCAGCGCAACCTCATCCTCGATCGTCATATCCAGCCCAGGATCATACTCCGCAAGAATCACTAATACACTCGGCTCTGTGACCTCAGCCGTCGCGAAAGTAATCGTGAGTGGTAACGGACTGCCCATCGATCCAACAGGGTCCTTGGCCGGAAACCTCAAAGGTTCCGTATCCCTCGCCGGTGCCGAGATTCCCGCCTTCGATCCCCTCTCCAAACGGGCCTTCGCATCCTCAAGCTCCGGCATTCAGGTGGTCGACATCACAAACCCCTCATCCCCGACATTCCTTTCCACCATCGTTCCAGCATCTCTCGGAGTCTCCGGCCTCACTAGCAATGACGTCTCATCCGTCGCCGTCCTCAAAGGCTCAGGTGACAAACCCAGCGTCCTCGCAGCAGCGATCATCAACTCTCCCAAAACCAACCCTGGCCATGTCATCTTTATCCAAGCCGACACCGGCGCTCTCCTCGGCGCAGTGCAAGTCGGTGTTGTCCCCGATCATGTGACCTTCACTCCGGATGGCTCCAAGGCACTCGTCGCAAATGAAGGCGAACTCGACGGAACCACCGCGACCATCCCTGACGCCGCAGATGGATCCGTTAGCATCATCGACATCTCAGCCGGATTCACCAATCCACCCGTCAGCACAGCAGGCTTCACCGCGTGGGATAGCTCCGACAGCATCGCCGCGCTGCGCGCTGCAGGAGTCCGCATCTACGAGAACGGCATCCCCTCGAAGGACTTCGAACCCGAATATATCGGCGTCTCCCCCGACAGCAAAAAGGCGTTCGTCACCCTTCAGGAAGCAAATGCAATCGGTATCCTCGATCTCGTCACCGCGACATTCACGGACATCGTCCCGCTCGGTAAAAAGGATTTCTCAAAGGGCTTCCATGACTTCAGCGACAAAGACGGTGACGGAGGCACGAATCGCATCAACCTCACCACCGGAAACAAGGTGAAGGGCCTCTTCATGCCCGATGCCGTCGCATCCTTCGTGGCCGATGGTAAGACCTACTACATCATCGCGAATGAAGGCGACGATCGGAACGACTTCCTCACGCCGGACGAAACCACAACGGTAGGCAACGCAGCCTACGATCTCGATGACACCACCTTCCCAGACGAGGCGACCCTCAAGCAGCTCAGCGCCCTTGGCCGATTGGTCGTCAGCAACGCCCCAGGCCTCCGAGGCGACACGGACGGCGACGGGGACATCGACGAAATCCTCACGTACGGAGCGCGCTCGTTCAGCATTCTGGATGAAAAAGGCAACATGATCTTCGACAGCGGCGACATGATCGAAAGGATCGTCGCCACAAAGTTCACAAGCTCCTTTGACGACTCTCGCAGTGACAACAAAGGTCCTGAGCCCGAAGGAGTCACCGTATCCATGATCTCAGGGAAGCCTCATGCGTTCGTCGGCCTTGAACGCTCCAGCCTCGTGCTTGTTTTCGACATCTCCAATCCCATCCAACCCGTTTTCGTCACCGGCATCAGGAAGACGGGAGACACAAGTCCAGAAGGACTCGTGGTCGTGAGTGCTGCAGACGCTCCTGAAGGCAAGCCGCTACTGCTCGTCGCGAATGAGGTCTCGAACACCTTGTCCATCTTCGAGATTGCGGAATCCTCCGTGAGCATCGCCAGTGCATCCGTCACCGAAGGGAATGATGGTTCGAAAACCGTGACCCTCCCCGTGTCGCGAACCAGTAACGCAGCCGCATTCTCCATAGACTATGCCGTCACAGGAGGTACCGCATCCGAGGGAAGCGACTACTCCATGGCGAGCGGAACTCTGACGTTCACCGCAGGCGGGCCAGACACGCAAAACATCACGCTCACAGTCCTCGGCGACACCTCCGTTGAGAACGATGAAACCGTCATCATCACCCTGAGCAATCTGGTCAATGTCAGCGGCATCAGCAAAATCGCATCCGCCTCTGGCACGGTGACAATCACGAACGACGACACCGCGCCGCTTCCTCCAGAAATCGCCGCGCATCCTTCCAGCACATCCATCCCCTCCGGCGGAAATGTCGTCTTGTCCGTCTCCGCAAACGGCCCCGCGCCACTCTCCTATCAGTGGCAAAAAGATGGGACCAACATCCCCGGCGCAACCGGCACATCCTACACCGCATCCACTCCAGGATCCTACACCGTGACGGTCTCCGGCCCCTCAGGATCAACAACGTCCTCAGCAGCAGTGATCACAACCACGGAGCAAGGATCCCTCTTCCTCGGTGTCCGAGCCACAGGCGGACTCGGGGCAACAAAGAACTACCTCGTGAATCTCGGACACTTCTCCACGTTCACCTCCCTGTCCTCCCTCAAAGCAATCGGCGCGGATGGCTCCCTTGCAAAGGATCTGTCCGCTCTCTTCGGAGAGAACTGGAGCTCGCGACCGGATCTCCTCTGGAGCGTTTCCGGATCAACTGGGTCATTCTCCTCAGTGTCCGGTGTTCCTGCAAAAACGCTGTTCGGAACCATCGCAGAAAAATCTCCTGGAACCTACGAGTCCCTGGTTTGGACGAGATCAAGCTCGACCTCTCAAGGAATTGTCGTGTCCAAAATGAATGCCCTTGCAAACGCGTTTAAGTCGAAGAGTCCGACCGCAAACAACCCAAAGGGCGTCATCCAAAATCAATCCGATTCCAACAGCTACGGATCCTTCCAAAAGGGCGGCACCGTGACGAACTCCGGCCCGGCTCCCGGGATCAGTTTCGCCTTCTTCAATCCGACCATCGAAGCGGACTTCAGTGCAGGAGCAGCCAACTCCATATTGGACCTCATCAAGATTGAGGCTGCCTCATCCGATGAAGTCGGAACCCAAGGGGTGATCGTTGGGCGATTCAGGATCAGCCCATCAGGCGTGGTGAGCTTCACTCCAAAGAATGCAATCGAAGTCGCCCCTTCCATCACCGCACAACCCTCCGGTGGCTCATTCAGCGGCAACACCACCCTCTCAGTCTCCGCGTCAGGAAGCGAGGGCCTGACCTATCAATGGAAAAAGGACGGAGTCAACATCGCCGGCGCAACAAGTCC
>CAZAZT010000200.1:0-5028 GCA_964489645.1 uncultured Chthoniobacteraceae bacterium | reverse complement strand
TCCGCAGAAAGTGCCCCCGCCTCATCCAATGTCCTACTGCTCACCAACGCAGCCAACTCCCCGACGCGTCGCGCCACCTCAACCCGGAACCTACGCACCACCGCTAATCGCTCGCCTATCGGTCTCGAACGCCAGTGGGGAACGGTCGCACGGGCCGTCCCCATCACCCCCCACTCCGAGTTGCCTTCGCCGGGCGCCATATCGGGTTCAGAGGAACATCAGAACGCCGCAGCAACCTTCGCTGCACGAGGCATTTCTTCACCCCCAAAGGACACACCCGACGACACAGCATGCCCTTCCGTCGCCCACGGAGTGCTGACGCCAAAGTCCTCACACAATAACGAGGAGGTGATCCTCGCCCCCTCATAGATGACCGGCAGCCCGCTGCCTGGATGAGTTCCCCCGCCCACCAAATACATGCCGTCAATGTCCTCAAACCGATTCCGTGGACGGAGATGCAACATCTGGGTCAGCGTGTGAGCCAAGTTGAACGTGGCCCCACGGTGGATCGCATACCCGTGCTCCCAATCGTCCGGAGTCACCACCCGCTCGTAACGGATCCGTGATTCAATATCGCCGTACCCCGCATCCTTCATCTTCCGGAACAAACGGGCTCGGAACCCAGGGGCATCCCGCTTCCAGTCGACCAACGGCGACCGATGAGGCACGGGGGCAAGTACATACAAGGCGCTGTGGCCTGCCGGAGCCAGACTCCGATCCGTCACACACGCATTCTGCACGTAAAACGAAGGATCCTCTGGGACGGTTCGGTCCACCTCGATCTGCTCAAGATTCCTCTCGTATCCCGACGAAATGTGGATCGTGTGGTGCGCCTGATCCGGCACCTCACCCTCAACTCCGAGATACATCATGAACGTCGAGCACGAGAACTTCTTCGTGTCCAACTTCGCGTCCGTCCAACGGGTCCGTAGAGCATCCGGGACCAGCCTTCGCATCGCGTGCGCAAAATCCGCATTCACCACCGTCGCATCCGCATTATATCGGTCCTCATCCGTTCGCACAGCAGTCACCCGTTTCCCTTCAAACTCAAGCGCCCTGACCTCTTCCCCCATGTGAAACTCCACCCCGAGGCGCTTCGCAACTCGCGCCATGGCCTCGCTGACCTCTCCACAACCACCCATCGGGTGCCACACGCCGTAGTCGTATTCCAGATAACTCAAGATGCTGAACAGACTCGGACACCGGAAAGGCGACATCCCAAGATACTTGGACTGAAAACTGAAGGTCAGCCGAACACGCTCGTCGGAGAAAAATCTCTTGAGATACGTG
Organism: uncultured Chthoniobacteraceae bacterium; assembly: GCA_964489645.1. Taxonomy (GTDB): domain Bacteria; phylum Verrucomicrobiota; class Verrucomicrobiia; order Chthoniobacterales; family Chthoniobacteraceae; genus JBEEPE01. Next base: position 3,738 of record CAZAZT010000200.1, on the reverse strand, counting down.
TCCACCGACTCCCAAGGACGGATGTGCGGCAGCGCATCCACGACGTCCGACGATAAGAGACTTCCCCACCCGAGGAAGGGCCGCGCCAGACACGCTCGGATCTTGGAAAACTTCTCCCGATTGTCCGCCAGAAACCTCCCAAAACCCGCCGCGTCTCCGGGCGAGATCGCAGCGATCTGTCGCTCCATCTCCACAGGATCCGGCGTTGCAGAAATGCTTCCCCCTTGGCCGAACACCACACGGTACTGCGGATCCAAACGGACCATCTCCACCTCGCGATCGAGCGACGTTCCGGCCGCTCGCATCACTTCATCCAAGATTCTCGGATACAAGAAAAAGGTCGGCCCCAAATCGAAGCGGTAGCCCTCCGCCCTCAGCGAGGACGTCCGTCCGCCAATCTCCCGAAGCCGGTCAAAAACTCGGACCCGAAAACCTGCCGACCCCAACAGGATCGCGGAAGCCAGCCCGCCCGGGCCTGCACCGATGATGTTAACTGTTTTGCTCATAGTATCTTAAAAAGCTTCGCTCGCACAAAAACCTGAACCCCGCCCGTTCACCAACGCGTCTTCACCCCACAAGCCCTCGCCACGCACCATCCTCGGCACGCCTCAAAACCCGTGAACACCGCGGATCCCGCCAACAGGACCGTAGCAACCTTATGATCCTGTGTGTTTTGCCACACCGCACACACTCCACAGAGAAGACTCATGGCACCTCGGAGCAACCGCCCCTTTCTGTCGATGTTCGGCTTGAAGAATGACATATTTGATTCGAGCTGAGTGATTTCTGCATTCCCCCTGACCGTTCAGCGAGGAAATCTAGACACAATGTGACACAAAATGACTTTCTGTCTATTTTCCTTTAGACAAATCGGACTTGTGTCGTATTTTCGCTCCATGCACCGCTTCTCCATGCAAATGGTCGCCGAACGAACGGGCCTCACAGCCCATGTCATCCGCATCTGGGAGAAGCGTTACGCTGCCGTCGAGCCGCACCGCACCTCCGGAGGACATCGTTGGTACGGCGAAGAACACGTCATGAGATTGTCGTTGCTCGCAAATGCGGTCCGTTTAGGCCACGCCATCGGTCGCGTCGCCGAACTGAACAACCCGGACATCGAACGACTGATCGCATCGGGACCGCGCATCGGTCGCCCCAACCGCCGCTCAGTCGAAGCCCTGCGCTCCGCTCTGGAAGACGCCCGACAGGCCCGTCACGCACCGGAAGTCGCGCCTCAGGGAGACGCGGAAAAGCTGAAGGCCGCGCTGCTTAGGGCCACGCACGAGTTCGACGACCGTGCGCTGTCAGCCGCTTTCCGCGAATGCAGGGTTCGCCTCGGAGACCACGGAATGCTGGTGAAAGTGCTCGCCCCACTCACCGCCGAAATGGGTGAACTCTGGCGCAGAGGCGAGATCTCTGCCGCCAAGGAGCATTTCTTCACCGCAGGTCTCAAGGTCTTCGTGGGAACACTCACCCGCCAGTACTCGGCCCCGATGGATGCGCCTCGCATCGTCTTCGCAACCCCAGCAGGCCAACTCCACGAGCTCGGTGCCATCATGGCAGCAGCAGCGGCCGCAAACATCGGCTGGAACGTGCTTTACCTCGGCCCGTCACTCCCTGCCGCCGACCTCGCAAGCGCAGTCCGCCAACACCGAGCCTCCGTGCTCGCCCTCAGCATCGTCTACCCCGAGGACGACGAGCGACTTCCCACCGAACTTTCTGAGTTGAGGAAAATGCTCCCTCTCGCAACCCGCTTACTCCTCGGCGGTCGTGCGGCCCCCGCATACAGGGAATCAATCGAGGCAGTGCTCGGGACACTCGTCACGGATGGGTTGGACGGTCTCACCGCTGAACTCGAAGCCATCCGAGCAGGCAAACGCCCTCTTCCGGCGATCCGCCCTCGTCCAGAGGGAGCCGCGAAAACTTCCTCCGGTGCCGGTCCCCTGCGCCCCCAGCGATCAAGCCGCCCCTCGTCCAAATCAAACACTCTCAGGAACCGATGAAAACCCATTCGCTCCAAGCCCAACTTTGGGTTCCCCATCCAAGAGACGCCGTGTTCCCGTTCTTCGCCGATGCGTCGAATCTTCAACGCATCACACCGAAGTTCCTCGATTTCAGGATACTGACACCGCAACCGATCGCGATGCACCCCGGCGCGCTGATCGATTACCGTCTCAGTCTTCACGGCATCCCCATCCGCTGGCGGACCCTCATCAGCACATGGGAGCCTCCGTTCCGATTCGTCGATGAACAGATCCGAGGCCCCTACTCGCTCTGGCACCACGAGCACATTTTCGAAGAGCGCGACGGCGGGACGCTCGTCATCGACCGAGTACGATACGCGATACCCTTCTCATGGGCTCCCGGAAGCGAGATCATCCATTCGCTGTTCGTGAAAAAGGACATCCGTTCGATATTCGACTTCCGCCAGACATGCCTCCGAGAGGTCTTCGGATGCCACGCAGATCACCCGTCCATCATCCGCTTCGACGAGCCTCAAATGCAGCCGGAACTCCCCCTTCACGTCTGACCAATCTACCGTGACTCGATAATGAGCCACACAACAGAGAACAAACCCATGAACGCAACAGCAAAACCCATCGAGCCCTCCGTGGCCCATCTGAAAAACGCTTACAGTGGTCGGTCCTTCCCGGACTTCGACGTCGCTCGCCTCCTGAGAACGGTCTTCCATCCGAAAGGCGGAGAGAGGGTCGCCATCCTGATCGACCTTCACAACCCACAAGATGTGAAGGATTTCTCGTTCCTCGCCGACCGCACACTCTTCATCCAACACCACGCCTTCCACCAATTCTTCAACCCGCTCCGAGCAGGGGTGATGAAGGACCTCGGATTCCAATCGGTCTCTCTCTTCGCCTACCAGATCACCGGGGGAAGCAACCTCGATCTCCCCGAGGAATGCGTGGACCCCGCAGGTCAGACCTTCTCGCTCGAGAAGGACATCTGCACGAGCCACGACCTCATCCTTTGCATCTCCACATTCTCCGCCACCGCACCGTTAACCGCGTTCGCCAAACAATACGGTTTCCGCGGAGCCACGATGCACGGCATGAACTCCACCATCCTGGCGACCGGCCTCGCCGTGGATTATGACGAAGTCAGCCGCCAAGCGGAAAAACTTCGTCGAGGGATGACCAAGGCTGACGCAGTCGAGATCGACTTCACGGTCGCTGGACACTCAGCCACGCTGCATCTCGATCTTGGTCAGCAAGAGGCTCAGAAGAGCCACGGGCTATGCCGAGGCGGACCTGATGTTGCAAACCTCCCTGCAGGCGAGGTTTACTTCATCCCGACGGACGCGCACGGAGAGTTCCCGATGCGCTACAGTGACGGAACTCTCGGGATGCTCACCGTCGAGGGTTGCGCGATCCGCTCAGCACGCCTGCTGACCGGAAACCAGTCGACCATCGATGACCATAACGCGCGTCTCAAGGCTGACCCGATGATTGGCAAACTGGGTGAACTCGGGTTCGGGACCCAAGAACTCCCACCGAGCGGCAAGGATATACAGGACGAAAAAATCCTTGGTACGCTGCATGTTGCAACGGGTCGCAGCGATCATCTGGGAGGCAACATCACCCCGGATCTCTTCGTCAAACGGTCCAACGCCACCCATGACGACATCCTGTTCAGCTCCACCAAAACGCCAGAGATCGATGTGCCCCAAGCGCGACTTTTTCGCGATGGCAGATGCCACGTCGTGATCGAGCGCTATGGTCC
>CAZAZT010000199.1:1181-5055 GCA_964489645.1 uncultured Chthoniobacteraceae bacterium | reverse complement strand
TGGAACAGCTTGCGCGTCACGATACACACTGCTCGTCCTGGAGTGGTGATAGGGCGAAAGGGCTCGGCTATCGAAGAGATGACTGATGAGATTTCGCGGATGGTCGGAGGTAAGACGGTTAAAATAGACATCACTGAAATCAAGAGTCCTGAGACCGACGCGCAGCTTGTAGCTGAGAATGTTGCACTCCAAATGGAGAGGAGAATATCGTTCAGGCGTGCGATGAAAAAGAGCATTCAGACTGCTATGGATCTAGGCGCCCTTGGTATCAAAATCCGGTGCGCGGGGCGACTAGGGGGCGCCGAAATTAGCCGGGCTGAGTGGTACAGGGAGGGGAAGATTCCCCTTCATACCCTGCGGACCCCAATTGATTACGGCTTTTCAGAAGCAGCCACCGTTTATGGGATTATCGGCGTCAAGGTGTGGGTCTGTAAGCCACTTGAGTCCGCAGTTCAACAACGTTAGGAGTAATATATGCCGTTAATGCCAAAGAGAGTGAAGTTCCGGAAAACTCAGCGTGGTTCACGCGCAGGGAAAGCTTCACGGAACGTCAGTATTGATTTCGGTGCTTTTGCTCTTCAGACATTGGAGAGGGCTTGGATTACCAACACCCAGATTGAGGCGGCTCGAGTTGCGTTGACCCGCAACATGAAGCGGAAGGGAAAGCTGTGGATCAGGATGTTTCCTGACAAGTCCGTCACGGCGCGACCACCAGAAACCCGAATGGGTAAGGGCAAGGGCGCACCTGAGTATTGGGTTGCTACGGTCAAACCAGGCAACATCCTGTTTGAGCTCGATGGTATTCCGGAGTCCGTGGCGCGGGATTCCCTTAGACTGGCGGCGGATAAGCTGCCGGTTCGAACTAAGTTTTTAACAAGGAGTCTGGTATAAAAATGAGTGATGACGTGTTTTCAAAGTCGGTTGACGAGTTGCGGGCATTATTGGTGAGTCTGAGGAGCGAGTCGCTCAAGTTAAGGATACAGAAGACTTCTGGACAGCTCCAAAAAACATCAATGATTAACGGTAATAGGCGGGAGATCGCCCGGGTCCTGACTGCATTGGGTAAAAACAGGTAGTGAGTATGGCAAATGTGTCCAATAAAAAAGAGCGTATTGGGGAAGTAGTTTCTACTAAGAGTTCTAAGACGCTTGTCGTCCAGACTTCGACTCGTGTTCCTCACGCTAGATTCGGGAAAATTGTGAAGGTGAATAAGCGGTTTCACGCCCACGATGAGTGTGGAGTTGCGAAGCTTGGGGATAGGGTGCGCATTCAAGAGTGCAGGCCTTTGTCAGCACTCAAGCGCTGGAAACTGGTGGAGGTTTTGAGTAAATAACGTTTATGTTACAAGTTCGTTCAAGGCTCGATGTCGCCGACAACACAGGTGCAAAGCAAGCGAAAATGATCGGGGTGATTGGTAAGCCGACATTGATTGCTTCTGTTGGAGATGTCATCACAGCTCACATCAGGGAGGCAAGTCCGGGAGGTTCTGTGAAAAAGGGGGATGTTGTCCGGGCGGTAATCGTAAGGACTAAGGATTCCATCCGAAGGGAGGACGGTGGTTACCTTCGGTTTGATAGGAACGCGATTGTGATTATCGACAAGGACTCTAATCCAAAGGGAACGCGAATTTTTGGCCCTGTGGCTAGGGAACTCCGCGAGAAGAACTTTATGAAGATTGTTTCATTGGCTCCGGAGGTTTTGTGATATGGCTGCGAACTCAATAAAGAAGAACGATATCGTAAGAGTGATTTCGGGTGATTGTCGTGGTATGACTGGTAAGGTGCTTTCAGTGAGCCCGAAAAACGGACTTATTGTGGTCGAAGGGGTGAATAAAGGCATCAAGCACGTAAAGGGGCAGGGCAACGGCGGTCGCGTTGAGCGCGAGTTGCCCTTCCATATCTCTAATGTAACCAAGGGAAAATAGTATGGGTGAATCGCTCCAAAGTTTTTACAAGTCATCGGTGGTTCCGTCGTTGAAACAGCGCGGCGGGTATTCAAATGTCAACCAGATTCCGCGTGTCGAGAAAGTGGTTGTGAATACGTGCATTGGCAGCCAGTCTGACACAAAGCAGGCGCTCGAAGATGCGAAGAATGAGCTGACGACAATCACAGGACAGAAGCCGGCTGAGACTCGTGCGAAAAAGAGCATAGCGAACTTCAAGCTGAGGCAAAATCAAGCTATCGGGGCGAGGGTAACTTTACGCGGCGTAAGGATGTATGAGTTCTTGGAGAGGCTCATTCGTATGGCGTTGCCGAGAATTCGGGATTTTAGGGGTGTTAGCCCCCGCTCCTTCGACGGAAACGGGAACTATACCTTGGGAGTAGCTGATTTGGCTATCTTCCCTGAGATTGAGTTGGATAAGATAAAGCGGAATGTTGGGTTCGACGTCACCATTGTGACGACAGCTGGCACTGACGCCGAGGCAAAGCTGTTGCTCTCTGAGCTCGGGATGCCGTTTTCCGATAGAAAGCTAACCGCTAAAAATTAACATGAGTCAAGTTTCTGATCCGATTGCAGATTTCCTTACCAGAGTTAGGAACTCAACGAGGGCGGGTTCTGCGTCCTTTTCACTTCCCCACTCGCGAATAAAGGAAGACATAGCAAAAATATTGAAGACTGAGGGTTTCATCTCTGACTTCAGCGTTAGCGCTGAAGGACCAAAGAAGGTGTTGCATGTCCTCAATAAGTTCGTCGGGAGGCGTGCAGTGGTAACCGACTTAAAGCGCGTGAGTCGTCCAGGGCTTCGCAAGTACGTTGGATGTGACGAGATACCGCGGGTTCTGGGGGGAATCGGTATTGGCATTCTGTCGACTTCGAGTGGTGTGATGAGTTCTCGCGAGGCGAAGAGACGGAACGTTGGTGGTGAACTGTTAGCATTTGTTTGGTAATATTATGTCGCGGATAGGAAATAAGCCAATTGAGTACGGGTCGGCCGTCAGCGTGGTGGTGGATGGGTGTGGCGTGGTTGTTGTATCTGGCCCGAAAGGACAGTTGAACTGGAGGTTGCCGGCAGGTATATCTTGCGGACTAAGTGACCGATCAGTTGTAATCAAACGTGCTGATGACTCCAAAGAGTTGCGCGCGAAACATGGCCTTTCTAGAGCTTTGCTCGCGAACATGGTTAAAGGCGTTGAGTCTGGTTTCGTCAGAGATTTGGAGATTCAGGGGGTCGGATTCAAAGCTCAGCTCCAAGGAGATATTCTGAATCTTTCTCTTGGTTTTTCTCACCCAATTCTTTTCAAGGTGCCAGCGGGCATCAAGATTTCTGTTGCTGACAACACAAAGGTGAAAGTTGAGGGAATAGATCGGCAGTTGGTGGGGCAGGTGGCATCTGATATTCGATCCTATTACCCCCCAGAACCTTACAAAGGCAAGGGAATAAGGTACGCTGGTGAGTCAGTTAAGCGCAAGGAAGGTAAAACGGTTCAATAATATGCAGAAAAAGTCAGGACTCAATCCGGTAAAACTTCGGCATCTTCGGTTGCGGAAAAAGGTCGTTGGTTCGTCAAGTCGTCCAAGGCTTTGCGTTCATTTCTCGTCGAAAAATATCTATGTTCAGGTGGTGGATGACAGTGTCGGGATCACGCTCGCTAGCGTGAGCACTACTGAGACCGCTGTCAGTGAAGGGGCTCGGGCTAACGTTGCGACAGCGTCCCGAGTTGGTCGCTTGATTGCGGAGCGGGCCATCTCGGCGGATGTGAAGTCTGTGGTATTCGATCGAGGTGGATGGCAGTTTCACGGCAAGGTGAAGGCTTTGGCGGACGCGGCGCGCGAGGCTGGTTTAAACTTTTAGTTGTGTTTTATGGCATTTGAAAATCGAAAAGGTCCTCGTAGGCGGCAGCAAGATAAGCCGAAAGAAGAATCAAACTTGGT
>CAZAZT010000199.1:0-1081 GCA_964489645.1 uncultured Chthoniobacteraceae bacterium | reverse complement strand
CGAGCTGTGCTCGAAGCCGTAGGGATTCGCGACATTCTTGCCAAATCCCTCGGGTCAAGCAACCATGCGAACGTAGTAAGAGCGACGCTCGATGCGTTGTGCCAGTTGCGGTCTAAAGAAGATCGTCTCCGTGACAGAGGGTTACTAGCAGCTTCTTAAAATATGAGTTTAAGTAATTTACGTCCGAATTTCGGCGCCAAGCACCGGGTGAAGCGTTTGGGGTGCGGCGAGAGCAGCGGTCATGGAAAGACCTCTGGCAAGGGGCACAAGGGGCAGAAGGCTCGATCGGGTGGGTCGATTCGCCTTGGTTTCGAGGGGGGGCAAATGCCATTGATGCGGAGGATTCCAAAGCGGGGTTTCAACCAATCGAGGTTCAGGACTCCGTATTCAGTGGTTAGTTTGTCGGATTTGCAGGCTTTGGATACCTCAGACGTTTCCCCGAAATCTTTGGCAGCAGCAGGAGTCATTAGGGACGAGTTTTGCAGAGTGAAGGTGTTGGCTAATGGTGCCCTAACGCGTTCTGTGCACATCTCGGGTTGCTCTGCGAGCGGTTCTGCTAAGGCTGCGGTGATAGCAGCAGGCGGCACTGTTGGTTAATCTTTTGAAAGTAACAAGCGGGAATGATAACTGCCTTCAGCAATGCGTTGCGAGTGCCCGAACTTCGGAGCAGAATTTTCTTCACGCTTGCGATTTTGATTGTCGTTCGACTCGGGGCTGCCGTCACCTGCCCAGGGGTGAACGCTGCGGTTTTGCAGGCTTGGTTCGATTCTCAGCTAGGGTCAGAGGCAGGCGGAGGAGTCGCTGCTTTGTTGAATATTTTCAGCGGTGGTGCTTTAGAAAACTGCGCGATTTTTTCGCTGGGCGTGATGCCGTACATCAGTGCATCGATTATGCTTCAGTTGTTGACGGCAGTCGTTCCGAGGCTGGGTAAGATGGTCCGAGAAGAGGGGGGGCGTCAGAAAATCACCCAGTTAACTAGATACGCAACGATAGGTTTGTGTGTTTTTCAAGGTTATTTGTTGGCCTTGTCATTCGAGTCGCCTGAAAATAGTTTTTTTCTGAGGGGAATTGACACAGTCAT
>CAZAZT010000198.1:0-5210 GCA_964489645.1 uncultured Chthoniobacteraceae bacterium | reverse complement strand
ACTAAACCGTCGCTGCAGGTTTGCGTCCGGTGATGGCCTCGCGACGACCTTTTCCCCACCAGAGAACGATCGGCGCTGCAACAAACACCGAGGAATAAGTCCCCACAAGCACTCCAATCAGGATCGTCAAAGCAAAGTCCGCCAAAACAGGACCCCCAAAGAAGAAAAGCGCCGAAGTGGTCAACAACGTCACGCCACCCGTCAACATTGTGCGCGACAATGTCTCGTTGATGCATTGGTTCATGATGTCCATCACCGAGCCGGGACGCCCATTCTCAAACCCCTCACGGATCCGGTCAAAAACCACGATCGTGTCGTTCACTGAATAGCCGGCAATCGTCAAGACAGCGCCGACGATCACCAGCGACAGCTCGCGTCCCAAGAACGCAAACACCCCCATGGTGATCACCACGTCGTGGACCAGTGCAACCAACGCTCCCAACGCGAAGGAGAACTCAAATCGAGCGGTCACATAGACCAGAATCCCAAGCATTCCCAACCCCAGCGCGAGAAGCGAAGATTTTGCCAACTCTCCGCCCACCAATCCGCCCACCCGCTCAACCTGCTCCACTCGGAATCCCGCTGCTGGAAAATCTTTTGCCAACGCCTCCGCGATTTGGTCCCCCTTCTCGAGAGCGCAACGGATCGTGAAGAACTCCTTCGCTGCGCTCTTCTCGATCTGGACCACCGCATCGCCCGTCTTCAAAGCCTCTACCGCCTCTCGAACCTTACCCAACTCGGGCTTCTCCTGGGTCGCCTCAAGCACCACGCGATCTCCACCCTTGAAATCCACACCAAAGTTCTTTTCCCCGCGCATCGCGAAGAGACCCACAGACGTCGCGATCACCGCAACCGAAAGCGTCACTGCCGCACGCCGTTTGCCAAGGAAATCAAACGTCGGCACCCCGAAAATGTCACCCATCCCCACACGTTTCAGGATCCCCCACTCGATCGCCCAAGCGAACAAGTTGCGGGTCACAACCAAAGCCGTAAACAAAGTCGCCACAATCCCCAAACTCAACGCAACCGCAAACCCCTTGATCGGTCCACTCGCCTTCCAGAAAAGGATCACCGCCGTGATCAATGTCGTGACGTTCGAATCAAAAATGGCCGTGAAGGCGCGATCAAACGCGGACTCCACCGCAGCTCGGACCGGCTTTCCAGCCGCCAACTCCTCACGCAACCGCTCGTAAATCAGGACATTCGCGTCAATCGCCATCCCGAGTGTCAAGATGATCCCCGCAATCCCAGGAAGTGTAACCACCGTGCCAAGCATCCCCATCGAACCGAAGAGAAGGATGAAGTTCACCAGCAATGCAAGATTCGCTACCACCCCCGCAAAACGGTAGTAGGCCAACACGCAGCAAACAGTCAGAGAAATGCCGATCAAACCAGAGGTGATCCCACTGTTGATCGAATCCGCACCCAACGAAGCGGATGCCGAACGCGTCTCCTCAATCCGCACAGGCGTCTGCAATGGATTCTCCAACACACTCGCCAGGTTCCGAGCCTCCTGCTCGCTGAAAGAACCCGTGATCTGCGCGCTCCCCCCCGTGATCGCCTCGCGAATCACCGGCGCTGACTGAACCTCTCCGTCCAACGCGATCGCAAACCTCCGCCCCACATTCTCCTGAGTCAGCTTCGCAAACAGCTTCCCCCCATCCGCCGTGAATCCCAAACTCACTCCCCAACCCTGCGTGTCGAAGAAAGCGAAAGCCTTCGAAACCATGCTTCCAGGGATGTCCGCCTTCTTCTTGACCACCAACCGCTCCTCAACCGCCGCACTCTGAGCACCTTTCGCACTGCGCTTCTCACGGTAAACCTCAATCTTGTAGGCCGGATCAGGAGGCACAGTCCCCGCAAGAATCCCGTCACTCTGCGGGTGCACCATCTTGAACTCCAACTTCGCCACCCGCTGCAACTGCGTCCGCGTCTCGTCCAAACGCGTCGCATCCAATCCCGGGATCTGCACCAAAATCCGGTCCGTTCCCTCTGGAACAATGATCGGTTCACTGGTTCCCATCGAATCAACCCGCTTCCGGATCACCTCACGGGCTTGATCCACCATCGCCGGAGTGATGTCGCGCTTCACTCCGCCCTCGTCAGCCTCAGCCATCAACCGCAACAAAAACGAGGTCCCGCCCTTCAAATCCAAACCCCTAGGGATTTTCTTGTCCGGCGGATACGAGTACGAAACCGCCAGCGCGGTCAACAATACGGTCAATATGCTGCCTAATATGCGCTTATACCGATCGCTCGCCGTCAGGAAATACCATCCGAACAGAATCGCGATCACCAGTCCGACAAAGAACGTTAACTCAGGGCTCATATTATTCAGGGGGAAAGAGGATTTTCAGGACCCGTATTGCTTCTTCAACGCAAAATCAGTTCAAACAGACCCAGCAGCAGGGCTCAGATTTAAGCGGCAGCGGGAGTTTCTTTCGCGTCCTTCACAATGGTCGCAATGGCGCTCTTCTCGACCTCGATCTTCACGTTGTCCGCAATCTTCAGCACCAAGGTCTGACCATCCTTCACATTCGCAACCTGCCCATGGATGCCGCCGTTGGTCACCACACGGTCGCCAGTCTTCAAGTTGGAAACCATCTCCTGCAACTGCTTCTGCCTCTTGTTCTGAGGACGGATCACCAAGAAATACATGATCACGAACACGGCCACCATCGGGACCATCATGCCGCCGGGAGAGGGGGGAGCCGGATCGCCAGACCCCGCAGCCGCCTGAGCAAACACCGATGTCAAATCCGCAACAAAACCAGTCAAAGAAGCCGTGATCATATTCAAAAGTTTAACGTTTCATGCCCGCCAAATGACGAGGCAAGCCCTCAACCTTAAGCAATCGTCAGCAGCAGTCCAAGCCGCCATCCATTTTTTTTAGCCGTCCCCCCTCGTTCAGCGAGCACCTTCACCAAGCCCCTCCAGAAACCTCCCACTCCTCCAGCAGCCCCTCGGGAATCTCTCCCAAAAAGCGAGATGGCCGCTGGATCGAGTCTCCCCCTCCGCCCCTTCCCACCGTCCGCATGTACGGAAACGTCAACAGCAACTGCTCCCGAGCCCGCGTCACCGCCACGTAAAACAAACGCCGTTCCTCCTCCATCGCCGCCTCATTCTCCAACGACCGCCCACTCGGGAAAGCACCCTCCGCCATCCAAACCACAAACACCGCCCTCCATTCCAACCCTTTCGCTTGGTGAACGCTACTCAACGTCACGACCGACTCTCCCTCATCCTCATCCGGTCTCTCCACCGAACTCACCAAAGCCAACTGGTCCAAGAACTCTAACGGATCGTTATACTGACCCGCAAATCCCACCAGCGTCATCAAATCCTCCCTCCGCAGATCGTAGTTCGCGTACTCCAACCGCGCGTGGTCATCGTAAAAACCCTCCACAATCGAACGAAGCATCGCGGCCGGTTCCAAGAAACCTTCTTCCCCCACACATTCGGCAAGGGTCTCCACAAACTGCTCCCACATCGACGAAGCTTTCGCCGGCACCTTCACTCCGCGCAATAACTCCGGCAACTCACAAGCCACCCCCGCAGCCACTTGCAGCCGCTCCCGCACATCGCGCTCTGGCACAGGCACAAACGCGTCAGCCGGTAAGTCCGAGGGAATCTCCGGCAAACCAGGTGCCGACCCTGCCGGACGAAGCATCCCCTCGGTCAAATCGCGGACCGATGTCCAGATCGTCTCAGCCGCCTTCGCCCCCACGCCCGGCATCAACCGAACCACACGCTTGAAGGCCATCTCATCCGTGACGTTCACCAAGAACTTCAGCACGGATGCAACGTCCTTCACGTGCGCCTGCTCAAAAAAACGTAACCCACTCGTGATGCCAAAAGGGATCCGGCGCCGAGTCAGCTCCATCTGGATCTCCATCGAATGAAAATGCGCCCGGTAAAGCACCGCAATTTCCCCCGGGTCAACCCCCTCATCCACTAACTCCTCGATCCGCTGAGCCACCAAGGCCGCCTGATCCGCTGAACTCATCACCCTCGCAATCCCAGGAGCGCAGCCCGACGGACGAACAGCCCGAAGCTCCTTCGGGAACTGGCTTCGATTTCCCGAGATCACCGCATTTGCAACCCCCAAAATTTGAGGAGTGCTACGGTAGTTCTGCTCGATTTTATAGACCGTAGCCCCTGGATATCGCTCGGTGAAATCCAGCATGTTGCGGATGTCAGCCCCGCGCCATGAATAGATGGCCTGCGCGTCATCCCCCACTGCCATGACATTCCGGTGCCGCGCAGCCAGCAATCCAATGAACTCCGCCTGAAGCGGGTTCGTGTCTTGATACTCATCAATCAACACGAACTGGAACTGCCTCTGATAGAACTCGGCGATCTCCGGATGCTCTTTCAATAAACCCACCGTCCGGACAATCAGGTCATCAAAATCCACCGCATTCGCACGCCCCTTCCTGCCTCGAAAACCTTTAGCCAATGCATCCACCACCTCTGACCGCTCCGCCAAGGCCGGAAACCTCTCCAAAACCACCTCCTGCATCGGACGCCCCGCATTGACTTGGTAGCTGAACAACTCCGCCAAAACATTACCCTTCGGCATCGGCAATCCAGAAAACGCCTTGCTGACCTCATCGGCAACCCCATCCCACATGCTCTCCACATCGTCCCGATCGAGGATGGTGAACCCCTCGCTCAAGCCAGCCGCCTCCGGGTGGCGTCGCAAAATCCGGTTTCCAACCGAGTGGAAAGTCCCGCCCCATAGCTGGGTCGTGTCACAGTTCACTAACGCAGCCACCCGTTCCAACATCTCCCGCGCCGCCTTGTTGGTGAAGGTCAGGAGAAGAATACGCCGTGGATCGATCCCGTTCTCCAAAAGGTACGCCACGCGGTAGGTCAATGTCCTCGTCTTCCCACTCCCCGCCCCAGCAATCACCAACGCCGGTCCAGGAGGCGCCTCCACTGCCGCCAACTGCTCCCCGTTCAGCTCCGCCGCGTAATCGATCGTCAACCCTGAACGAACAGGATCCTGCGGCCGAATCTGGTAAACACGCTTCGTCATCCCTCAATGTGATCCCCTAAGATGCCCCCTCACGCCAACGCCTCAAGCTCTCTGAATCGAAACTTGCCGCTACCGTCGGAAAACCTAGGTTATATCCCCATGTCCCAAATCGCACCCGTCGCCTACGACTCGAAAATCGAGGGAAACGTGATTTTCACCCAACTCGACG
>CAZAZT010000197.1:0-5333 GCA_964489645.1 uncultured Chthoniobacteraceae bacterium | reverse complement strand
GGGAACTATGCGTTGAACGGGACGTTGGGAGGGGTGGTGGCGAATGGGAATGGCCCGATATTCACGATTTCTGGGGCGACCAACTCGGATCTGGTGCAGGGGTTGACGATGAGCGGGGTGTTGAGTGGGGGTGCGACGAGCGGGGTGATCTTGAGCAAGCAGGGAGGGGGGACGCTGGCATTGACGAATGGGGCGAACACGTTCGGGGGTGGAGCGAGCGGGACCATCGGTGGGATGACGACCACGGCTTCGAGCACGAGCGTGACGGTTTCGAGCACTGCGGGATTGCAGGTCGGGATGCCGGTGAGCGGAACGGGGATACCGACGGGAGCGATCGTGGCGTCGATCACGAATGGGACGACGTTCGTGTTGAGCGTAGCGGCTACGGCGGGGGGATCGGGTCAGACGTTGACCTACAACAATCGTGGGGTGATCGATGTTGCGGCGGGTATTTTGTCGGGGGTCGGGAACGGGTCATTTGGGGATGTGGGGAACATCCTTCGGTTGAGTGCGAACAGCGGGACGCAGGGTTTGCGGTTCGAGGGGGGTACGACGTACGCGTTGACGGGGAGGAAAGTGGTGTTGAACGCGGCGACGGTGGGGATCGATGTGACTGCGGGGACGGTGGCGACATTGGACACGCCGTTCTCGTTCAGCGCGGCTGCGAACGCGTTGCAGAAGAACGATCAGGGGCGTCTGGTGATCTCGGCGGACAACACGGGGTGGACGGGAGCGGTGACGATTGCCGCGGGCGTGATCCAGATCAGCAATGCGAGTGCTTTGGGCTCGGGGCAGATCAACATCGCTGCGCCGGGTACTAATGCAACTGCTGGCGGCGCAGCACTCTGGCTGACCGGGGGGATCACGTTGGCTTCACCGGTGAACTTGGCGACGGGAGGAAGCAATGCATGGGGGATCGATTACACGGGGGCTTTGTATTCTGCGAGTGGGACGAATACGGTTAGTGGGGCGATCACGAACACCTCTGGTGTTGGGTTGGGAATCGGGGTTGCCTCGGGGTCTGTCTTGAACATCACGGCAGGAGCGATGCAAAATATCAATAGTCCGACGTTCAACACTGTGGGGAACGGGATTATCAACTTGGCGGGCTACACGCCGAACACTTCGGCCATCACGAAGATCGGTTCGGGAACCTTGAATTTGACGGGGGCTGCTTCAAGCACGGCGAGCATCACGGTCGCGGCCGGAACGATGAACATCTCGGGGGCGGGGCAGTTGACGGGGGCGTCGGGGAATCTGGTGGTGCAGAACGGGGCGGTGTTGACGGTGGACGACACGGGGACGCAGCGGACGCGGTTTGGCGGGACGACGCGGACGCTGACGCTTGCGACGGGGGCTTTCGATTACACGGCGAATGGCACGTCGCCCTCGGCGGAGACGTTTGGGAGCATCGCTTCAACGTGGGGCGCAAACCGGCTCACGTTGAACAATGCGGGGGCGGCGAATGCGACGTTGACGTTTGCGGGAGGGGCTTTGGCCGTGGGTGGAGGCTCGGTTCTGAACCTGGTGAGCCAGCAGACGTTCAACGCGACGACGAACCGTGTGATCTTCTCTGTCAACAACCCGACGGCGAGCGCGTTGGTGGCGGTGGGATCGGGCGGGGCGGTGAACAGCGCGAGCAATGTGTTGACGATGACGTCCACGGCGGGGTTCGAGGCGGGGATGTTCCTATCGGGGACGAACATCCCGGCGGGGACGACGGTGCAGTCGGTCACGAACGGCACGCAGTTGGTGATGAGTCAGAATGCGACGGGAGCGGCATCGGCGTTGACGATTAGTGCTGGGAACGGGTTGCTGCCGCGAGTGGTGTTGACGGAGGCGGGGGGCTCGAACTTTGCGATTTACAATGGGATCACGGCTGGGGGGAACATGCAGGCGTTCACGCGCTACAAGGTGTCGGATGGGAGCGGGACGGGGACGGATCTGACGTTCACGAACGTGAGTGGAGGCACGGCGTACGGGTTGAATGCTGCGTCGATCAACGGGTTGTATTCGGTGTTGCCGGTGGTGCAGGTGAGTGGGGACACGACGGCGCTGAGCAATCCTGGGCTGAACCTGAGGTTGATCGATGCGATGAAGATCACGGGTTCGGGGACGGACGTGACGTTCGGGACGTCTGGTGGGACGCAGTTAGCGCTCGCGACAGGGATGCTGTTGTCGACGGGAGCGAACCAGAGCATCGGGAATGCGGCATTGGTGGCGCTGGGGAGTGCGCCGGCGATCGCGCTCGGGAGTTTCCCGAACACGAACAGTCCTGCGGTGGCGACGGCGCCGACATTGACGAGTGCGGAGGGGGCGTTGCTGGTGGATACGGGGGCTTCGTTGGCGGTGAACGCGGCGATGTACAACTCGGCGAACGTGACGAAGGGGTTGGGAGGGGATGTGACGTTCAACACGAAGCAGTACTTCAACGCTGGGGCGGGGAGTTACTTCACGATATTGGGCGGGACGGTGACGCTGAACGGGGGCGAGAACACGCTATGGCAGGGAGTGCAGGGCGGTGCGTCGGGACAACACCTTGCGATCGGCCCGGGGGCGACGTTGAATTTGGGGAGCAACGCACAGATGGTGGGACAGTTGGCGTCACCGAACCGGAACGCTTGGGCGGGTTCTGGTGGGGTGGTGACTGGAACGGGGTTGCTGATCTCCTCGGATTCGATTGCGGCGTCGGAATGGGGCGGCTCGATCCAAGGGACGGGTCTGTTCTTCAACAAGGCTGCGAACCAGACGTTGACCATGCGCAGCGACAACACCTACACGGGCGGGACGTTGATCAACGGGAGCAGCGTGACGCTGGTGGATGAGGGGCGTTTGTCGGGGACATCGGGGATCACGCTGGGTTACGGCCAGTTGACCATCAGCAACAGTGGGACGATGTATCTGCCGAACCGCGTGAATGATGCGGCAAACGTGGTGAGCTTGGGGGGGACCCTGATTTTGAATGGGCGCGATCTGGCGAATGTGGTGGAGACGATGGGGAACCTGACCCTCTCGGAGGGGCAGACATTGTTGACATTGAACAATGCTGGCCAAGGGCCTGTCAGGTCGACGACATTATCGATGGGGAGTTTGACGCGTGGTGCGGACGCGACGTTGCTGTTACTGAACGTTGCTGGGCAGATGGGTTCGAATGCGCGTGTGGTTTTCGCGAGTGCACCGGCGTTGGTGAACAACATCTATCCGTGGGCGACGAATGCGGTGGATTTCCTCAGTTACACCACGCCGGCTTCGGGTGGAGCAGCGGGAGGGTTCGGCGCGCTCAATAGCGCTGGGTATGCGGGTTACGATGCAGCGTACATGGTGGCTGCGCCGGGGGTGGCGACGTACAATCTGCGGCTTAGCAGTGTGTCCTTGACGGGATTGGCGACCACCTTGGGGAGTCCGACGGTCACTGTGGCGAGCACGACCGGGTTGGCCCCTGGGATGACGGTGAGCGGGACGGGGATCCCTGCGGGGGCGACGGTGTTGTCGGTGACCAATGCGA
This sequence comes from uncultured Chthoniobacteraceae bacterium, assembly GCA_964489645.1. Lineage (GTDB taxonomy): Bacteria > Verrucomicrobiota > Verrucomicrobiia > Chthoniobacterales > Chthoniobacteraceae > JBEEPE01. The sequence goes on along the minus strand of CAZAZT010000197.1, from coordinate 1,828 downwards.
CGCAGTTCGTGATGAGTTCGGCGGCGAGTTCGGCGGGATCGGGCGGGACGGGGATCTCGAGTTTCTCGGTGCCATCGGCTTCGGGAGGCTCGGATATGTACGCGATCAACGCGATGGCATTGATCGCGAATGCGAATGGTCAGGGGCTCACGTTCGCGGATAGTTCGGACATCTTGAACCTGACATCGGGTGGGTTGTTGCTGTCGGGCAGCTTCACCGGGAAGAGCATCGGGTCGACGGTAGGGAACGGGAGCATCACTTCTGGGGGGACGGCCTTCGGGGTACAGCCGTTGTATTTGACGGTGAACCAAGGGACGACGGTGAACATCAACTCGGCGATCGTGGATAACGGGTTCGGAGGCCAGACCCGGTTGGTGTACACGCCGATCAACTCTGTTGCGACTGTGCTCAACGCGCCGAGCGGGTACACGGGGGGCACGGTGCTCAGTGGCGGTTTGGGGTACACGGGAATATTGGATTTGAATGTCGCAGGGGCGGATGGGGCGACGACGGTGGCGATTCCTGCGGGGGATTTGATCATCAATGCGGCGACCTTGCGTTTGTTGGGGAGCAACCAGGTGAACACGACGGTGACGCCGGTGATCAATGGGCTTGGGGTGTTGGCCTTGAATAACTTCAACCAGAGTTTTGCAGGGTTGGTGTTGAACAACAACGGGGGCGGTTCGGCGGGGCCTCAGATCACTATGGGCACGGGGGTGCTGACGTTGACGGGGGATGTGACGGCGACGTCCTCGAACGTGGGGACGGTTGCCACGATTTCAGGGACGGGGACGGCGGGGATGGCGGTGGATCTTGGGGGAGCGACGCGGACGTTCACGGTGGCGCCGGTGACGGTGAACGGGAACACGACGGTGGCGAATGTGACGCCGACGTTGAATGTGAGTGCTCCGATCAGTAGCGCGAGCAATGCGGCAGGTGTGGGGGTGATCAAGGCGGGGAACGGGTTGCTGCAGTTGTCGGGAGCGAACCTGTTCGGGGGTGGGGTGAATGTGACGGCGGGCGGGTTGGCGGTAGGCGCGAGCACGAACGTGACGACTCGCGATGGGACGACGGGTTTGGTGACAGCGTTCACTTCTGGACCGGTTGGGACGGGAGCGTTGACGGTGGGGGCGAGTGGTACGTATTTGACGTCGTCTGCGGCGAACACATTGAGCAATGCGTTGGTGTTGAGCGGGACGGAGTTGACGTTGAGGGGGACGAACAACTTGACGATCCAAGGGAACAACGTGAACACAACGTTGTCTGGCAACACGGTGGCGCGTGTGGATGCGCCGCAGGCGACGTTGACGTTGAACATGATTTTGGATGACGGGGGCAACGCGTACAGTCTGACGAAGGAGGGTTTGGGGACGTTGGTGCTGGGGAACAACAACCAGTTCACAGGTGGCGTGCGGGTGAATGCGGGGACCTTGGTGCTGGCTGGGTTGAACGTGGCATCGCCTTCGCCGGTGTTCTCGGGCACGACGGCGGTCATCGGTAATGGTGGGGTGCTGTCGTTGCAGAACAACGGGACGGGGAGTTCGGGCGTGATCAGTTACGCGAACTTGGTGAGTTTGAGTGGCGGGGCCAATGCGGTGGGGAACCTGCACATCGGCAACAACGGATCGAACACGGCGAACACGATCGAGTTGTCGGATGTGGGTTTGATCGGGGGTCAGATCCTGAACGTGAGCAGTGCGAACGGGTACATGCTGCGTATCTTGAACCTCTCGGGCGACTCGGTGGGAGGGGCGGTGCCTCGGATCAATGTGAATGCGGGGTCGTCGGTGATGGTGTTGGGATACACGGGGGATAAGCCGATCAACAT
>CAZAZT010000196.1:0-5338 GCA_964489645.1 uncultured Chthoniobacteraceae bacterium | reverse complement strand
GTGGCGGCGGCTCCCGTGGCGGCGGCTCCCGTGGCGGGTGGCTTGCAGACTCCTAGGCCGGTTGCGGTGCCGGTGGTGGCGCGTCGACTGTTCCGCCGGAATCCGTAGCGCGGTATTGGGTGTATTCTATCTGGCTTTTGCTGCGCTCGTTTTCGCCGTTTGGCTGACTGGCTGTGCATGGATGCTGAAACGCGCGGTCCCGTCCTCGGTCGACCACACCATGACTTTTCCGTCATGTGATCCAGCAGCAAGTGAGTGGCTCGATGGGTGCACTGCGAGAGAGTTGACCCAGTCCGTCAAACCGTCGTAACTGCGCTGCACGCTCAGCTTTTCGGTGTTCGCTTGGGACACTTTTCCGGAGGCGCCGCCGAGGTAGATGCTGTCCTCTCCGAGCGCTGATTTGAAGACGTCCCCAAGTCCCGTGATATCGCGTGTTTTTTTCACATCTGCCACCTTCCAGCCGTGCACGGACTTATCTTTTCCAGCGGTGATGAGTTCGTCGCCCGGGAGAAAGCCGACAGCAAAAAGAGGTGCTTGGTGCTCGCGATACGTGTTCACCAACTTGCCCGTTGAGACATCATGCACCTTGGCGATGCGATCGAGGCCAACCGATGCAAACCGCTTGCCGTCTGCACTGATTGCTAGGCCGGTGACTGCGTCTGCATGCGCGTTCAGGCGATGAGATTTTCGGCCTGTACGCATGTCGATGATGGAGAGGGAGTGGTCGGCTCCCGCAGCGACGAGCGAGTTGCCGTCGGGGGAGATTTCCACGTCAAGGAATGCGTCTGTGGACGCTGCGAGTTGGCGGATGAATGTTCCGCTGGCGAGGTCGTATTGACGGATCTCGCCGGATTCGCCGGGAGAACCTCCTGCGGTCAGGAACGATGACCCGTCCGGGTGGATGAGGATGTCAAAAGTTCGAGTGGGGATGTTGGAAATACGTTGGAGCAGTTCTCCGGACGATGAATCACGGACGATGATCTCTCTTAGGCCACTGACCAAGAGTCGCTTGCCATCGGGAGTGAAGGCCAGAGCGGTCACTGGAAAAGGGGCCGCGTAGTTCTCTGGTGCCGCTGGATACCGCTTGGGTGGAACGAGTTCCACTAAAGGAGCGTGGCGCTCATCGGTATCGAAGCGGGCGCCTTCAGCGATCCATTGGCGGACTTTTTCGATGATGGGTGACGGGAGTTGAGGGGCCTTTTTGGGCATGCGTTCGGCGGACTCCGTGGAGATGAGCAGTTGGTAGAGGGCACTTTTTTCGGGGTGGTTCGGTGAGAGAACAGGGGAGCTGGGATCTTCGTTCCGAGAGAGGAGGTCGATGGTATCGACCCGGTATCCTCCACGTTGATCGGATGGGCCGTGGCATGCTTGGCAGTGTTCGAGGAGCACCGGGGCGATCTCTTCGCGAAAGCTGATGGGTGCAGCGAAGGAGCACAGGGGAAGTGATGCGATAAAAAGCGGAAGGAGGCTGCGGTTCATTGGCGGAAGATGAACTCACGAAGGTTGAGGATGGACCACACGACATCTGCCATTGCCTCGGCTTTGTCGGGTTTCGATCCGAGATACGTGAGGGTTTGTTGGCGTTCTGAACCGGATGGCTTTCGGCAGAGGGCTGCCAGATAGAGGGTATTAATGATGTCTTCATCGGCCCTCTTCTCTCCGAGCAATTTTTTGATGAAGGCACCGTCCCCACTTTTGATGCGATTTTCAACTGTCTGACTGTTCGCGAGTTGGAGCGCTTGAGTGAGGCTTGGTTGGCTTTGTCGTTCGCAGGCGCAGGAAGTTTGTCGAGCGGGTTGTCCGAACGCTACGAGGAAGAGATTGGAGGGTTGTGGGGCAGGAAGTTGAGTTGCGGGAGTACCTTGTGGAAGGCTTCCAAAACGCTCGGGTTGGCCGGTGATCTGGCAGACGGCATCGAGGAGTTGTTCCGCGGAGAGGAGTTGTCGGCGGGCATGGGAAAAGAGGCGATCATCGTCTCGGTTGAGATCAAAGGCACGCGAGGACCGTTGATAGGTCGCGCTGTTCAGGATGGTGCGGATGAGTTGCTTCCGATCGAAACCTGAGCGGATGAAATGTTCAGCGAGTGCATCCAGCAGATCGGGATTGGAGGGAGGGTTTGAATCACGGAAATCGTCGATCGGTTCGACGATGCCGCGACCGGTCAGTTGCGACCAGATGCGATTTGCCTCCACGCGAGCGAAATACGGGTTGTCGGGCTTGGTCAACCAATCGGCGAAGGTGGTGATACGGTCTGTTTCAGCAGCGATGTTCGGAGTGCCTTGACCGGGCAACCATGGGGACATGACGCGATTGGTTCGCGGCTGCGTGATCTCTCCTCGGCGCGCAGGGAAGATGAACATCTCGTTGGCGCGGTTGCCTTTGCGGCGTTGGATGCGTTCAAAAAAAGCGGCGAGGCCATAATAGTTGTCCTGAGTCCATCGTTCGAACGGATGGTTATGGCATTTTGCGCATTGGATCCTTGATCCGAGGAAGATCTGAGCCGTCATTTCGGTGGCTTCAGAAGTGTTCGCTGTCGTGCGGAAGAAGTTGGCTGGAGGATTTTCGAGGGTGCTGCCTTGGGCTGTGAGGAGTGCCCGAGCGAACTGGTCGTAGGGAAGATTCCGTTCCCACGATTCAACCAGCCATTCGTTGTATTTGTGTGTCCCAGGCTCGGAAACCGTTGTGGGAGCCACGCGAAGGAGATCCCCCCATCGGAACGCCCAAAAGCGAGCGAACTGCGGCGAATCAAGCAGACGATCAATCAGTGCGGCTCTCTTTTTGGGGTTGGTGTCCGCAAGAAAGGCCTCGGTGTCTTGAGGGGCGGGGAGAAGTCCGGTCACATCGAGATGGACTCTTCGGATGAACTCCGAATCGGACGTTGTGTCCGATGGCGGGACATTGAGTCGTTTGAGGAGAGCGAAGACTTTCTCGTCGATGAAGTTATTGGGTTGGGGCGAATGCCACTTAAATCCCGGTACGTGATCGATGAACGTGAGGTTGAAGGTTTCGACTTGGTCTAGGAACCGCACTGAGATGGCGACTTGTCCGCGTTTGACGGCGGTGACGAGTCCGTTCGGATCCACGGTCGCCGTTGTGTCGTCGGAGCTGGAGTACATCGCGAGGCGTGTGATGTCCCGTGAGGATCCGTCGTTGAATGACGCGGCGACTCGGAGTTGTTGTGTGTTCGCAGGCGCGTGGAGGGTTCTTCGGTTTTCGGGGCCGATGGTGATATGGGTGATCCTGGGTGTTTCCGGCGAATCGAACTGGCAGCCTTGTCGGATCCATTCGAGGAGAATGCGGTAAGATTCGTCGTCCGTTGAGAGTTTGAGGCCGCCTCGGTGAGCGGTCTTCATGAGCGGCTTCCGCAGGAGGAGACTGGATTCTGGCTCGGTGGGATTGATCCTCCGGCTGAACAGGTCGCGGGTGAGGGTGTTCTTGTCCGATTCAGGGTCGAAGGCCACCATGGAAAGGGCGAAACCGCCTTTGCCGCTCGGCGCCCCGTGGCACCCCCCGGAGTTGCAACCGTTCTTGGAGAGTGCCGCGAGCGTGCCCGTCAGAAAGGGGATCCTTTCTTGAGCGTCCTGATGAGAGAACTGCACAGGGATGGTCTTTGTGAGGGAGGCGACCTCGATGTTCAGCGAGGTCTTTGCGTTGGCCTTCGGTGAGATGAGACCTTGCTCGATTGAACCTGCGAGAGGGTCGTCGAAACGGTAGTTCGCGACACGGGTGAGGTCTCGCACGGTGCCATCTGGATAGACCCCAGTCACGACGAGTTGAAGTGTTTGGAGAGGAGATGTGAGCGAGACGGAGTCTGGGGAGATCCTGACTTCGGAAGGGATTTCAACCCGTGTTGGATCATCCTTTGCATGAATGCAATGCAGGCAAAGGCACATCAGGAGCAGCACGTGGTGAAACTTTCGGGACGGGATCCAGCTCATCGTTTGACTTGGAGTCGGAGGGTTTCTGAAGTGACGGTTTTCGGGGCTCCATCGCTGCGAGTGGTCGCTGTCACGGTGATGGCGTTGTGTTGGCCGTCTGGTGTGGATGGAGCGATGGTGAGCGGAACGGTGATGGCGGATTCATTGGCTGCGAGGGCCTTCAGGGGCAAAGGGATGGAGACGCCTTCAGGAAGTCCTGCGATCGCGATTTCGGCGGGAGCGTTGTTTGAGGGGTCGTGACGCGTGATCAGGATCTGAAGGGGCACTTGCGAACCTGGGGCGGCGGGGCCTTCTGGGAGGGAGGCATTGATCTCGAGCGGGTCCACGAGTTTGAGCGGAACAGATTTCAGTCGGATTTCCTTGGAGGCGCCTTTGAAATCTGCGCTTGCGACAATGTCGAAGGACATCGGTTTTTCCATGGGCATCACGGGTCCCTTGATCTCGCAGACGAAGTCGACCTGTCCGGCGATGCGTCCGCCTCGCGCTCCGGAGTGGGAGATGGTGACCCCTTCTGGCAGGTTTTCGAATCGGACCATTGCGTTGCCGTCAAATGATTTATCAATGGCGGTTTGGCGAAGGACGAACTGACCTTTTCCGAGGGTGCGCGTGAGAAGGGCGCCTCGATCGGTGAGTTCGATGCGGAAGAAGTCTGGTGCTTCTGGGCCGACGCAGAGCGGAAAGCCCTCGGTGAGGCGACGCGGCGGTTGCGGCATCGCATTGAGAGCGAGTGAGAGGGAATCGTTCTTCTTTTGATTCCCTTTTTTCCCTTCTGCTTTCAGGGATGCGAGGGTGGAGAAGGATTGGCCGTTTTCGGATGCATCAGCTCGGAAGAGCAGGTGTCGAATGGTCCCCTCAGGGATGGCATCGGGGAGGATGACCTTGAGGGTGGTCTCATTTTTCCCTTTTTCGATCACTGCATTCTCGATGTGGACGCCTTCTGGAAGTGGCTCTCCGTCGCCGCTTTCCACGAGGATGCTGATCGGTCCGTTCATCCCTTTTCGTTGAGCTGTGACTTTTGCGGTGAAGGCGCCGCCTTTTGGCGCGACGAACCGGTCAGAGGCCACGGCAATCTCGAAGGGAGCAGGATTTTTCAGGAGTCGGAGCGCATAAACCAAGTTGGGATGACCTCGATGAGCAGCATCCTCCACGTGGATGATGTAGTCGTCCTCTTTGGGTGACTTGAAAGTGAGCGGGATTTCGGAATCGAGATTGGCACCTGCGGAATCGTTTGCTGCCAGGAGTTCTCCGTTGGATCGGTGGATGGAGAGGTGGAGATTCGCTGCGGAACCGATTTCACGATTGATGGGGTCGATGACAATCCGGTCATCTTTGCCGAGGTGGATCTGGATGCGGTCTTGTTCGACGGGCGAGGTGAGGCGGCCGACCACGGTGCAGGATCC
>CAZAZT010000195.1:0-5384 GCA_964489645.1 uncultured Chthoniobacteraceae bacterium | reverse complement strand
CACCAACGGCGCAGTCAACGTCAGCGTCGCTCCCTCCGTGACCATCAATCCCGATACGGCAGCGTTCGTTGATAACGTCCGCCCCGTGCTGAACGTGCCCGACGCGCGCAGCCCATACGCCACATTGTTGGTCGAGATCCGGATCACGTTGGCCGCATCTCCCAAAGCCGCATCCGAAGCCACCTGCAAAACGCCACTCGTGATGTCCACGATCGACCCAGCACCCCCGAATGAGTTCGTTCCCGTCAATACCAACGACCCCGTGCCAGACTTCGTCAGCACCACCACCGACGGACCCGTCGGTCCCCCACTCATCGTGCCCGTCAGCGTCAACGGGATGGTCGCATTCGATGCGGTCGCTCCCACAATATTGAACGTCGGCCCCTGATTCGTGGAAACCGTGTTGAAGGCCACATCATTCGCCAACCGCAAACCCAACCCGTTGTTCGCCGTCAACGTCATCCCATTCGCCAGACCCGACGACACGAAAGAGGAAGGCACCAGCACTTGGTTTGCCGCCTGGTTGTAATGCCTCTGCTGCCCAGCCGTGCTCAACGTCAACACCGGCAAAGTGGAAGCGAAACTCAAGGTGCTCAGCGCTCGATTGCCAGGGTTCCCGTCCCCCTCCACATACAAGGTCAGCGCTCCACCATTCACCACGGTCAACGGCACCGACTCCAGACCCGTGATGTTGATCCCTAAACTCCCCTGACCCGTCTTCACGATTCCCGTGACCTGTGACGCATTGGACACAGGGGCACGTAGATCCAGTCCCGTGTTGACCTCCGTGCTGATCGTCGTGACCCCTGAAGCCAGCGTCGCAGGAGCCTGCAATGTGATCGTCCCCGTTCCCGACGCATTGCTCAAACCCACCAAGGATCCAAACGTGAAGGCATTCATCAACGTCGCATTCCCCGCAGTGTGTAACCGTGCATTCGATGAGATGGTCACCGGTCCAGTCCCCAACCCACCCCACAGGACCCCGGAAGCCGACTGCCCCAATCCCGCCGTGAAATGCGTCGTAGGCGAAGTGCCAAACGGCACCGCTAGCCCCCCGTCCAGAACCGAGATCCCCCCACCGAAACTGTTCGTGTAATAACTCAAGGTCTGCGCGCTCACCGTCGCATTCGCATTGCCCGACATCACGAACTGCGTGCCATTCGTCACGGACAAGACGACCGCGCCCCCTGGGATGCCTGGCCCCGTCAAAGCCATCCCCGGCAACAGGCCCGCAGTGCTCGTCACCGTGACGTTGGGAGAGCCGTTCGTCGTGGACATCCCGCCCATCGTGGAAGTCCCGACCAACTGCAGGACCCCGTTGCCCGTCTTCACAAATCCCGTGGACGCACCTGTCTGCGAAGTCCCGATCAACAACCGTCCACTCAACATCGCCACGTCGAACGTCGTCACACTCCCCGCCAAGGTGAGCGGCCCATTCAGCGTGAGATCGGCGGCACCGAGGTACCTCGTCGTCGACGGGAGTGTCATCGGATTCGCGATCGTGTAAGCTGCTGTCGCCGTGAGGAAAGCGCCGGACGCCAAACTCGACGCACCTGTCCCCAACGGTCCCGACGTCACCGTGGAACCTACCGCGGAGGGCGTGCTGTTCGCGCCGATCATCAATCCCCCCGAGGAAACAGTCACCCCGCCACCAAAGGTGTTGGCCCCGCTCAACGCAAGGATCCCTGCCCCCGTTTTCGTCAACCCCGTCGTCCCACTCGATGACGCGCTGCTGATCGTCGCCGGAACCGAGAAAGCCGCCACACCTGCCGAGTTCACCCCATTCGCCGAACCCAACACGGACGACCCGTTGATCATCACCTCGCCAATGTCAAACGTCCGTGTCGCGCCACCCAGATCAAGTTTACCCGTGATGCTCGGAGCGGTGTTGTTCGCCGCACTGTTCAGTACCGAGATATTACCCGTCAACGTAAGCGTTCCCGTGCCCGTCTGCACGATCGGGACCGCCCCACCGTTCGCATTGATCTCAAGGCCTGCGAACGTTTGGTTGAAATTGTTCAAGTTCACGTTGCCTCCCCCATTCACGACTGGCACAGCGCCGAAGGCCACTTGATCATTGGCCAACCACTGCACCACCGCACCATTCAGCACCAACGTCTTGTTGGCCGCGGAGGACGCCAGCGGCACCGCCACCGTCGCCCCTCCGTCCGCACCCGCCAGGTTGAGTTGTGCCGTTCCGCCATTCACGATCAACCCACCGGTGAACGTGTTGGCACCCGTCAGCACCGTCGTGCCTCCACCCAACGAACCGAGGACCAAACGGATCGGCGACGACCCGTTATTCACTACCAAAGAGTTCACCGTCAAAGTGTTCTGGTTGTTGTGAAGATACAGGTCCACCACACCCGATGGACTCGATCCGCCCGCCGTCAATCGTCCTGATCCGACGCTTGCGCCGATGCTACTCGTGACGTTGCCGGATCTCACATATCCACCCGAGGTCAGGTTCAAGGTGTCCAACGCATCAGCGAATGCGATGTTCTGCCCGTTCGCGTTGACAGGGTTGGCGATCGCGTTCGCCCCATAAACGCCAGACGTACCTACCCCACCGACATCCGGCACGGTGAACGTTGCCGCCGCCAAGCGCAGGTTAGCGCTCGGTGAACTGGTCCCAGGGAATGCCACACCGTCGTACCCCGCAAAACCCGCTGTGTTCAACGCTCCGAACCCGATCCCTGGGACGTAACTCGCCAACTCAACACCCGAAACGCTGGCCCACCCACCTAGGATGTTGGACGTCAACGCCGGAGCCGAATCCACCAAGATACGCGGATTCGAACCGATCAGACCCAGCGTGACGGTGGAGTTCAGCAACAACATCGACCCCGTACCTGCCAATCTCGTCAACGACCCGAGCAGCAGTTCAGTGCCAGCAATCCCTCCATTCCGATCCACCCGAAGATTGGAGTATCCAGCATCCAACGTCACCGCTCCCACCCGCTCACTGAGTTGCATGTTGTCGCGACCTGCCATGTACAATGTCCCACCGCGCAACGCGATTGGCGCGGCATCCCGCAACCGGTCCGCCATCCCCACCGTGCTGCTTTGGTTGTCCAACAACAACGTCGAGTAGTTCACCTCGATGGATGCCACCCCGCTCAACACCCCGTTGTCCGCCACCGTCGTCTGGCCCCCGAACAAACGCAGCGATCCGCCGAACCCGTTCGCACCAAAAAGGTTCAACGCGTTCGTGCCACCCTTCACCACTGAAAGCCCAGTACCGTTCAATGACCCGCCGAAGGAATTGTTCGGGACAATCGCCAATGTCGCAGGGGCGTCCGATACGATCGTCCCTCCCCAAACGCCCGATGCCGCCGCCGCTCCTGTCGAAGCCAAACCGCTGATCCACTGACTGTTCCCGTTGAGGTCCAAGGTCGCGCCCGCGTTCACCGTCATGCCCTGAAGCGGTGCCAACGTGTTCGCTCCTGCAGCGAATCTCATCACCCCTTCATTCAGCGTCGTTCCTCCCGTGTACAGGCTCACTCCATCCAATCGCAAGGTGCCCTTACCCGCCTTCGTGAACCCACCCGATCCCGTCAGCCCCACCATCGGGGTCACACTCGCCGAGGACGTCGCAGGCGTGAACACCCTCCACTCACGGTTGGTGCCACTCACATAGCCCTGCCCGGTCAATCCCGACGAACCCTGAGCGAAAATCATCCCAGCACTGTCCACCGTCACGAACACCGACTTGGCCAAACTCGCGCCACCTCCCGTCAAGAACGTCAACGAGTTGATGGTCGTAGAACCCGGCACCACCTCCACCGCGTTCGAGACCACGTTGGCAATAGCCTCCGCTCGTACCGAAGGGACCGTTTCCCCCGCACCCAACCCCCGCAACACCGTCGGCACTGTCGAGTACCACGTGAGATTCTGATTGGTCTGATTGCTACTTGGGTTCGCACTCATCACGAACTGAGTCCCGCTCGTGACCGATACCACCGTTGCGTTCGCAGGGATGCCATTGCCCGTCACCAACATTCCCGGCACCATCCCCACGGTGCTGGAAACCGTGACCGTGGTGGAACCCGTGGTCCAACTCGAAGGGTTCCCCACGGTCCCGTTGGTCGCCGAACTCGTCGCGAAGCCGACCCCCAACCCGCTCTCCGTCCCATCGACCATCGCCCATGGCAGGATACCCTTGTTCGCCGCTCCCAACGCGCCGTTCTGCCCAGTGAACAAAGGCGCCAACGACGGGATCACCGATGCAACCCCAGCCCCCGGCGCCAAACCCAACTGCGTCCCGCGGAACAAAACCGTCGAACCCGCATTCGCGGTCAGCGAACCCAAGGAAAGATCAGCGCGCTGACCCGCCGCCACCGTCACCACCGAGTGCCCCGAACCGAACGATGCCAAACCCAAGGATTCCGCCACATCCGCACCCCCATTCCCGATCAACTCGAACGCCCCCCCATTCATCGTCAACGGGCGATTGACTCCCAACCGATTGGATGTGCTCACCCCAGAGTTATCTAACCGCAACGTCCCACCCGAATAGGTGTTCATCGCCATGGTCGCCCCCAGCGCGATCGTCCCAGCCCCTTTCAACACCAACGCACCCTCCCTCACCTGCAAGGCCGTCGCTGCACTCGGTACGACCGTGTTGGCGGTCGTCACGTTGAGCGTGCCCGAACCGACTTTCAGGAATCCTGCGTACTGGTTCGCGGTGACGGAAGTCGCAGAGATCATGTTGCTGGCGAGATTGATCTCTCCCGCGCCGCCGAACATCAAAGAGCGCGCCGTCGTGGTCGCGTTGTTGATCCCGCCCAGAAGATTCAACACCGCCCCAGCCTCCGCTCCAATCATCGCGTCAAATGGCATCAAAAGAGACCCTTGCACCGAGTTCGTCCCCGAAACCCCCTGCAACTGACCTCCCCCTTGGATCCCCCCGAACAACAGATTGTTGTTCCCCTGCAACGAGATCGTGTTCGTGACACTGATCCCGCCGGCCAACTGCAACGCGATCCCACGCGTCGCCGACGCAGGAGAGATCGAGATCATCCCCGAACCCAACGCGTTCCCGTTCGCCATCCGGATCGCCCCTGCAGCCACCGTCACTGGGCCCGCCCACCCAGAACTGTCCGCACCCAGCACCAGGATACCGATATCGTTCTTCTGCAGGGCATTCGCCGCCGCGCTGTAAATGAACGGCGCATCCAATGTCGCCACCGTCCCTGCCGTCACATCAATACCAACAGGGGTGGCAGCCACTGGGTTGTTCAGGTTGATCGTGCGCCCCGTAAGCGTGTAGCTCGTCCCCCCCGCAAAACGAACCCCCTGCGCCCCGCTGTTCGCACTCAACCGGATCACGTTGCCCGCATTCCCGAACGACCCGTTACCGACACCGGAAAGAATCCCGCCCG
>CAZAZT010000194.1:0-5554 GCA_964489645.1 uncultured Chthoniobacteraceae bacterium | reverse complement strand
TCTCTCTTCGCTCGTTCATCGAATCCATTTGCATGAGCGAGACCTTCCGGAGCCGGTGACTTTAAGTCACTGTTGTGGTGATGTTTCCATGTGCTGTTTGCGTGTTATCCCGACCGATGTTGAGTGCCGCTGTTCGCCTACGCGGCGTTCATCCTCGTTCGATGTCTCCATATCGACGGATCTGATTCCACGATTCTGCGTGGGGATTTTATGACACAGGGGCCGCTTTACCGCTTGCCGTTTTCGGCCATTATTCACGTACATCAAGAACGCTTCGGACCTGAAATCCGAAGCTGCCAACCGGGGAAGGAGAAATCCCACGGTGGCTTGATCGGAGCAATCTGATCGATGTGCGTGACCGAATGGTTGCGAACGGAAATCTCTCCAAGCTTCTGCTGGAACCGCAAGGTACCAGCGCATCGCTCGGGTTCTTGGTGTGTCAGACCTAACACCAACTGAACCTAGCCATGCATCTCCGTCTCTTCTCTCCAATCCACGTTCACAGCAAAGCACTTCCGCTTCTCTGGAATAGCCACGGCACGTGGCTGTCATACCACACCTCAAGCCTCAACGACTACACGCGTAGGAGATTGCGCTGGAACCAGCGCGCTTCCATTCGCTCAAGGTCACGACGTTCCCGGGAACGATGAGCACCTACACCTACCTCCGTCATGGTCTCCTCATCCAAGGATCCAGCTTTGTAAACCTTCACGCCTCCATCGTCCATGTCATCACTCGCAATCGCTCCAACCGCCACCTCATCAAGCATGGTGGCATCGATACCACAGCCCTCCGCCAAAACCGCACGGATCACCTCACCGCTCGGCCTTCACGGATGGGACCACCTCGAATCCGTTCTGCTCGCCGCGCTGATCACGGAGGAGCCTCTGCTCCTCATCGGAAAACATGGCACCGCAAAAAGCCTCTTGTTGGAACGCTTGGCCGAATCTCTCGGACTGGATTACCGGTTCTACAACGCATCTCTCGTGAACTACGACGATCTGGTCGGGATTCCGATACCGAACGCCGAGCAGACAGCCCTCCGGTACATCTCAACGCCAACCGCCATCTGGGATGCGGAGGTGGTGTTTTTCGATGAGATCAATCGGACCCGCCCAGACCTCCAGAACAAACTGTTCTCCATTGTCCACGAGCGGCGTATCCAAGGCATCCCGCTTCGGAATCTGAAATACCGCTGGGCCGCAATGAACCCGCCCGCATCCGATGACGCAGGGAGCGACGATATCTATCACGGCGTCGAGCCCCTCGATCCTGCACTTGCGGACCGATTCGGCTTCCTGATCGAGGTCCCAGATTGGTGCGACTTGTCCAATGGCGACAAACGGGCGGTCTTGCTTGACCAGTTCAAAGACCGACACGCGTTCACGACGGACCTTCCGGATCTTCTCGCGAAGGGGAGGCGTCACTTCCAGACCCTGTGCTCGCGTCCACCGGATCTCGGCGACTACTTCCTGTCTCTCGAAGCGCAACTGAAAGTCGCCGGACATCGTCTCTCCACCCGTCGTCTGACCACGCTGTATCGAACCGGGTTAGGCGTGCACGCCGCGCGTCTGGCGATCGCAGGTGACACCTCAGAACGGCGCGTTCACATCGATCTTGAGACATCGCTGATGCTCGCCGTCCTGAATGGGCACCCGGGTCGCGCCTATCGAACCGTCGATCAAGCGGCCCTTCTCGGGGTGCACCGCTTCGCATGGGGCAGCGCAGCTTTGCGGGATGACGATCCTTGGAAGGAGTTGCTGAGCATCTCAGATCCTCTGGAGCGGCTCATCCACGCGTCCAACTCGCCGTTAAAGCTCAGTGAAACCGATTTCTCAAACCTGGTCCTAGAGGCTATCTCCTCAGAAAAGGTCCCCGAGTTCAGGAGATCGATCGCGCTCGCCATCTATCTCAAAGAGCGGTCGCGAGGGAGCATCTCTGCCACCACCGCCGAAGTGCTGGCCTCCCTGTTGCAACGTGTCGTTGACCCAGCCAACGAGCGCGATTCAAGGACGTGGAATAAAGTTCACCCCTACGTCGTGGCCATCCAGACGGCATGCAAAGGGAAGCCAAGAGCCCTCCGGGACAGGTACGCGAGAAACCTGATGAACGCTTTTTTCCCGCAAGGCTCCTCGCTGAACCCAGAAGACGTGCATTCGCATTTCCTCGGCCTCTGGGACCGTCTGCGGATCCCCGCCGCTTAACCAAGCCTACCCCACCGCAAATCCACGCAGGAACATGAACACAGCCAACAGACCCTCCATCACCACCTCCTCTCAGACGACAAGTGCGCCCGAGGCCAACTCTCCTCGACTCCTCTCCTATACACACCGGGTCTACATCCCGACGACAACCTACCGATCACGCCGATGCCTGATCTCGAAGGGCGTCAAAGTCTTCGCCTTTGCTGAGGCACTTGCTTCGAAACTGCCCGAGCTCGCCAGGAACCTCGGCAGGACAGCGCAAACGCAATCCGCTAATTTGCAAAAACGGATCCGCAAACGTTTCGCGGATCCCTCCACGTTCTTCAACGAGTTCGGGAATCCTGTGGTCCCGGACTGGGGTGCGGATTTCCTCGTAGGCTTCCGCTTCAATCCTCGTCAAGGCGAGCGCTCGGAGATCGTCCACACCCTTTGCGCAGATCCGTTGGTATGCGCAGGCGTCCTCTCCCGCTGCGTCGCGAACCTGTTCCTCGCAAGACGCACCCCCGTGCTCACGTGGGAACAGCTCCTCAACAACACCATCGCGTTTGATGACCCTCTCGTGACCCTATGAGCATCCTGAACCGCCTACCTTCCTCGGAGAAAGAGAGCGCCATCCGTGAGCGCATCCTCAATCTTATCCCCGCCGCCTCGCTCCACATGGAGAAGATATTCACGCTTCTGGACATACAGCTGAGTGAGACGATCGAGAGTGCAGCCGTGGAATGTCTTTCCGCGCCGCGCCTCCTCCTCAATGAGCGATTCATCGACGCTTTCTGCAGATCCGATGCGGATCTTGGTCTGCTCATCTTCCATGAGCTTTATCACATCATCCTCGGCCATACGGACCTGTTGGAACCTTGCTCAGCAGCGGACAACGTCGCGTTCGACGCGATCATCAACTCACTTCTGGCAAGGACGGTCGGCGCGTCACTCGGGGTCAACCTCTTCGTCGCAACGTACCGCTTTGACGCCTTCCCTAGCCGATTGCTGAGGCCGCCACCGAGTTGGCCAGGATGCTTCTCTGCCGAAATCGCGGATCTTCCAGAGAGCGAGCAACGGGTCATCAACCTTCTGTACGGAAAGGATTCCGCAAACGTCACCTATCACGACGTTTTCGAACTGCTCCGCAGGACGATACAAGAACATGACGGGCCTGAGGTCGCGACGCCCCCTTTTCTTCTCGGCGATCACTCCCATCGGTCGCGGCCCGAATGGATTGCCAGCGGGATTGCCAATGCCTGCACCAATGTCTGCAAGGAAGCGGGCCGCACGAACGGCTTGGGAGATCTGGATCCGATGGTCCAGTCCGTCTTGCAACATCGCCAGACCGCAGTGGGCACACGATTCAAACGCGCAGTCCGTGAGATCTTCCGGACGTGCATGACCAACCCGTCCACGCAACGTCGATGGGCTCCCGTCAGCGAATCCGATGGTCAAGGGCCGCTGCTGAATGCGCGAGATCGGAGGATCGCGGCCGTTCGCGCCCTCACCGGAACAGCCCCTCTCCTTTACCGGTATCCTGTCCCGATTCGTCAACGCAAACGCTTCCGCAACTCGAGAACCCATCTCTATCTCGATGTCAGTCCTTCCATGCACAGCACGTTTCCGTTCTTGGCGGATGTCTGCAGCAAGCCTTTCGAACAGGGTGATCTACGGGTTTTCGCGTTCTCCACCGTGGTCTCCGAACTGACCGGGGCAACGTTCAAGGAATGCCGGTTCGAGTTCACCTCAGGCACGGATGTGAAATGCGTCATCCATCACCTGCTCGAGCTTCCCGCGAATGAACGCCCACGATGCGCTGTCCTAGTGACCGACGGCCACTTTCGTGCACCACCTCAATCACTCACCAAATCCCTGCAGAACGTGCGGATCATCGCCGCGCTGACCACCCATGATCGGGCCGCGGTCGCCTCATGGGTCTCGAGAGTCACGTTTCTTCCATCTGTGAAAGAGTGAGTTCCGGCCGAGCATAAAGTCATCCGCCGAGGGGACAGACCTTTCCCGAACCCCGCATCGGGCCATCGATGGTTCGGTCGGTGGCTGCTTTTCTCGGCCCGCATCTCGCTTCTGTTCCTTCCCGGAATGTGTGGCTCACCCACCAGCATGGAACCTTCTCTCGCTCCGAGTGCTCTTCGATGGGCTCGGTATCGTTCGTCAGGGCGAGACCCCCGCTCCAGCCCCTTCCCCATAAACGCTTGGTCCGCCTACGTCCCACAAGCCGCCCGTTTCCTTTCCACATTTCTTCTCTTTCTCCACATGTGCGTTGCGACAACGGCTCAGCTGCATGCAGCGGACCACGAGACCGATCTCGTTGGCGCAGACATCAACCGCGCCGGGGATCCGATCGGAGGCGGCGCAGGCTATACCTCCGGACCAAAGGCATCCGACGCCAAGGCATCGGTCGGAACCCTCGAGGAGTTGTTGTCGGCACTCAAACGTTCCCGGCCTCTCGACGTGATATGGATACGATCGAACGCGGTCGTCAATTTCACGGGCAACCGCATCGAGATACCCCCTAGAGTGACACTCGCCGGTGATCGTGGGTTGAACGGCTCGAATGGTCCCTTGCTCACAGCATCCCATTCCGGTGACGAGTATTTCATCCTGCTCGCGAGCGGTTCACGTATCTCCGGCCTGCGCATCCGGGGCTCCAACCCGCCGCTGGACTCATTGGATGCCCAGACGTCGGATCCGTCCGGATACGCCATCTCCTGCACCAACGCCACAGTCGACAACTGCGAGATCTCGCACTTCCGCCGCGCCGGTGTCGCGATGTTCCGGACTAGCGACCGTTCTCACATCCACCACAACCACATCCATGACGTCGCTGCTTATCCTGTTCTCTTGGGGAACGGCACAGGCGACGGTCACCTCATCGAGGCGAACCGGATTGAATGGGCTTGGCATGCCATCGCAAGTAACGGTTCACGCGGGAGCGGCTATACGGCCCGGCACAACGAGTTCGTTCGCGTGAAGCGCCCGAAAAGTTTCGAGGCCAGCGGACCGTCACCACCGAACTGGTGCATCGATGTTCACAGCAATGACGGTGCGGAAACACGTCCCGCGCGCAACGCGAGCCGGCGGTTGACCGTGCATCACAACACCTTCCTCGCCGATGCTGCGGTCGTTGTCGGAAGCGGTGATGACCTCCTGAGGACGAATGGTCTCTATCCCAAGCACGACATCTATGTGGGGGCATGCCAAGAGGTCTCGACCATCGTCGAGATCCATCACAACCGCTTCCTGATGCATCGCCTAAGCGGTTCAAAAGATCCGTCGCGCCCGTTCGGATCCGCGATCCGGATTGTCGGCCTCCGAGATAACCCAGCCCTGCCTGACGACCCAGCCGC
>CAZAZT010000193.1:0-5556 GCA_964489645.1 uncultured Chthoniobacteraceae bacterium | reverse complement strand
GGTTCCGAGAACTGGATCCGGAACGAGGTCGGGGTGCGATCCTTGACCACATGGATTGTGAGCCAGCTTGGTTCAATGAAGACGCCGTATTTGCCGTCGGCCTCCGCTTTTTTGAAAACGATCTGGTGCTCTTTTGCGCCGGCAGGGATTTCCACATCAATCCCGCGCAGGTTCCGTGCGGCGGTGTCGGTTCCAGAGATGCCGCCCATCTGGGTCACTCCGCTCGGGATCGCAACGCCTGGCCCTTCCACCGAGAGGATTCCGCTCTCAGGTGAGACGGACAGGGAGACCTTTTGGATCTGGTCATCCTTTTCGAAGTTCCAAACGATTGGCTGTGGCCGCTGATGCGGTTGTTGGAAGAGCAGTGCGGCTCCCTCCACATCCGCCCCGAATACCAGTCCGTTCCGCGCGGTGCCTTTGAAGTCGATCCAGCGGTCGTAGACGGGTGCGTGCGACCAGCGGGCTGCGACATCTTCTGCGACACTTCCTGTTCCACCGCCGATCGTCATCACTGAGAAGCGTTGGACCTGACCGAGGTTGCGGACATCGAAGTAGGAGGCAGGGAATGCGCTAGGAACCTCGTCCCACGTCCAGCTTCGGAACGGCTGAGGATGAAAGGGATCCGGCCCGATGGCCTGTTCAATCGCATCGCCCGAAGCGAAATCCACCGAGGACCCGGCGAACGGAGCGGGTGACAACATGAGCACCGGCTTGCTGTCTGGTCCTGGCAACGCTTTTGACACTTCGTAAACATTCACGCCCGGCACAATCGCGTACTTCAAGGGGCGTTCGTGGTTGTCCCATGAGTAGTTGTCGGGGTTGTAAAGGAGCGGTGATCCGGCGGGTTTCGCGCCCCACCAGTGGCGGATGATCTCGATGTCTTTGGTCCCGTCCGGGTTCAGTTTGACGCTGTGGATGAGGTACCAGCGGCGGGCCTTGGTCCCTTTTGGCGATTCGTCGTCTTGGTCGATGGCGAAGTAGCGCCCGACGCAGTTCTGGTCGATGGGCGCGTCCTTGGAGAATCGGATCAGGCCGCCTACGCGTGCGCTGTTGATTCCTAGATGGTTCGGACCGAATACGTTCGGATAGGACTTCCCCTCCAGTGAGGCAGGGGTCTGATCTGTCGCGGAGTCGGCTTTGGAGAGGGCGGCTTTCACAATCTTCACCGAACCCGTCGTGATCCACTTTTCGGGATTCATGTTCAGGAGTGGGCGTCCTGTTCCGAGGGTGTTGACTTGGCTACCGGCTTTGAAGAGCAGTTCGCCTGTGGCAGGGTCCCAGCGGTCCACTTTGGCCTTGAAGGCCTGCAGCTCTGACTGGATGAAGGCTGCGTAAATGACTCCGTTCTCGTCACCTGCGGTTGAGTGGACGTCTCCCATGTAGCGGAATCTCGCGTCGATCAGGTAGTTGTCACCTTGGGAGTAGTTCTTTCGGAGAATGTGGAGGTCGAAGGTCTGGTTCTCGTTATGTGACGAGGTCTCCATCTTCATGATGTTCACGTGGTTTTTGTTGGAGAGGAGGATCCCCTTTTTGAACGGCTTCGTGGTGTCTGCGGTGAGGTACCACGCTTTCTTCTCCGAATCGTATCCGAGTGATTTCACGTACAGCCGTTCAACGACCGACCATCCGTTGGCATTGATGAACATCCCAGGGTAAAGGCCGCGGATGGTGGGGACGTAGAATCTCACGTTCTCGCCGGGTTCGACGTCCTCTTGGAGCCAGTCGTGATAGCTGTTCGATCCCCGAGCGATGATGTTCTCGAAGTTGAGCATTGGGTTGTAGTTCCAATGCGGAAGGCTTTCGCCTGGGGCGAGGTCCAGCACGCGGCGGAGGGTGAGGCCGGTGATGGGAGCTGTATGCAGTGTGGGGTATTTGCCACGAGGGTCGACGATGGTCACCGAAGGTCCCTCCCGCCATGTCTTTGCGGGGGATGGTGCTTCGGGGATGCGGATCTCATGCTGGCCCCGATTGCGTGGCAGCCAACCAGGGGCGGTGTCAGGGGGGATGATCAGAATGCCGCCCCCGAGTTTTTGTATCGTCTCGGACGCTGCGTCGAGGGCTGCTTGTGCGTCTTTGGGGGTCGCGATTTTACCGAACTCGTTCAGGTAAAAAACTCCTGAACGATTTTCTGATGCAACGCTCGGCTTGGTATCTGTGTCGGCTGCATTCGCGGCGAGGTTCAGCAACAGTGTGGCGAGAATCGTCTGGGGGAGTCGTTTCAGGGGCATGAGGCCACACGTAAGCCGTTTTCGCGCCCTGATTCACGATTGTTAGTGCTTCCCGCACGGAATGCGTTCGCTTTCACTCGCGAGGTCCATGGGTGAAGTGACTATTCGGGGGGAAGGAGTTGTCTGAACTTTTCGGCGATCTTCGACCA
The DNA here is from genome assembly GCA_964489645.1 of uncultured Chthoniobacteraceae bacterium. Classification (GTDB taxonomy): domain Bacteria; phylum Verrucomicrobiota; class Verrucomicrobiia; order Chthoniobacterales; family Chthoniobacteraceae; genus JBEEPE01. The sequence continues at coordinate 3,179 of CAZAZT010000193.1, read as the reverse complement.
ACGAATGAGCTCGATATCGTGACGTTTCTCGAGACGAGCCTTTCGCTCGAGAAGACCGCGCTCCAAGCCGGGCATGTGTGCAGCGCCCCACGGCACGATGATGTGTTCGATCGGGCCATCAATGGTGAATCCTTCCCGCTGACCGGTGGCGATATCGATACCGCTCAGGACCCGTTGGTTCCGCTTCTCGAGGATGTCGAGCCAGAAGAGCTCTTGAGCCTTTGAGTCCATCGCGGAGAGCTCCTCCGCGGCACGTTTGAAATCGCGCGCCATGACATAGGCCATGCCTTGGGTGAAACGGTTGAGGGCGGTCTTCACTTCAGGGGCAAACTCGCTGATGTCGGCATCGACCTGCACGGAACGGGGCCCGATTTTTTGGGGAAGCGATCGTGGTTGTGCGGTCAGGCCGGCGGCCTCGGCGATGCCGGAGTAATCGAGCGGATTTTTGAGGATGCCTGTTCGATCGGTGACGCCTTCGGGGATGACGATTGTGGTTTCTGGGGGGAGTTCGGGGATCGCAGAGGTGATGCGTTTGTAAAATGAAGGGTTCGCGATGTGAACGGTTGGAAGAAGGTGGATCTGTTTGTCATTCAGGCGATAAGAGCGTGCTTGGAACTGGACGCCCGTTTGGTCGACCCGGATGAATCCTCCGGAAGCGGTATTGATCATCCAGACGAGGCCGTAGGCCATGGAGAGGAGGTAGATGACGGGCAGGATGATCAGATGGAGCACGGTGGCCGCGATACTTTTCCAAGGAGAGAATCGGAACTGTTTAAAATCGTTGGAGGTGAACAGGAAGGAGGCTTTTGCACCCTCGGGGATCGCACGCAAGCGGAGGATGAGAAGGCACAATGCTGTCACCGCGATCTCGAGAACGCCGCTCGCATACTCGACTTTGTGGAGGGACATGATGGCTGGCAGCGGCATGAGGGCATGACCGGACCAGATGGCTGCTAAAAGTGGGAGGCTCAGGTGGCCCCACGGGGTGCCTCGGTAGAAGGAGATCGCGGTGACCACGGCGAGGAGCGCAACGAAGTGGAAGATCAAGCCGCACGACGCAATCCACAGGATCCCGTTGGCATTGCCGAATGCGGCATGGAGGACGGTGAAGGTGCCGGAGAGAAGGTTGAGCAGAAGGAAGGCGTTGGCCCAGAGGCGAGGCCAAGCGGGAGGAGGCACGGGGACCGGAGGAGGCACCGCTGGTGTGGGCTGTGAACTGGAATCGGCTGTCGCAGAGGCGTCCATGTAACGCAACGGTATGCGTTAACCGGAGGGGTGTCAGCATCGCGCTTGACCTGAGAGCCCTGATTGGAGCGCATTGGGGAAATGCGTTCTATGTTGCAGCACTGGGTCCTGCTGTTGGTTTTTGGGATTTTCGTCAGAGCCGAGATGCCGGACATCGCGTCTGTTGCGAAGGATCTGGAAGTGCCGACGCTGCAGGAGGGAGAACCCGGCGCAGGCCGGCGGGTTCGGGTCGGGCCTGCAGAAGGTGTACACCATGTGCTGTTTTTGCCGGTGGACTGGGTGCCGGAGAGACGGTGGCCTGTGATTGTTGAGTACGCGGGAAATGGGAATTATCGGAATCGGTTTGGTGATGAGAGTCGCGGGCGTCCGGAGGACAGTTGTTTGGGTTATGGATTGAGTGGCGGGCGCGGTTTTGTGTGGGTCTGTTTGCCTTACTTGAATGCGAATGGATCGGGCAACGTGATCACGTGGTGGGGGGACCGACCAACGTATGAAGTTGGGCCGACGGTGGATCATTGTGTCCGGGTGATTGATGATGTGTGCAAGCGGTACTCCGGCGATGCGGACCGCGTGGTGCTCTGCGGCTTTTCGAGGGGAGCGATTGCGACGCACTTCGTTGGACTTCAGGATGAAAAGGTCGCGCGGCTCTGGAGAGGATTTTTTGCGTACAGCCACTTCGATGGTCCTCGGCGGTGGCCGTATCCGGGGTCTGATGAGGCATCTGCAGCGCGCCGTTTTTCGCGAGTGGCGGGGCGGCCCCATTTTGTGTGTGGCGAGGAGAGCAACGCAGAGGAGACGAGGAGTTGGCTGGAGGCTCGATACGGAAGTGAATCGCTCCGGAGTTTCACGTTTCGGAGCACCGGATTTCGCAATCACAACGATGCGTGGATGCTGCGGCCGAGTCCCGCTCGAGAGGAAGCCCGTGCGTGGTTGCGGGAAGTGGTCCGATGAGGTGATTGTGGAGCAAGGCGACCGGATCAATGGCGGTCGATAATCTCATCGATCCTGCTTGGATCACGTTCTGCGCGAAGGTCTTGGAACATGGATGCCGCTTCGGTGAAGCGTCGCCGAAGGTGGGTCAACCACTGTTTGAGGCGACCTGCACGTGCTTCTGGGGGCACCTCGTTCTCTCCCGTTCTCCATAGTTCACGCAGCGCTGGCTTGATGTGATGCCACTCGATGGGAGTGAGTCTGAGTGGGCGCTGGTTGCTGGAGGATGCGTCGTGGATCTGGATGGCGCGGGCAAGTCCGGGGTCGGACACCATGCCGCGGCCGAGCATGAGGTCATTGCACCCCGAGATGTCGCGACAGGCGATGGCGTCTGCCACTGTCCATACATCCCCGTTCGCGATCACGCGGAGTCGGACGGATTCCTTGATGTCGCGGATGCGATGCCAGTGGGCAGGCGGTTGATAGCCTTGGAGCTTCGTTCGGGCGTGGACCACCAGTTGGGATGCGCCGCCGGCTTCGATGGCTTTTGCGCATTCGACTGCGCGGGAATCATCACAGACACCGAGGCGCATCTTTGCGGAGAGGATGCATTCTGGAGGGAGTGCATCGCGCACGGCGCGCACGACGTTCTCGATCACCTGCGGAGTGTCAAGTAGTGCGGCTCCGCCTCCGTGACGATTGACCGTCTTCGCGGGGCAGCCGAAGTTGATATCCACGCCGAAGGGGCCGAGATCCGCGAGGCGTGCGGCGTTTCTCGCCATGGAGGCGGGGTCGGACCCGAGAATTTGAGCGCGGATGGGCGTTCCTGCGGGAGTCCGGGCGCCATTGGTCAGCTCGGGCAATAGCCGGTAGAATGTGCGACTGGGGAGGCGTGTTCCGGTGATGCGGATGAACTCGGAGACGCACCAGTCGATACCGCCGAAGCGCGTGAGGATGTCGCGGAGCGTGTGATCGAGCAGGCCCTCCATCGGGGCGAGGATCAG
>CAZAZT010000192.1:0-5578 GCA_964489645.1 uncultured Chthoniobacteraceae bacterium | reverse complement strand
TTCTCCTTCCCCGGTTGGCAGCGTCTGGCCTCTGCCAGATGCACTCCTGATGTTGAGCTAAACGTTACCACCCCCAATGCCCCCAAGCCAGCTCCGCGTGTGTCATAAATCCGACGACGCGGGGATTTCGCCACACCAATGCCGCAACCTTTTTACTTGCTGCCTTTTACCGCCTCAACACCTCGGCTCACTTCGCCATTTTTTCCAACTCCGCACACCGTTCAAGGGTCCACTTCAGCGTGATCTCATCCGACACACGCTTGCCCTCTTTTCCAGTCGGAGACAGACCTGCTTTCGCCAACGAGGACTTGATGGCCGCGTCCCGATTCTTGATCCACTGCCGCTGCTCCGTACGAAGTGCCGTCATCTTCTCTGGCGAGAGTTTCCCCTGAAGCAATTTGTAAAGCTGGTTCAGTCTTGAATCCGCTTCATCGACGGATCCGCCGCCCGCATCCGAAGTTTTTGCCGACGACTGCCCAGCTTGCTGCACGGAAACCTTCCCTTCCCCAATCACCAAACGAGCGTCCCTCTCGTAGTTCGGTTCGCCCGCCAGCGGTGATATCGAGTAGTGGAGAGCCACTTCCGCAGGCGACGCAGCCTTGCGAACCTCGACACTGCTGAGGTTGAACGATTCGACATTCTTCACTCGCCCACGCTTGAGCTCCGCTCGCGCGAAGTCCAAAAGAGGGTCAAACACCGAAACAACGGATGGCTTCGAGCCCCCAACCATCAACACGTACAAGCCCGTCAAACCACGCCGTCCTACAGTTTGGATCACCGCGCCGGGTTTCTCGTCCTGATTGAACACCCACGAAATGCTCCAACTCGCCGAAGAACCGCTCACCATATGCTTCGATATCCGACAAAGCGTGACATCCAACGGCGTTGCAATCTTCCGCTCCTTATCAACCAAAATGCTTCTGGCAAGGTACTTGTAAGATGAGCTTTTGTCATCAACGTCAGAAACACTTGGATCATCGAGAGGGGCAAATGGATTCTCGGGGCTCCATTTACTCCAGTCAAAAGGCGGGACCGATCTGTCTTTAGGGACCACCGTCCAAGCCAGCGCGAATCTCCGATCTGGAGAGTCACTGTCCGGCTCTAACACATAGCGATTGTCGCCTATCCTGACCAAGTCTCCCGAGTCTGCAGGGGATTGGATGGCGAAGAGGGTCAACGCAAAAAGGGAAAGAGCGCAACGGAGTCGGAGCAGATGAGTCATGGCAACAAAAGAACGTTTGGACGGTAAGATCCACCAGCACTTCGCACACCTATCCACCCTATTTCAAGCAAGATAAAACCACGACCTCGATGCCCCCATCGATACGCCCCTTCCGAAGATCCGCAGCGCGCGGAATGCCTCACCCCGAGTGCCCGAAAAGACAACCAAACGGAACGCACCACATTCCAGCCCTTTCCGCAGTGGCGGGTTCAGCGCAACCGTCCGCCCCGCTCAGTTGGTAAAATGATCGTCAGAGCCGTCATCTTTGAGGAAGCCCACAAAAGTCTGAGCCAACCACAAGTGCGCCGAAATATCCTGCGTCCACGCGATGCCTTGGGTTTTCAGAAAAACCCTTGCCTCACCACGTGAGCCTGGAGCGTGCGATTCAGGCAGTTCTTCTTTGAGAAACTTTTGCCGCTCCAGCAGATAACCAGCGCACCAAGGGTTATTGCTGAACGCCAACAAAAGCGCCGTGTTCGCCGCACCAAACGTACTTTCGGGCAACGCCTCAAAGTCTCCAACGCTCTGCCAGCGATTCGCCAGCCATTCGCGATCTGAACCCGAGGGATCGAAGTTCGATTCGCGCACTGCCGCTTGGAAGGCGAGAAACGCTTTGCCGTACGCCCACGCCGCCGTGTCGTCCCCGTCGTACGTCGCGATCAAACGTTCCGCTTCTTCAAAACGTCGCTCCTCGAGCAACAACCCCAGCAACTCAAACCGAGCACCTTGGTTGTCCACCGCATTGAGGTCCAGAAGCTCTTGGTACTCGCTGATGGCCTCGCCCATTCGTTCCTCCCAACCCCCCAAGAACTCCGCCAACCCCAAACGGGCTTCAAGGTAGGGTCTCGCCTCGACGCGGCCCCACAGGCTACCACGCGATTCCTCCAGGAGCTTCCCCAGTTGCCTCTCACCAATCGCGATCGCCTCGCGAAGCCCCTTCTCAATCTTGATGGGCGATTTCTCCATAAACGCGATCGCGGTCCGCGCGCGCACATGATCCGGATCAAGTCGCAAAACCTCGCGAAGCCCCCTTCGCGTCGTCTTGACGTCGTCCGCATCTATCGCTTCGAAGAATAGCTCATCCGCCTTCTGCTTCGATGCCTCACCGCCGGACTCACCTCCGACCTTGCTGATGATCTCAGACATCTCCATGCCAACAAACTGCCCAAGGAATGCTTGCGCCTCCTCAAGACTCGCGAAATCTTTTTGCTTCAACACGTTACTGATCGCATCCGTCATCAGCGCCTTCTCTGCAGCAAAGCTGAGGACTGACTTGGATTTCTTGGACTTCTTTTCGCGATGAGGCATGGCTTGAGAGTTGTAGAGGGACGGAAACGTGTCGCCGGAACGCGGAACCTGAACGGCTTACCGCCGCTGAACGAGCCCAGCTTTCAACACCAAAGCAGGCCGCGCAATCCTCGCGGTCAAGCAATCACCGTGGAAAGTTTGCCAATCAATACCCGTTGCGTGGCAAAACACCAACGCGCGCGAATCTCCGGCTCACCGGTCGGTCAACACATCGGACTCGGAGAGATCCCATCTTCCTCCGTTCACTCCATACGATGCATCTTGCATTTTAGAATCCTACCTTCTAATTTGCATTTATGAGCTGGAGACGATTGGCGGACACACGCTTAAGATACCTCGCATCCCAGTTCCCTGCCGTGGTGCTCATCGGCCCTCGCCAAGTCGGTAAAACCACCTTGGCGAAAGCGGTATTTCCAGATGCCGACTATAAAGACATCGAGTCACCGCTCACCCGCATCCGCTACACCGAGGATCCCGCTCACGAACTCGGGCTCCTCTCCAACATGGCAATCCTCGATGAGGCTCAAGCCGTGCCACCGCTTTTCTCAGCACTACGCGGTGCCATCGATTCCCGACGCGCAGACCGAAAATGCCACTTCTGCATCATCGGCTCCGCACAACCCGCCCTCATCCAAGCGGTCTCAGAATCGCTCGCGGGACGGGTCGGCATCCTCGAACTCGATCCCTTGACCCCCTCGGAAACCGGCCTCCCCATCTCCACTCACTGGCTCATGGGCGGGTTCCCTGAAGCGCTTCAAGGCGACTTCCGCACATGGTGGGAGCCCTACTTGAACTCCGTCCTGCAGCGAGATCTCGCGGCCTATGGATTCCGCCCTAACGCCGGATTTCTCAGGCGATTGCTCACGATGCTCGCCGCTCAACAAGGAGGGCTCCTGAACCTTTCCTCCCTCGGGAACGCCCTCGGCGTGAGTTATCACTCCGTCCAACATGCACTGGATCTGTTGGAAGGGGTGTTCCTGATACGCCGCCTTCCCCCTTACTTCTGCAACATCCGGAAACGTCTGGTGAAAGCGCCACGCGTGTTCCTCCGCGACACCGGATTGCTTCACCACCTCCTCAACGTCTCAACACCCGAAGACCTCGAAAACCATCCGTCGCGTGGTTCAACTTGGGAGGGATTCGTCATCGAGGACCTCATCCGCCGGGAACGCCTCGCCAACCCGTTCTCTCAGTTCTTTTTCTGGCGCACCGCCACAGGCCAAGAAGCCGATCTCATCATCGAGCGCGGCGCGCAAACGATCGCGATCGAGATCAAGACCAATAGCGGAACCAACCCACACGACGCCCGCAAACTTGAAACCGTTCTGGACGATATCGGAGCTACAGAAGGTTGGCTCATCGGCCTCGGCGCAGAATCCACCCGACTGACCGACCGAGTCCGCTCCGTCTCCCTCGATCTTCATCCGGATTGGCTACCCTAAACGCGAGGATCTTTGCCATCCGAGTGTTGTCCACACGCCGCGTCATTCTCACGACTGCCACCCCGAGTCCCACCGCCGCTCGGCTTCCCTGCAACCTCCTGCAACGCGCCACGCCGCGCCGTTGCTGACGAGCAGAGAACACCGTCACCGATCCCGCTTCATTCGAACGTCACACCCATCACCCAAGCTGGACCTTTCCCGCAATCATGACGCTTCAGCGGCGTCAACATCCCCGACGCCGCATCCCGACCGAAGACGATGAGCCGGTTGGACGTCTCTCCCGCTGACACCAAGAACCGGTCGCCCGCAACCAGACAGAAAGAGCGTGGCACAGGTTCCGTCGGTGTCTGACCCTTTGGCGTGAGCATCCCAGTCACACCGTCCACCGCGAAGGTCGCGATGCTGTTGTGCCCGCGATTCGAGGCGTAAACGAAGCGCCCGTCGGCACTGACGTGGATGTCCGCACACGTCCCTTGGGTCCGCTGATCTTCGGGCACGGTCGGGACGCTTTGCCGCGCGGTCAGCGTCCCTTTTTCAGGATCAAGATCACAGAGAGTCACGCTCTTGCCTTGCTCGTTCACGAAGTAGACCCAACGACCGTTCGGGTGGAACTGCATATGGCGCGGCCCCTCCCCTTCTCCGCCTGCCAGATGCGGTGGCGAGTTGCTCTCGAGCGTTCCTGCTTTGGCGTCAAAACGCAGTTGCTCGACCTTGTTCAACCGTCCCACATGCGGGACGAATGCGAACCGGTTCGACCGATCCGTGCGGATGCAATGCGCCGCCGGACCCGTCTCCCTCACCTGGATCGGTCTGCCCTTCACATGTCCGCTCTCGATCGCGGAAACCCCCACAACTCCCTCCGTGTACGAAGCCGCCAAAAGCCAACGCCCCGTTCGATCGACATGGACATATGATGCGTTGAACCCTGCCTCCGAGAGGGTCAGGTTGGACAACGCACCGGACCTCACATCCACATCGAGCGAGGCCAGTTGTTTGCTCGATCGCACCGAAGCATGGAGATGCCGCAAGTCGGGACTCAAGGCGAGACTGCCCGTTCCCGCAGGCATGGTCGCCTCGCCGACCCGCGTGATCTCGCCCGTCGACTCCTCCACCGACCACACCGAGATGCGCTTGTCCCCGCTTTCGGAAACATACAGCACGGTTGGTCCGGCAAAAGCGCAGGTGAACGAACAGAGAAGCGCGATCAAGGTTTCATGGGGCGAAAAGATACGTCCGATGTATCATCTTCCTCATCAGTGAAATGTCGATCCAGTGAACTAGGGCCGCGGATGGAAGACGAGGACATCGTTCACCAGCGCCCCACCTCGCTTTGATCCTTTGGGAGGATGCGTTGGACGCTCGGGCCGTGACTTCACCACCATTTCCTTAACGGGGGCCGCATCAGCGCTCGATTCCGGGGCCTTGGTTGGCTCAAACTCACGGGAAGGCCCTTTGGCAGCAGGCTCAGCCAATGCCACTCTTTGGCCTCTCGCGATGTTGGACAATCCAACCACCCCCGCATAAATGCCCTCGCCGTAATTACCCTCCTCAATCGCTGGAACCACCTTCAGGTCGATCAACCTCTGGCACTCCCCATCAAAACTCC
>CAZAZT010000191.1:0-5714 GCA_964489645.1 uncultured Chthoniobacteraceae bacterium | reverse complement strand
CTCGACACGCTCAGTTGGGAGGCCGTGCCGGGCGTCACCTATGAGGGCACTCCGGCTCAGGAAGGGCCCGTAAACCTGGGGACTCTGGACATCCATTCCGCCAAGGGGCTCAGCCGTCTTGCCAATGCCTACCGCGCCGCCTTCGAAGCGGGCGTGGCGTGTGTCCCGTATTTCACCCTGAGCAATGCTGCGTAGGTCCCACTACTCCACAGCTCTCGCTCAGGCGCAGGGGATTGTCGGCTTTTGCCAGACCCTCTTTGAGCTGTGGGAGGAAGGCGTTTCGACCAATGCCTTCTTTGAACAGGTGCGTCAGGCCAACCTGCTCAACACGGATTCCGAACGGCGCCTCCAGAACATCGTCATTGAGGGTTTCGCCTCCCGCTTCCTCCGCGAACCTTTCCTTGCCGCGGCCCCAACGCTCAAGCTGCTCTTAACCCAGAGCACCAACTCCGCGCTGAAGACCCAGCTCATTCTGCTCTACGCGCTCCGACAGCACGGCATCTTCTTCGATTTTCTCGCCGAGGAATACTGGCCCGGCGTCCGCGCGGGTGCTCGGAGTTTCCGCAGCGCTGACCTGGCTCGGTTGATTGACCGCGGCTTGGTGACCGGCAAGCTGACAGTAAACTGGTCCGACTCCGTGCGGAAACGCGTGAGCAGCTATGTCCTCGGGATCACCTCCGACTTCGGTCTGCTCGGCAATAAACCGGCAGGAAACCGTCCAGTGTTGCACTGGTCTCTCGATGAAGGCCTCGCCCTCTACCTCGCCTACGACCTCCACTTCCTCGGCCTCTCCGACGATGAGGTCGCTCGCAGCGACGAATGGAGCGCCCTCGGACTCCGCCGCGAAGACGTGACCCTCTTTCTCCACCGGCTCCAAAACCGGGGGCATCTCATCGTCCAGGACACGGGTGCCCTCTGCCGCATCGAATGGAAATACCCCACGCGCCAAGAACTCGCTCATGTCCTCCTTTCCTGAACGCATTGACCGGCTGATCCGCCATTTGACCGCCGAGGTTTCCGTCGTGAACGCCAAACAGGGCGACCATGTCACGAACTTCCATTTCGAGCCCGAGGAATGGACCGAATTCCGCAAACAACTGCCCGTCATCCTCCGCCGCCTCCGGGAAAGCGGTCTGGACCCGCAGGTGGTTTCCTTCGGCTCCCTCGTTCTGGAAATCTTCCGCGAGGCCAAAATGTATCCGCTCCTGCTCAAGATGGAGTCCCAGGGCAATTTTTCCCACGCGCAGCGCAATGACGCCCTGTACGCCCTGCTCGCCGGAGGTCCGTCCGGCTTCCAGCTCACGACAAACGCCCCGATCATCGCGAGCTTGCGCAGGGAAATCGACCGCGTGGCCACCCTGAAAAAAGGCGTCCTGCTTCTCACGGACACCGAGTTGATCCATCCGCTGTTCCGGGTCAGTGCGTTCGAGCAGATCCTGCAGGGGAAATTCGCCTGTCCCACCGTCATTTGCTACCCGGGCCGTCGCGGCACCATTGGCGACAATCCCAGTTTTCTCGGGATCAAGAGTTCCGACGGCAACTACCGCTCCACCCACATTTACTAGGCCATGTCTTCGATCCAATCGCTCTTTGACCCCTCGCTCAATTTCGAGCGCCGTGTGGAGAAGGTCATCACCTTCAGCAACCGCGAGCCCGACATTCTGCTCAATGAGGCCCGGGACTATGTCCTCACCGACAATCTCACCAACGAATACCAGAAGCTGCTGAACCAGTTTGAGGATGCCCAGTCCCAGGACAGCAAATCCATCGACTGCTGCACCTGGCTCTCCGGGTTTTACGGTTCGGGCAAAAGTTCCTTCGCAAAATACTTCGGCCTGTGTTTCGACCAAACCGCCCAGATCGCCGACACACCGTTTTACGAGCACTTCACCAAACGCCTCCCGAACGTCCCCCTGCAACAGCAGGTCAAGACCCTCGCGAAAAAATACAATGTCGTGGTCTTCCTCCTCGACCTCGCCTCGCAGGGGACGGCGGGCGCCAACCACACTCCGATTTCCACCCTCCTGTTCGATCAAGTCTGCAGCTGGGCGGGCTATCCGGCCGATCGGAAGCTGGGCGAACTCGCCTTGTTTCTGGAGCTTCAGGGCCGCTTTGAGGAGTTCAAAACGGTGGTTCAGGAAATCAGCGGGATGGATTACGAGGCGCTCAAGGATTTCTCCGTCATCCTGGTTCCAGTCGCCTCGCAGGCGGCCCATCGCCTGTACCCGAACATCTGGAAGGACGCCGACGCCTTCCAAAACACCCAGGCCATCTCCACCAAGAACGAGCAGGAACGCCTGCTGGACATGCTCACCCTGATCGAGAAAAAGGCCGGCACCCGCCGCGTCATGTTCATCATCGACGAGGTCGGCCATTTCCTCCGAAACAACGAGAGCCTCATCAACAACTTCGACGGGCTGGCGAAGAACATCCGCGAACTGGGAAAAGGCGAGGCCTGGCTCATTGCCACCGCCCAGCAGACCATTCCTAAGACCGGTCCGCTCTTCGGCCTGCAGGACCGCTTTCCCATCAAAATCGACCTCAAAGCGTCGGACATCCGCGAAATCACCCACAAACGGTTGCTCAAAAAGAGCGGTGACGGAGCCAAGCAACTCCATGCGGCCTTCCTCGCCCATGGCGCGAAACTCAACCTCGCCACCCGTCTGGCCGGTTGCGAAGGCTACCCCACTTTGGACGAGGCCACCTTTGTGGACTTCTACCCGCTCCTGCCGCAGCAGTTCGAACTGCTCATCCGCACCATCTCGGCGCTGGCGAAAATGCACGGCGGCGTGGGACTCCGCTCGGCCATCCGCTGTGTGGAAGACATCCTCCTCGATGTCCGGCTTAACGCCACTTCCGTGCTGGAAGCCCCCACCGGCACACTCGTCACCGCAGCGCAGCTTTACGATGTCCTCGAAAAAGACATTGTCTCGGCCGCCCGCGAAATCTGTCTGCAAGTCGATGGCATCGGCGCCATGTACGGCAAGGGCAGCATCGAGCACCAAATCGCCAAAGTCATCGCGCTCTTGCAGCAGATCGACGGGTTTCCCTCCACCAAGGCCAATATCGCCGCGCTGCTGCATCCGGGCATCGAAAGCGATTCGCTTCTGGAAGCCGTCGAAGTCGCCGTCAAGAAGCTCCTCGACAATGTCCAGATCCCGCTCGGGTTTTCCAAAGAAGGACACCTCAGTTTCCTCAGCGAACTCGTCGCCCAGGTGGAGAAGGAGCGGAACAACATCCCGGTGACCTCCACCCACCGGGACACCGCGCAGAGCGGGATCCTGGGCGAGCTGTTCAGCGTGCCCCCCAAAACCTCGCTCTGCGGCACCAAAACCGTGGATGCCGGCATCTGGCTCTTTGACGGCCACCGCGAAACAAACCTCAGCGGAAGCGACCGCGAGATCCGTCTCGTCCTGCGCCTCGTGGCGGAATCCCAGCTGGAGGACGCCAAAAAGCAGCTGAGCACCGAATCCCTCGGCTCGTCCAATCAGGAGAAAATCTACCTCGCCGCCGCCCGCCCCAGTGCGCTGGATGCCATTCTCAACGACCTCTACCGTGCGGAGGAAATCTGCCGCATGAACCGCAACCACACGGATCAGGAGGTGCAGCGGTACATCGAGGGGCAGAAACAGTTGATCACCGAAAAGCGGCTGGTCGTGCAGCAACTCCTGCGCGAAACCCTCCGCGCGGGCTGGTTTGTGTTCCGGGGCCAACTGCAAGCGGTCGAGGCGCTCGGGGACGCCCTCGAAAAGGCGGCCAGTGCAAAACTCGGCCAGGTGGCCTCGGTGGTTTTCCACGATTACGAGCGGGCCGCCGAGAATGTCAAAGCCCAGGTCGCGGAAGACTTCCTCCGGACCAAGGACATCTCCCAGATCAATTCCGAGCGCGATCCGCTGAAGGTGGTCAAAGTTCAGGGATCGAGCACCGAGATCAATTTGCAGCACCCGGCGCTGGTCCGGATCATGGAGTTCCTCCAGCGGCATCCGAATCCGGATGGAAAGCGTCTTCTGGAGGAGTTTGCCCGGCATCCCTACGGCTGGAACAAAGACACCACCCGGTATCTGGTGGCGGCCTTGTTCTATGCGCAGAAGGTGAAGCTCCGGAGCAACGGCGTCGATTTGACGGTCGTGGGCGAACAATCCCTCGAAGCCTTCAAGAACACCACGAGCTTTGCGAAAATCACGGTCGCCCAGAACCTCGCCGAGATTCCTCCGGCGGTGCGCCAAAAGGCCGCTCAGCGCCTGTCGCAACTCACGGGAGAAACGGTGCTGCCCACGCCGCAGCGCATCGCCGAGCAGGCCAACACCCATATCCCGCGTTTTCAGAGCGAGGTGCAGCCCCTGCCTCGGCAGCTCGGGGCGCTCGGCATTGATACGGAGCGTCTGGACCGGCTGCAACGCAGTCTGATCGAGGCGCAGGGAGGCGATGGCGCAGAGGCCACACGGCTCTTTGGCAGCGAGGCCAGCGAGATTTTTGACGACTTGGTGTGGGCCCGCAAAATCAAGAGCGCCCTCGAAAAAGGCGCGGCCGAAATCTTGGGCAATGTCGCGAAGATCCAAAAGCAGGTTCAGGCGCTCGACGCACAAGGCGCCTTGCCGGAGTTACAGGCGGCCTGGCCCGGATTGAGTGCGGGGCTGCTCACGGCCATCCAGGAGGGCACCTTTGCCGATGATCTTCCCGCGCTGGTGGCGCAGGTCGACGAGCTGAACGCCCAGATGGGCGGCTATGTGCAGGCGTACGCCCAGCAGCAGCAGCAGTTGGTGCAGGAACAGATCGAGGGACTCCAAGTGTCCGCTGACTTCAAGAGTCTGCCGGCCGAAACTCAGGCGGAAATGCTTCCCAAGATTCAGGGTTGCCTGCGCCCCGTCGAAACAACCCTGGAGGGCATCCAAAAGGCGGGCCGCCTGACCAATGAATCCCTTTCCGAACTGCAAAACATCCGCGCCCAGGTTCAGAAGGCCCTCAAACCGGCGCCTCTCCCGCCGCCCGAGCAGCAGCCTTCGCCCGTGGTTTCCCCGGTGGTTGCCCCCGCAGTGTCTCCTGCGGTTCGCGTCCCCGCCGTGTTGCGGAGTGCCTCGGAGCTGGACGCGCTCCTCGCCCAACTCAACGCCCTCCGGGAGCAGCTTGCCGCCGGGAACCCCATCACCCTGACGACCGCGCCGTAGTCTCGCCGCCTTACCCTCTGGTCCTTGTATGTCCTTTGATACCGCCACCCGCAACCGGCTCGCCAATTTTGTCGCCAGATGTCGCAGACTGCTCTGCGGCGACTTCAATTCACCTGGTGGCGATATGGCGGCGCGTCTGGCGCATTACGGCATCCAGCCTTCCGGCCAAATCGCCCCGTTGGAATCCCTCGCCCACCTCGACGAGCCCGGGCTGGAAATGGCGCGCCTCCTCCGCGATCTGCTGGCGCACAAACGGGCTCGCTCGCCCGAGGCCAAGGTGTGGTCGGCCTTTGACGGAGCCGTGTACGACCTGCTCCAAGAACAGGGCTTCACCGCGCTGAACCGCCTGTGTGCCCTGCGCATGGCCGAGGAACGCAAGCTCATCATCCAGTGCGTGGGCAAGGGGCAGCAATCGGAGGGGTTCGAGCTTTTTGAGTATCACACGGACAAGACCAACGAAAACTGCCCGCTGGAAGTGCGGTACCAGCAGTTCCTGTACGCCTTCTTTGATGAACTGGCGCTGGATCTGGGGGCGTTGTTTGCGCGGTA
>CAZAZT010000190.1:0-5736 GCA_964489645.1 uncultured Chthoniobacteraceae bacterium | reverse complement strand
CACCCCTCCCCAGCAGAGGGCATCTCCAGCGCTTCGTACAACCAACGTCTCTCTTTGAAGTAAACACAATCCGGGGGGATGGGTCGAATCACACAAAACGTATCGTCTAAGAAAGGGAAACTCCAGCGGTTATTGGCCGGCCCTCCCCTCCTCCGCAATCAACGCCCGGGCGTACCGACGCCCCACCTCCAAGGTACCCGCCGCCGTGAAATGCGTATGCGATGGCTCCAACGTCTCTGCCCCTTCCGTATCGACATACGCTGCCCGCGACATCCTCGACGCCACCTCTTTCTGCGCCGCGACCACCTGCGGCATATACGCATTCTTCCGATTCCCAAAACGCGTGTTCACCCCCAACAAAAGAACCATCTTCGGCGCCTCCAAATCCTCCCGCAACCGCCGGAGCATCCGCTCCAGGTTCTCCGCATAAACCGGCGCGTCCTTCGCGTTGGCATCACTCTCGCCCTGCACCCAAACCAACGCCCGAACCCGGAAAGTCACACCCTTTTCCCGAGCCGCCGCCACCGCCGCTCGGGTCTCATCAATCATCGCCCGATAACACGAATCCGCCTCGCCCGGTCGCCCCACATTCCAATCCCCCGCCACAGACGTCCCGCTGAATGCCGTCTTCACCACCGCCAAAGCTCCAGCACCGCCCGCAACCAACGAACGCACCATCCCCATCTCCGGACCAAATCCGCCTTTTGTCTTCCGATTGAAGTTGCCGTACTGACGCCCCTTCCGCTTCGCCTCCTCGCCCGACATCGCCTCCGTCCGCGGCTGATATTGTAAATGCGTCCACCTCCGCCCACTCGTCCCATCAAACTCATCCGGCGGAGGATCCCCAACCCGCCACCAGAACAGGGTCTTCAGATCACTCTCATCCACCGGAAGCTCCTCTGCATAAGCGTCATATCCCACTGCATTCGACTGACCAGCCACCAAGATGAGATCGCGGACCTCCGCTCCAAACCCCACCCCCGCAGTCCAAACAATCCAAACACACACCCAGAAAGCCACCCGACGGATTCCACCGCATGACTGCGGCAAACCAACATGAATCACTCGGGATACCCCACCCGCCGGAAACGCCCGATCACGATTTTGCATACCCCGTTCCCAGCACGCCCAAGGCCACAACCCCCGCCCACCAAAATCCCTCTGTGATCGCGTTTCCGCCTTCACCACCCCTCAAAAAGACGCACACTCCCAACATTCGCCTTCACGCGAAAACCAACGAAAAAATCATGTCAAAATACGTCCCCCTCATCAGCTCCGGCACCGCCGGTCCCCTCGGCGCACTCCACCTCCCTCGCCTCTGGCAAAAGGTCAGCCTCGAAGCCGCAGGCAAACTTGCCGACGGTTATCCCGGCCTCGGAAAAGGTTATGACTCGATGACCTGTGACGCTCTCGGCGTCAATGCCGACGCCCTCGTCGCCTTCGTCAAAACGAACAAACCCACCTATCCCCAATTCGAAGCCTGGATTCGCGCCAACGGAACCAAACTCACCAAGGCCGATATCCATCGCCATAACCTCGCCATCCAAGGCTACTGCCACTCCGATGAGGTCCGTAAAAACATCCTCTCCACCAACGGAATCCCCGACGACGGCAGCGTCCTCCCAGACGCGATCAACCTGAACAATCTCGACGACTGGTTCGAGTTCCATCAATCCGTGCTCAAGTAACCGCGAGCAACCGCATCGCTTCAAAAGCCTCGGCCGATCACCTCGCCGAGGCTTTTTCGTGCCCCCATTCGCGCCCCCATCCCCGACCGCCTCCACGCACTCTCCGCGCAACGTCATTCGCCGCGCAACCCGAACCAAGAACGCATCTGATAGCTGCAAGAGCACTTCGCCGATCCATCCGGGACCAAAACCATTCCCGACGCCGGCACCGCATTGATCCAACATCCAGGCCGCACCCCGCCGTAGTTCTCCGTTCCGTACTCCCGCCCCAAATCCAAGTAGCCGAGCGTTGCAGACCGGAACAACAACAGATGCCGACTCGCCGAGATCTGGCTGCATCCATACGACCGCTTGAACTGCCACGCCAACGGTTCTCCCGTCACCAAATCCCACGATCCGCCCTGCGCAATGATCCGCCCCTCATTGATGATGGGCCGCGTCACATACCGCGCATCCCGCTGCCACAACCGCCGCCCCGTGCTCAACTCGAACCCAGCCAACTTACCGCCAGATTCCGAGGGCAACTCGAAGAACTTGTGCAAGACCGCTTTGTAGTTCATCAACACCACCCCTCGACTCATCCCGACTGCGAGCTGCGTCCCCCAGATATCCTCACCATTGCGCCAAATCTCACGCCCAGTCCGCGTATCCAAACACAACAAAACCCCTCCAGGCTGAGCAGTCGCAGGTAACAACTCAACCTTCCGACCCGTCCGCGAAAAACTCGTCACCCGGTCCTCCATCGCAATCGGACGATCAATCAACAACACCTTGTCGCCAGCAATCGCGACCGCGTTGTTGCGAACCGATCCCTTCGGCTCATAGCGCCACAAGGTCTCCCCACTCTCCGGATCCATCGCAAAAAAGAGAACCGATTCGGTTCGTAAGCCAGTCAACTCATAGCGCGGACTCACATTATGATCCGCATTCTCAATCGAACCGAACAGAACGCCACCCTCCCACGCGAGGTAACCCCAGTTCCGATGGTGTCCTTCACCGAACACCGGTGCCTTGAACGTGCCCTTACGTTTTCCTGTCCGCAAATCGATCCGGTGACACTCCCCCCCAACGCGGACATACGCGGAATCCCCTCCAATGCAATACGGGCTCCCCGTATCTCCCACACCGACATCGTGATGAATGCCGTCATAGTCCCGCAAAAGATCCGTCACCTCATAGGTCCATAGAACCGTGCCATTGAACGAATCCATCGCACACAACCCGTGCAAACCTCCCACCACCATCACGCCATCTTTGACCACCGGCGCCGGCCCCTGGCCATGCCGGTTCGCAATCTCGAAATCCACATCCCCGTACCACTGCATCGAAAGCCGCCCCTTCACCGCCTCGTCATCCGAGCACAGAGTATTCGCCGCGCTGCCATTCTGATGGGTCCAGTTCCCCGCCCCAGGGATCGCCCCCTTCTTCTCCACGTTCCAACGCTCTCCATCGCGTAACGCAAGTCCACCGCCAAACGGACGCTGCACACGCCGCATCTCCTCGATCACCTCAGGCGAAGACGCGCCCGATCCAACCACGACATTTGCGAACTTCGGCGGCAATCCTGTCGCTCGCAACTCCGTCTGGATGACGGACACCCGAGTCCCAAGCAACCGGCGTTCGGCCAACGCTTCACGCAACCGATCCGCCACCTTCTGATCCGCTTCCACCACCACGATTTGCAAGGTCGATTTCGCCGCCAACGCAGGTGCGAGTTTCCCCGCGTCCGCCCCGCCGAAAATCACCGCGTATCCAGACCGCCTATCCAACCCCTGCAAAATTGTTTCCGCTTGCGACTGCGAAACGGAATCCATCTCGGAGACCTCGGCTGCCGAAGGTAACCGACCTGCCAAGGTACCTGGTCGCCCATCGAACACATGAACATCACCCCGGTCTGTCGTCACCACCAAGGTCCCCGCTGCCACTGCAAGACCCCGCACCTTGCCTTGCACCTGCGCGCTCCACCAGAGATTGCGTTGCCCCGCAAAATCGATCGCCCCGACCCATCCATCTCCGCCAACCACCGCATCACTTCCCGCGACCACCATATCCGTCACCTCCTCCTTCACCGGCACCAACTGAGTCTGGACTAACTGCTTCGCCTTCCGGTTCTCCCCCTTGCGATCGACCTTATCCACCTCATTCCAGCGATACGTCGTCACAGATCGCCCTTCCGCACGGGCTAATCCACCTGAGATCGCGCATGAAATCCCAAGCCCCACCTTCGCGCCGAGATCCCCGGTCGCGATGTCGAACAAACACCCTCCATTGAGATAGTGGTCGCCCACAACCATCGTGCGGGTCCCGCCCCGTTGTTGGTTCTCCTGCAATCGATAGTGCCGGAACTTTCCGTCCTTCCGATCGAACACGGCCGGAACAGCGCGCCCAGTCGGCACAATCAGAGCATCCTCCGTGACAACCAGATATCCCTGAGGAGCCACCCCGCTCTGCGCCTCCGCCCCACCGTGAGGTTGCTTCATTTCCAGCTTGCCCGTATCCCCGTTGGACCAGATCACCTTTCCCGTAGCCGCCTCAACCGCATGTAAATACACCCCATCACTCGGCCAGATCCCCGCAGCGAGGTACACGATCCCGTCCCGCACCGCCACGCCACCGCGGACCGGCCAAGCCGAGATCACCCGACCATTTCCAATCACCATCTCCGTCCCCGCTCCCGCTCGAAAACTCCACAGCAAATGACCATCTTGGAGGTCCAACGCGTACAAACGTCCGTCATCACTCCCGACGTAAACCTTCCCCCCATCGACCGCCGGCGCGAACCGCACCGGACCTTCCGTGCGAAACTTCCAGCGCTCCCGACCATCCGCGAGATCCAAGGCGCGCACGGTGTCATCCGCGGAACTCCCGAAAAGCACCATCCCGCCACCCACGACCGGTTGAAATCCGAGATCATACTCGACCCTCTCCGATCCAACCCATGCCTGCCTCGGAGCTGCCCCTGGATTGAAGACCCACCGCTCCCGCAGCTGATTCGGAAGCGCCTCCTTCGTCTGTCCGGATCGCAAAACGTCGCCCCGGAACGTGGGCCACTCCTCCGCCCAAACACCAATCCCACACCCGTAAACCACCCAAAACCCTACCCCTCTTAAAATCGCTCTCATCATTCGCATCATCATTTCTTTGAACCCATTCCCTCACTCACCACGGCCGCAACAACAGCAATCCCACCGCCCAACACAAAAACCAAATCCCAAACGCTCCGCGACGAACCGCTCCGCTCGGCTGTTGGAGAGACAACACCACGCGCATCAATCCTGACAATCTCCACGCGCGGCGCGCGATCCACAGGCTCCCAGTCGATTGTCAGAAGAAGATCGATCCCGGGATTCTGCTCCTTTACCTCACACGAGCATGGCCCGCACAAGTAGGCACCGTACTCGAGAATGTTATCCACCGTGATGCCCCGTCCGATGAGCGGCTCCAACGCCCGCCCCCGACCAAACACCGGGAAGACCATCGGCTCCCGAGACCGGGACTCCAGCCCGTCTTCCAGAGCCGTTAGCATCCCGATGAACGCCCTCTCCTCAGCCGCCTTGCGAGAGAGTTTGAGCACGCTGAAATCGATCCGCGGGGTTGGCAAATGCATCAGACCCGGACGTTCCGAGACCTCCCCCGGAACAGCCTCAGGCAGTTTCAACTTGCCTCGCGCTGCCTCCAGCGCCTCACCCAAAACCGCTTCTGCCGCCGCGTCGCGTTCGCGATCCCCACTTTCCAAAAGCAACCACACCGCCGTCTGCCCCGAAAACAGTCTCTTCCCCAACTCCCCTCGCGCAGGAGAACTCAGAAACGCATCAACCTCTGAGATGTTCAAATCTGAAACCCAAGCGCGACGCCCAACACGATCACGACGCGCAGCAGGAAAAAATGCCTCAAATCTCGCTGGCCCCTCGCCCGACACACGCTCAACCCGAACCGGGGCTTGCCGCGCACCTTCCAACGCATTCAACGCTCGCTCAGCCACTGCATCTGACCCGTTCGCCGGTAAATGAACGACCACGCGGTACGCAGAGGGAGCCCACTGCTCCAA
>CAZAZT010000189.1:0-5753 GCA_964489645.1 uncultured Chthoniobacteraceae bacterium | reverse complement strand
TGGATCATTCACGTGTGTTCTCAGGCGAGCGGGTGGGGCGGAGGGGCGGGGCAGCAACGGAGAGGATGTATTCGATGGATGAAGGTTTTGCGCGGTGCGGGTTGGGATCCTTCGCAACTGGCTTTTTTTGTGGATCTGTATGTGGTGGTTCGGGATGCACAAGCGGATGAGGCTGTTTTCCCAGATTCGAGGGTGTGTGTTCTCGGGGAGAATCCTCCTGATTACCCTGTGTCGAGGATAGGAAGCATCATGGCAAGCGGGGGAATCCTTATTGGATTTGGTTGCGGAGAGGAGTGGATGAAGGCAGCGGGGAGGGCTGGTTTTGTGGGTGAGGTGGGCAACTGTCCGGACGTTTGGGCGCGTCGGTTTGTGGGGCGTGGCGGGGAGAGGCAAGTCAATAGCCCCTCGAGAGTTGCGGTGATTGGAGCGGGATTAGCGGGGACTTCGGTGGCTTTTGGGTTGGGGGTGCGTGGGGTGGATGTGGAGCTGTTCGATGTGAGTGGGGTGGCCTCAGGCGCTTCGGGCAATCGGGCAGCGGTGTTGGCGCCGATGGTCTCGATGGATGATGGGGTTCCGTCGCAGTTGTCGCGTTTCGGGTGCGATCGTGTTGGGGATGAGATCGCGGATCTTGGGTGGCAGGATGAGGATGGAATGCTCTGTGGAGCGTTGCAGTTGGCGATGAACGAGCGTTTGGCGCGAGTCGTCCGTTGCGGGGCAGAGCGTGTCCAAGAGAGCGGGTCTTGTGAGGTGGTCGGGTTGGATGAAGCGCGGCGGTTGTCGGGGTTGGAGGTAAGCGTGGGTGGATTGTGGTTTCCGAGAGCTGGGTGGCTGGTCCCGCGGCGGCTCTGTGAGAGGAGACTGGAAGCGATTGGGCGAGGGGGCACGGTGCGAAGGGAGGCGGTGGGTGGTTTAGAGCGCGTGAATGACGGTTATCTTTTGCGTTGCCCGCGAGGCGTGGAGTTGGGGCGATGGGATGCGTTGGTCATTGCGACGGCTGAAGTTCCTGCGTGGCTTGGTTGGCGCGGCGCGGGGGTTCCGACAAAGCGTGCGTGGGGGCGGAATCTGACGATCCATTCCGAATCGCTTGCCGGCGGTCGCAGCGTGGTGATGGGTGACGGTTATTGCATTCCTTTGGGGAATGGCCGAGCGCACGTCGGAGCGACGTATGAGTTCGAGGAGGGGGTGAGCGAGGATGACGCTGCGGTTGCGGAATCCCTTCTGCGCAGGGTGGGTAAATGGGTTGGGGTGAAGGATTGCAGTTTCGGTTCTGGAGATGTTCGAAGGTCGATGCGTGTGTTGACGGCGGATCGTCTTCCTTTGATTGGGCGGGTGGTTGAGGAAGAGCCGCTTTATGCGGTTTGTGGGTTGGGGTCTCGCGGGATGGTCTGGTCCGGATTGGCTTCCGCGATTTTGCCGGGGATGTTGACTGGCGAGCCATTGGGTGTGCCTAGGCGATGGGTGGCGGCGGTCGATCCTCGCCGGCGCGACGGCAGAAAGAACATTGGAGGTGTGTGAGCATGCGGTTGGTACTTCTCATCTTCCGAGCGACAGTGTTTTTTGGCCTTTTCGTGGTGGTTTTTGGCGTCCTCTTGAGTGTTCGCTTGAATCGGGGAACATTGCGGGAGGAGGGGGAATCGGGAGCATCCTCGCCCCGTGTGACTGGGGGTGAGGTGGGGGGGCTTGGAGGAGAGGATTGGCGTCACCGGGAGGCGGACTCGAAGCGGCGGTTGGTCTCCTTGGTACCCTCGCTTGGTGTGCCTGGGAATGTGTTGAGGGAGGAGTTTGACCGACGGGCCCGACTTTTTCGGGAGTACAATCCGGAGTTTTTCAATGAACCTGAGTGGCCGGAGCGTCTTTGGGAGTTCATTGCGCGTGATCTTTCGCTGCAGGATTTCGGAGTGGAGTACCCTTGGAAACGTGATGGCATGCGTGTTGCTCGGCCTTAAGGTATGAACGTCGGTATCTACAAGGGCGCGGCTGCAATGAACTCTTTGGAGCGTTGGCAGGCGGCGATTTCGCAGAACCTTGCGTGTGCTGGCATCACGGGGTACCGGAAGAACGAGTCGTCCTTCAGCGGGGTGATGGGCGAGTTGACGAAGATCAGCGACCCTGCCGCTACGAAAAAGTCGCCGCTTGAAATCCAAGGGGTCATGCCGAGCGTCGAGAACCGGATGAACTTTCAGCCGGGGCAGTACCTTGCAACGGGCAACGAGTTCCATTTCGCTGTGGAGGGAAATGGTTTTTTCCGGGTGCGGAAGCCTGACGGGACGTTCGGTTACACGCGCAACGGGAATTTCAGGATGAATGAGGATCGGGTTCTGGTGACGGAGCAGGGTTTGGAGGTTCAGGGTGACAACGGGCCTGTTCAGTTTTTGCAACAGGGTGGTACTCTGTCGATCAACGCAGATGGGATGATTGTTCAGGGGCAGCAACAGATTTCGCGGCTCGGGGTGTTTGAGTTCCCGGATACAAGCGTTTTGAAGCGTGGAGGGGACGGGCTTCTTGTTTCGGACGGGGCGCAGGGTGTGGCTGTGGAGCGACCGAAGGTGATGCATCGCACGCTGGAGGGAAGCAATGTCCAACCCGTGAAGGAGATGATCAACTTGGTGACGGTGGGGCGTGCCTATGAGTTGGCCCAGAAGGTCATCCAAACGCACGACGAAGTTGCGAACAAGGCGGTTCAGATACTGGGAGCGCCCACAGCGTAAGCAGGTTGGGATTAACTAGCATTTTATAAAATATGATTCAATCACTTTATGCCGGCGCGACGGGGATGGAGTCGCAGCAGCTTAACCTGAATGTGATTTCGAATAACCTGGCGAACGCGAACACGACGGGGTTCAAGCGGAGCAAGGTGGAGTTCCAGGATTTGCTGTATCAGAAGCCGCGTCAGGCGGGAGCGGACGCAGGCGCGGGGAATGTTTTACCTACGGGTGTTGAGCTTGGGAACGGGAGCCGGATGGTGGCGACATCGAAGATTTTCACGCAGGGTCAGTTGAAGCAAACGGGCGAGAAGTTTGATGTTGCCATTCAGGGCGATGGTTTCTTCCAGGTGCAAAAGGCGGATGGCACATTCGCGTACACACGGGATGGAAGTTTGAAAATCGACCAGCAGGGCCGTTTCACGACGAGCGATGGTTTGGTGATCCAGAGCGGGTTCCAGCCGATTCCGCCGGGGACAACGGAGGTTTCGATTGCGCCGACAGGGGAAGTCACCGCGCGTGGGCCGAACAGTTTGGTGACGTTCCAAGTTCAGTTGGCGCGGTTCCCGAACCCGAGTGGGTTGCGCTCGATGGGAGGGAATCTTTACGAGGACACCATTGCGAGCGGACCGTTCGAACTCGGGCGTCCAGGGCTTCAGGGATTCGGGACGGTCATGCAGGGATATCTGGAAACTTCTAACGTGAATATCGTTGAAGAGATGGTCAACATGATCCAAGCCCAGCGTGCATACGAGTTGAACTCGAAGTCGATCACGACGTCGGATGAGATGTTGGGTCAGGTTTCGCAGTTGAAGAGGTAGTTTGGTGGCGGTTGCGCTCATTCTGCGCTTGCTGAGTGACTTCTGTTCTCCTTTGGCCTCTACAGTCCTCTGAGGAGTTTGTAGGGATGAGATTCATGCATGATCTGAAAGGAGCTCGAATGGCAACTGGGAGCCGTTGTAAAGTTCTGCTTTTCTGGGGCTCGCTGTTGCTTTCTTTGAAGTGCGCGGTGTCTGGTGTGCGCGCGGATGACTTCCTCAAGTTGTTGGAGCCTGTCCAACCAAATGGGGCGAAGGTGGAAGGAGGAGGGAAGCGAGAATCGGCAGGAGTTGGAGCGCGTGGTGGAGGTGCTGAGGACGTCGCTCGGCGAGCGAGAGAGCTTCTTGGGCTTGTTGCGAAGCCTGTGGAGAAGAACCCGGCGGTGAAAGCCGAACCGAAAGCGGAGGGCAAAGAGGCAAAACCGGATGTTCCGATGGTGTTGACCCAAGATCTTCTTCAAGTGGCGATTGCGAGGGATCTCGGGGTTCGAACTGGGGTTAAGGAGGGGGAGGTGCGGGTACGTGTGGTGAAAGATTGGGCGCCGCTGAACATCCCTTCGAGCAATTACTTCGTTGAGAGCTTCCAGCTACAGGGCGGTGGTTTGACCTCCATGATGGCCTTTTATATCCGGTTGATCAGTGGTGGATTAGTGATGGGAGAGTGGCCGGTTCAGGCGCGAGTCGAGTTGTTCCAAGATGTTTGGGTTGCACAATCCAGGATGGAGAGGGGACAGGTGGTGGAGGAGGACGCGGTATCGGTGCAACGGATAGACGTCTTGAAAGAGCGTTCGGTTCCTCTTCCGTCGAGTTTCAAACTTACGGGGTATGAGTTGGCGATGCCGGTGCCGGTGGGGAAGATTCTTTGCAGGAGGGATATTGTGGAGAAGGAACTGGTGAAGAAGGGCCAGATGGTCGATGTGATGGTCAATCAAGGATCGTTGAACCTTCGGATGAAGGCGATGGCGGTTGAAGGTGGGGCTTCGGGAATGACGGTCAAACTTCGGAACCTTGACAGTCGGAAAGAGTTTTTTGGTGAAGTGACGGGGGAGGGAGTTGTTTCAGTGAAGTTATTCTGATTTCTCGGTCCCTCGGCATTGAATTCGCTACCTCGGAAAGATATGCGGTTGGAAAAACGTCACAGCTTACTGAACTCGCCATCGGTGCGACAGAATGTGTTCCGATCTCTCGCATCGGCCTTGTGGGTTTTGACTGGATCTGTTTCGTTGGTGGTCCAAGCGGGATCCCTTTGGCGCGAACCGATCACCGATGAGAAGGGAATGTTTGCGGACCGTCGTGCTCGGCGCTTGGGTGATATCGTGACGATTGTGGTTGATGAAACCACGGTGCAAGAGAACCTGCTGAACCTGCAGACTGAGAGGAAAACCACGGAAAATGGATTTCTCTCGAATCTCGTCAGGGGACTGGTAACGGGGGTGGCGCGGGATGCGACGGGGAAAGACACAGATATCAAGACGGGCAAAAGTCTGGCTCAGCGGTTTGGGATAGGCTCCAGCGCGCAGACGAACGCGATGCTGTCTGGCGGATTTGCTCCGAATCAGGATACGAGTAACCGGAACAATCAGATCCTGCAGCAGAATCGTCAGGTTCTCCAGTCGAGGATGGCGGTTCAGGTGATTGACGTCCTCCCGAATGGCAATCTGGTGATCGAGGGGTTGAAGCAGATCTCTTTTGCTCAAGAGAAGCAGTTCGCTTCGGTACGGGGAATCATTCGACCGTTTGACATCACATTCCAGAACACCATCAAGACAGATCAGGTCGCGGATGTTCGGGTGGATGTTCTGGCAGAAGGGCAGTTGTCTGACGCTCAGAAGCGGGGCTGGTTGAGTCGTTTGGACGACAAGATTCGTCCGTATTGATTGGGTCGTACCCCGATTGGCGAGGTTTTTGCATTTCCATCCTTCATCGATGTTCCAAAAAACAAGATCAACTATGAGAAGCCTTTGGATGGCGCTTGTTGTCGCCATCTTCTCCACTGTTTTAGCTTCTGTGGGCGAGGCTGCCCGAGTGAAAGACATCACCTTGGTGAATGGAGGGCGCGAGAATCAGTTGGTGGGTTACGGATTGGTTGTGGGGTTGGCAAACCGTGGGGACTCGAAGTTGGCTTTCACGGTGCAGACCATCGCGAACGCTCTCCAAAAGTTTGGCGTGGTGATTCCGCCGCAGGTGATCAAATCGGACAACGTTGCGGCCGTGATGGTGACGGCGGATATTC
>CAZAZT010000188.1:0-5756 GCA_964489645.1 uncultured Chthoniobacteraceae bacterium | reverse complement strand
AACGCGCTTTAGTTCCTCCCCCAATGGCTCAGTGCTGGTCGCTATCCGAGAAAACCTCCGCAATGCCGCTTGGTTAGAGGAAAACCTCGCTCGGGTTTGAGGAAGCCCCACCAACCCGTTTAATACCCCAGGGCTACATTCCGCCAGACTCGGGTCAAAAACCAAGTCGTCACAATCGGCAACGCGCCGCCATCCTAACCATCCCTGAACAAAAAAAGCGCTTCTAAAAATCCATCCGTCATCTGGGCGATGAAACACCGCCGCCCCACCCGAACGAAAACTGAACTCCCTTACATGTCGGCACCCGCTTTCGTGCCCGAGCAATCCCAACGCACCCGAAATATTCAAACACCGATACCGAAACGAAGGGTCGCTTCTGTATCGACTCGAACTTTTCGCATGGGAAAGGAAATCCAAGAAACAGTTGCTACATGTCATGCATAAATTGAACCAGCAAGCAATCTTTTGGCGCGCACATGTTTACTGTCATTTTCTACCAACATATTTCTCCGATTTTGAAGGTGAGAAATGTCAAACGCGCCAGAAAACCTCTCGAACGGAGACCCCAACCGGACTATCGATTCATGTTTTACATCGTAGTATTCTGAGTTTGATATAAAATACCCCCCTGCCTGTAGCCGCGCCGCGATGAAGTGAGGGTGGAACTTATAGGCAAACATCAAGTCGCCTTTCTTGACGGGAGCGCCATTCACAAAAAGTTCCTGCGAGGAGAACACTTCACAAGCGCCCAGTTTATGGATGAGGTTTATAATTGTCTCCTTCTCATTCCAAGGATAAGACTGCCACACGATTAATGACTCAAACTGGCTCCTGAGTCGCTTTACTGATTCAAAGAAATTTTCTTTGCACAGCTTCGGCAACGGCCAAGAGAAGGAAAGATGTATAGCACCTGACGCTCGACGCTCTACTGAGTCATGTACTTTCGGCTCCTCGAGAAAGTTGTCATCCAAACCGCTAATAATTTTCTGCGGATTATTAAGCACTGAAAGAAATTTCGCCGCCCCAACATTATCCCTACATTCAAAAAACTCAAAACACTCCAAAACTTCAGCGAGCGAGTTGATATTGACCTTCCTAAGCTCAAACGGTTCAACTCCAAGACCAGTGCCGAATACCTTAACTCCATAACGGCGCGCGAGCGCGAAACCGACACCGAGCAGAAACGCACTCCTCGAGTTGTTCGTTGATATGTAACCACCGCCATGAATGTGAAATATCTTGATAGCTGAGACATCCGATTCAAAGCGCGGTGCCTCAGCTTTGATCAACTCAGTATTGTTAAATACACCCTTGCCGGCTTCTAAAGCATCTTTAAAAGTCATTCCCTCGGTCGCCTTTTTAGCGAGCGACCATAAATCCGATTGGATGCGAACTCCGTGGCTTTTGAAGCAATGGTCCCGTTCAGTGTTCGCTGGAATGTGGGTATTAACAACCACATTGTCACACCGACCCACCGACTTAAGGAAGCGGATCCACATTGCCAATATCAACTCGTCCCCATAGTTGGGCGCGCCACTTCCACTTAAAATATATATCATAATTTTTTATTCCCCTTTGGTTTATCGTTGCCGCAAGTTATTTAATGAGCCTTGCGGCGTGATAGTGAGTTCCCAAAAAACTAACTGTCCCCCTAGATTTTACGCCGTGTTTTTACTCGGTCATTTTCAAGGTTTTCTTGGCAGCGTAAAGATTTTTCAGTAGGAGCACCTGGTGGCTTTACGGAAGGTGAGAGGTTTTCGGGTTTGGTTTTTTTCTGTTAGTTGAGGGTGTTCTGGTTCAGCGTCAAATGGAAAAAGCGGGCTGGAGCGTTACGTAGTGGGCGGGTTGGTTTTGTCGTTTGATTTTTCGTTGGTGCCTGGCCTGGGCGAGTTTTTGGTCACGGTCGGCAAAGATGGCCTTTTCTTTGCCGAGAAGTTTGTTCTCAGGGGTGATGTATCCGATGGCGGAGTGTAGGCGCAGAGTGTTGTAGTGATCCACGAAGCCCGCGATGAGGCGGTACATCGGCCAAAAGTTCAAAGCGCTGCACTTCGAGAGAGCGATAGGGCATCATGCGTTCGGGGAGCACTCCACACGCCGCCTAGCCGATTCTCGTCTCCGCTTACTCAGCCATCTCTAGCGCTTTCTTTGCTGTTTTTACGAAAGCGTTATTAATGCCCCTGGAGCCTAGAAACTCGACCATTTCCCTTAGGTTTAAGACTCGATCGTGGGGGGGAGATATATTTTGCTTTGCCAAAAGATCGCCACCTGCCTGCCCTTGCGTCGTCTCCGAACCCAGAAACCCCAGCAATCTATTTGAAATATTCTTGCAAGCTAAATCTTTATACCACAATCGCAAATACTCTTGCCCACTACTTTGGAGAGCATCCTCAATCTCGCGGTAAAAACCAAAAACAAGCGCTCGGTAGCGCAGATACCTCGGCCCATCAAACAAGATTTTAATGTCAGATTTTCGCATTATTTCAGCGACCTGCTCTCTGCTTCCCCCTCGGATCATCCAAATTCCAGTCTGCTCCGCTTGACAGAGTGATATGAAAGATGTCAACACATCCCGTCGCAAAACTATTTTCGCTACTTCAGGATCGCTCAGGGTAGTGGCTAACGCATACTTGCTGTGTTCTGGGAAAAGTTTAAGCCCGATGACTTGTGAAGAGCTCTCCAATGCCATGAGCCTCGAATAGAAAGATCCCTCATCAACGTCTCGCTTCTCCGTTTCATGGCGCGCTATTCCAAACCTTTCGTGGTAATCTTCCCGAAGACCGACAAATCCGGGGTTGAACACCTCCCCATGACACACAATATCTGGAAACTGATTCAACAACGAGACCAAGTAGTTTGATCCAGTTCTCATTGCGCCATAAATCACAAACCGTTTTTTTTTCACCAATCCGCTCATAATTTACATTGCTTATGTTACTATAGAAAAATCCACGGCTTTTCTTTGTTTGTCGTTATGCTTACACCTCGTTTTGATCTACCGAACGAGGCAAGTGCCATGATAACGCTGGGATGCAGGGAGCTGTCACGGATTCCCGATCGAATCAGGCGGTTGCGAATCACCGCCTCATAGCGCTTGTGAAGATGCGGTTTGCTGTGAATCGAGTTTGGAGCGTGGTTGAGAGCCTTCCGCACATGGTAAAAGGCAAGCCTCTCCTCAAGCACAGCGATGTCGCCATGGAGAATCAAGCGGAGATTGAAATCCCAATCCCCGAGCACCGGTAACGCTTCATCGTAAAGTCCAGTTTGGCACAGCACTTCCCGTCGGTAGAGAAGAGAAATGGGAGGGAACAGGTTCCGGTAAAAGAGCTCAGAAATGTGGATATCGTGGATTTCAGCATTCATGGGCTTCCGAGACTTCTCCACAACCTTATTCCCTTTGATCTCTTCAGTCACCTCCTCGGAGTGACAAACCACTCCCGCAAATAATGAATCCGCATCAAGAAACGCCACCATGCGATTGAGGAAGTCTGGATGCCAAGAATCATCATCATCATGTATCGAGAGATACTCTGAGTTCGAAGCATGGATGCCCGCATTCGTTGCAGCCTCCATGCCTTTCGATTCGGAACGGTGAATCACATGCACGTCTATTCCACTCTGCTTGGCCAGAGCCGCCACCTCATCCACCGGTTTCTTCTCGCCAGCGTCATTCACAATCACCCATGAAAAATCTCGGAAACCCTGCTGATCTACACTTTTCAGGGCTCTGCGCAGAAGGATTTGCCTGTCCTTCGTTCGGGTAATGACAGCGACTTTTTTCATCAACGATCACCAACTCAAGCATTCTTGAACTGCACACGCTTTTCGCTCGGAACCGCGATGATGTTCCCATAGTCGTACCCCCCCTCTTGCAACCGATGAGGACGAAGGCCATCCAGCGAGGGTTCGAACAAGTCATAACCATGAGAGATAGCGATTTGCAAGAACTCGATGCTCCTCGGCACCCCTAGGGCCAGCAAGTGCGCGTAGTCGCCGACCTCTAGAGTGATTATCGGCCGGATGCTCTTCAACGTTTTGCGTAGCCCACTGAGCACCTGAACCTCTGCGCTCTCCGCATCAATCTTAATCACATCGGGCCTCGTCTGGGTTTCCGTCAAGAAATCGTCTAACCCCACGGCACGCACCTCGAAAGGGGTTGATTTCACGGGAGGCGCCGACTCGTGAATCCGACGCTCGCCGATCGAATTGAATGCCGAATAGAGCGGTCCGTAGTCATTCATCGTTAGGATGGTCTCACACTCCCATGCAGCCAACCGATGCCTTTCTACCCATCGGCACGATTGTGTGTTTTTGGTGAGCCGCCAAAAAGTCCGCTCACAGGGCTCGAGCGAGATAACCCGCCCCCGCTCACCAACTCGCTCAGCAGCGAGAAGGCTAAAATATCCCAAATGAGCGCCGACATCCACAAAGGTCTGCCCTGGTGCAAGGTAGCGATAAAAGAATGCAGCGAGCTCTGGCTCATAGGCCCCGTGCATAAAAATGGACCCACCCACCGCCTCACGAATATCAACCTCCAACGAGCCTCCCCAGAAAGTTTTCGCCTGAGCGATGCACGGAGCGTGGTAATTTGCAATGGCCGCTTGGCATGCATGCCATCGCCCCAGAACTCCACTCACCCTCAGATGGTCGAGTTGGACAATTTGTTCGGAACAAATTTTCAACATCCGCTCACTCTCTTCACAAGATGGGGCTTCTGGGAACATGTCTACTCGCAGAACTCTTTACACGAGAGCCGAAGAAAAACAACTTTAGGCCGAGCGGTCTACCGCGTATCCGTGATCATCCATCCATTGACCGAGGGATTCTTCGATTCGCGACGCTTCGACTGATGAACCTAAAAACGGGAATGGAAGTGCTTTCCCAGAGGAATACCGCCGGGCTTTGCATTGAAATTCGCCAGCAGACGATTTGCGGTTAGCCGCTCAAGAATCCCTCGGCCTGCTCAGGCAACTGCCCGAGCCATTTCCCGCCCAGCCATCGACGGAAAATGTACGTCAGCAAGCACTCCCACCGTTGTTCTTGTGCCCATCCCTCCGTAATGACGGTGAACCTTTGTAAGGTTCTGCTGCTGTTCAATATCAGCTCACGTAACTCCTCGCTTTTTTCGTGTTGCAGACTCACTTTCAAAGTTCGGCGCCCTCCGGACTTTGTCATCCTTGCCACTCCCTCCAAAAGCGCTGGACGACTCGTGACGGCTTCTCGGTGATGCTCCCCGTCGAACATCCGCCCATACAAGGTCCACCAGTTGTAAATGAGAGCCACCATGTTTGCCATGATCCGCGTCGGCGCCAGCAACTTGGTGCTGAATCCTCCCCAACCCCACTGGTTCTTGAGCTCATCGTAGATGTTTTCCGCATCCGCTCTCTCTCGATACAATCGAGCTAAAACCCTTGCCGGATACGCTTTCGGATCAAGAGTTGTTACCAAAACCGCGATCTTCCCCGCCCATGGTGCTATGCCTTGCCCCCAATCGTCGGATCCAGGTAATCCAGGAGAGATGTGGTCTTTACGTCTCTTGCGTTGAGAGCCAACTGGTGCGAGCGCAGGCACTTCCCTCACCAACACCACTCGCCGCTCCTGGCTCCAACCGCTCAAGCGCAGAGTGGATTCGAGGACTTCCCACCCATCGCCAGCATCCTCCCATCTTTTACCTCGATACTGCATCCGACTCACCAGTGCTCGCACATTGGCGCTGTGACGCAACTTAAGCAAACAGGGCAGGCCTCGTGCTTCGGCTT
>CAZAZT010000187.1:0-5783 GCA_964489645.1 uncultured Chthoniobacteraceae bacterium | reverse complement strand
TTGGAGAAGTCGTTCAGAAGTTGCCTAGAGGCTCGGGTATTGTCGTCCTCGAGGATGACGTCATTGAAAGGTTGCCTCTTTCCAAGAGCGGGCGACAAGCAGCCGAGGCGCTTCTAGCCGACCAAGCTCTCCTTCGAGACCATGGCTTGGATCCGGTGCTGAACTGTGTGTTTGATAGCGTCAGAAGCCCCGATTCCGGCGTTGTACCAACCGATGTGATGTCGTTCCACGTCGATAGTGCCCCCATCGAGGTGGACACGTGGCTGTGCACCTATCACGGAGCATGCAGCGAGGGCCTACTCAATGAGGAGGCGATCCGAAAAGTCGATATTCCCGAAATCCGTTCAGCCTTGCTCTCTGAATACGGCGGCACGGATGACGAAGGTTTCCTGGAATATCTGAGCGATCAATCCTACGACCTGCATTACCTGCCAAAAAAAGGGGCGAAACCTTACGCATTCGGAACGTTCACCCTGTGGAAAATCGCGACCTTGTGGCCACAAAACCCCGTGGCACCTTGCATCCATCGCGCGCCAGAAAATCTTCCGGGTGCTCCGAGGTTACTTCTCATCAGCTGAGTCCTCCCAAAAAGACAGCACCGGAACAAATCCAGAGATCATACAAAGCGGACTCGCTCACTCATTGAACTCATTTGCCATCTGGGAACTGCTTCAACAGCTCGCTCGGAATCAAAAAACCCTGTTGTCCTTTGGTTGCTTCGCGCTCTGTAGCGACTTGAGACGCACTCACCGCCGAGGCCTTGTTCCCAAAACTGTTCCGAACGTAGGTCAGCACGCCCGCCACCTCTTCATCACTCAGACCCTTGAACGCCGTCATAGGGACTTGTCCGGGGTATTTCGTGCCATTCACTTCGATCGGTCCCATGAGCCCATGTAAAACCAAACGGATCAACCGTTGTGTATTACCTGTGACCCAAGAGGAATTTGCGAGAGAAGGGAACTGTGCGGCTGGAAGACCCTGACCATCCGCTTGATGACAGGTGATACAGTGTGCCTCGCGGCGATACACTTCGGCCCCGAGTTCGAACCGTTTCTTCTCTTCGCCTTGCAATGTCGTCACCGCTTTCGGCACCTCAGCAGACTGAACGGACTTACCAGTTTGATACGCTTCGACGGCGGCAAATACCGGCTCGAGCCAAGAATCCACCGGATGCTTTCGTGCTTCACTCAAACTCGCGAGAGACATCTCTTTCCCGAGCCAGCTCGCTGCAGTGACCGCCTCCAAACGTACGCGTCCGTGCGAATCTCCCGCCGCGTGAAGGAGCAAGGATCGGAAATCAGCCACACTAGCCGTGTTGTATCGGAGTACCCGCACCGCCGCCGCCCTCACACGAGCATCTTTCGCTCGCAACAGTTTCTCCAGAAGAGGAACACGTAACCGATCCGCACCCCAGCTCACCCAGAGACCCTCCAGTTCGTGCCGTTCCAAAAGCGGATCGGCACTCGACAGATTCTCCAACCAGCGGCTTAGCCCCGAAAGGACTTCGTCCGTCGGTCGGCCGCGCAACTCGAGGCGGGTCCTCGAGCGGGCGCGATCTTCCGGCAACGTCAAGTTTGAGAAGAGGGCGTCGATAGAGGCTCCAGCAACAACAGGTGCTTTTACGAGAGGCCGGCTCGGATAAGTGATCCGATAGATCCGTCCATGGCTGTGATCCCGGAGCGGATCCCTTGCGCTATGTTGCATGTGGCCGATCAATGCATTGTGCCAGTCGGCGACGTACAGTGATCCATCCGGTGCGAACTCCATCGAGACAGGACGGAAGTTCCCATCCGAGGATTGAAGCAGGTTGTGACGGAACGTGAGCTGGTATCCCGTACCATCCTCTTGGACAGCATGTTGTTTGGTACCGAGAAAACCGATGGCATTACTGATCAGAATGTCTCCCTGAACGTCGTCCGGGAAATGGCGGGAGCTGACGAATTCAAGACCTGCTGTGGGTCTCACCATTTGCGCCTTCGGAACCAAGTTCCTTGGCAGTGGCGCGAACTCGCCGAACGGCACCCAAAACGCCGCAGGAGACAACCAGCGCAAGTTCGGGTCAGAGGTATCCGCGAAAAAGTCCTGTCCGTAAGCGTCGAACGCGATTCCCCAAGGATTGGGGATGCTCAGTCGAGCTGTTCTCTCGAGATGCGCCCGCTTGGGGGAGTATCGGAAAAATCCGCCATTCGTACTGCGCACAATCCCGTAAGGCGTCTCCACATGACTATGCAAGAAAGTGCCTTCACCCATGTAAAATGCACCCGACGGATCAGCGCGGAACGCATGGATCGAGTGATGGGTGTCGTGGTCATCAAACCCGCTCAGAACGGTCTCAGAAGAATCGGCAATATCGTCGCCATTGTTGTCCCGAAGGAGGACAAGGTGACTGCTCTGCGGCACAAAAATCCCCTCAGGAGAGAACTCGAACGAAAGGGGCAAATGAAGCCCTCGAGCGAAGACCTTTTGCCGATCCGCTACTCCGTCACCGTCCGTGTCTTCCAGGATCAGGATCTTGTCGTCCGGTTTAGGGTTCCCTGGCTGCCACTGCGGATAGCTCGGCATGGTTGCAACCCACAATCTTCCGCGCGCATCGAACGAGATCTTGCAGGGTTTCGCCAAATCCGGGAACCGTTCCTCGGATGCGAACAGGGAGATCTTATAACCTTCTGGCAATGTGAAGGATCGTACGGCTTCATCGCCCTTCACATAGTCGAGCGAACCGTTCTTCTTGTTCGCTGTGCTGTAGTTGGTTTTGACCTCTGGCAAAGGACTTGTCTTCGCATCCGCCGCTGCCACATCGAATCGTTTCCCAGATGCCGTCGCCCAGATGGCTTCGTCTCGAAGAGAGATCATCTCACGCAGCTTGGAAAGCTCAGCAGGATAGTTGTCGGGGCCGAACGGTTTGTTGCGGCGCCCAAAGACATGAACTCCATTCGGAACCTTGAAGAGTTTCTCCCAATGCCAGTCCTTGTCGGCGACAGCAGAGGAAAGAGCCACAGGTTCACCCTTCGAAGGGGTTCCGGAGACGAAAATCGCGTCTGCAATAAAATCGGAGATCTTCTTTTGCGCCGCCGCCTGAAGATAAAATCCATTCTTCGTGAGGGGCTCCTTCGCCTCCGCGAACAGGCGTTGACTGAAATCGTGCACGTCAATGAACAGCAGCCCTTTGGATACCGCCGTCTCGCGGAGGACTTGCGCGTAGGCGGCCAAATCCGCGTTCACTTTGCGCGCGGCTTCAACGCCCTGAGGTGCAGTGCGTTCATCGAGAGGCATCGGTGACAGCAGCACCACCTGAGGTGCCGATTTGCCGTTGTACTTTTGAGATGCCGTATGTGCGAGCCAACCGGCAAGTTCAGCACGGAAATCGGTCAATCCCTTCGCTCCAGTGAACGACTCAGCGTAACCGAACCATGCAAGGACAAGATCCGTTTTCAACTCGGACAACCATTGATCGTGGGTCTCAGCGAAGCCAGAACCTGCGTGACCCGAACCCCAAAAATCCTTCGCTTTGGATAAGGTGTAAAACGTTTCGGCCCCGGGGAAAGTGAACGGAGAGTTGCGGCCGGAGTGGTCTCTGTAACCCGGCGTGTCCCCATCCTTACAAAGATTTCGGAAAACGAGTCTCCGATCCGAGAACCGACGTTGGATGGCGACTTCAAAATCTGGGCTCTTCAAGAGGCGTTCCCCCTGACCTCCGCCGACGAAAGCGATCGAAGTCCCAGGTTTGGGATCAACCGGACCTGCGAACAACTGAACACACAAAGCGAACGCAGCGGCAGATGATGAACAGACGTAACGAGACATGCGTGAAATGTGGTTGGGCACCATATCGTCTGTCCAGCCCCCACCCGAAACCGGATCGCTTCGTGGAGACGCTCCACAGGGAGGCCCCGTAGATGTCGGCACAGCCCCGAAGAGCGCACAAATACACCGACCCGCTGTGCTCCCAACCCTGGAATCCACCGCGTGACCTAGGCACGCCATCCGGCCCGTACCGTG
The DNA here is from genome assembly GCA_964489645.1 of uncultured Chthoniobacteraceae bacterium. Classification (GTDB taxonomy): domain Bacteria; phylum Verrucomicrobiota; class Verrucomicrobiia; order Chthoniobacterales; family Chthoniobacteraceae; genus JBEEPE01. Next base: position 1,784 of record CAZAZT010000187.1, on the reverse strand, counting down.
CGCGAGAAAACGGAGCCGCCAATCGCTCTCGAAAGCCGCAGACGAACAGCATCAAAGGTAATCCACCACAAGCGAATATGGGATACGGACGAGGCTATCATCTTCCCAAGACTTGTAGAGATGACACCCCTCTTCAGAACGGAAATACCGATACTCGATCCCTTCGATCGTGATGCCCGTCAAGGCCACCTCTCGCTTCTCGGCAAGACGTCGCAGCGCATGGAGCCCAAGCGTGAAACGGATCTGTCCTAGCTTCGGATCCCGAACATCGAGGGATGTCTCACCGTGCTCGTCCTTTTGCCCGACCAAGCGCACAGACCACAAATTACCGCGGGCGCTGGGCTGCACATCGTAATACAGCTCGATGGGCAACACTCTCTCGATGGGTGGCTGGTTCGCGTACCTGATCGTTACCCCGAAGCTGCTGTCCAGTTTTCTTGGTGCACGAGGCACTAACGCGGCCGCGCCGTTCACGAGCGCCACAATGGATGAACAACCACAGCCAAGAACCGCAAGTGCGATAGCAACAGCGAGTAAAAGCACCTTCCTGATACCCGACCGTAGTTTCATGCCATTACAGTCGGCCGAGGGATGGAAAACGCGCGACTTAAATGCATCGCAACGTGATATTTTTAGACCGTCTCGGCTCGCAAAAACCTGTTCAGCAAAGACAACGATAACGCCCCATGCTGCACCTCACCTCATCTCCATCCCCATCAGCATCCGTTAAACCGCTCCAAATGATGGCGTTGCTTCTCGCTATATGGATGTGCCAAGGGTGCGCGATGAAAACATTTACCCAGCGCCCGTCATCGATCACATCAACCCAGATGAAGGAAAACGTGGAATACCTTCGCGCATTCTCACGCGAACAGGAGGAAAGCATCAAAGCGATGACAGAAAGCGCGCCCCATTGGGGAGCGCACAAGGAAGCGATCGACTACGGCGATTTCCTGGAGGAGCGAGCACCACGGGTCCTACAAATCGTTGAAAACCAGATTCCTCCATCACAGCGAACCCAGTTCCAAAACGATCAAAAAAAGGTTGAGGCAAACGTGATGGCTGCGGTGGAACAAAACGAGAGCAGAGCCTCTGAGATGGAAGGCGGAACGCTCGCGAGGACCATCCGCCACAACGGGACAAGAATCCCCATGCAAATCCGGATCGCATCGCTTTCACCTTGGATACCGTATCTCCCTGCACCTCTGCAGGCTGAGATCCGAACCATCTGCGAGCGAACGGCAAAGCACTGAGCACTTCAGCGGAGAAGGCCGTCCCCAAAGCGGTGCCAGCTTCGCACCAAAGCACAACAGCTTCACCAAGATAGGTTCAGAGCAGGCTTTCGAGTTCACGGGAAAAAGGATAAGCACTGAAGAACGATTTTTCGCGGACCGTGTTTGTCTGGACGAAGAGTCTCTCAAGCCATCCCCTATGAACCGATCCATCTTCTCGCCCCTCCTAAAGCTCGCCGCGCTTACGATCGCCCTCTGTTTCACCCGAAATGTTGAAGGCGCCGAGAAGCGTCCCAACATCGTGTACATCATGACCGACGATCATGCGTATCACGCGCTTTCGTGTTACGGGTCCAAGGTGAACCAGACGCCGAACCTGGATCGCCTCGCCACGACCGGAATCCGTTTCAACAACGCCTTCGTCACCAACTCCATTTGCACGCCAAGTCGGGCGACCATGCTCACGGGCAAATATTCTCACCGGAATGGCTCGCCGGTTTTCAACCGATTCGATGGAGAGCAGCAGACCGTCGCAAAAATCCTTCAAAAAGG
>CAZAZT010000186.1:0-5811 GCA_964489645.1 uncultured Chthoniobacteraceae bacterium | reverse complement strand
ATCCCCGTGATGATCGTGTTCGCCGGAACATTCGTCCCCGTCACCACCATCCCCGGCACCAGATTCAACGAAGTCACCGTATCCGATCCTCCCAGCGTCACCACATTCGAACCCGAAGTCGTCACCGGATTGGTCGTCGTCACCGCCGTCCCTGACCGCACCGTCGTGACCCCTCCCGGCAACGATGCCGCAGATTCAAGTTTCACCGTGCCGACAGCGATCGTGAGGTCTCCGGCAAAGGTCGTCGTGTTGTTGCCCCCCAAAACCAATGTCCCCTGCCCTCCCTTGAACACCGCATTCGCACCCGTGCCCGACTGTGTGACCTGCCCGATCAGGTTCAGCGTTCCAGCACTCTGCGTCGATGAGACGATCCCCGTGTTCAACACCGCGCCGTTGCCCAACGAGATCGCACCCGCCAGACCGAACCAACCGCCCGACAACGTGCTCAAAGGACCGTTCACCACGTTCAACACCGCTTGGTTCCCCATCGTGAACGCCCCCGTCGCGATCGCTCCAAACGGCGAGCCCAAAAGGTCGATCGACGAGGTCACCCCATCCCCCAACGTGCAGTCGTTCAAGATCCTGCCCGCCCACTGGTAGTTGTTCGCTGCAGTCGGCCCACCCACCGGGTAATAGAGATTCGATGGCGTCAACGCTTGGTACCCGTTCGGCGCGCCACTCGCCAACGTGTCCGGTCCCGAGTACAGGATACGGTACCCCGCCCCACCCCCCCCATTCTGCGCCTTGAACGCGATGTGATGTAACCCAGCGCTCAACGGCATCGACGTCACCGCCGTATCCACCATCGCCGTGCCCCCTCCCGTCGCGTTCAACTGCACCACCGCGTTCCCATCGATGTAGAGCAACATCTGATCGTCCACCGCTGAGACGAACGAATAGGTGCCCGGTGTCGTCACCCGCAAATACCCGTCCATCGCGACGATCATGTTGCCGTTCGTCAACGTTCCAGGCCGGATCGACATGTTCGCATCCCCAATGCTCGGCAAAGGCGCCATCGTCGCCCCAGGGGCCATCCCAGAGATCGCCTGAGAAAGCGTGTCCCGCGGCGCTGAACCCGTGAACACCGTTGTCCGCAATCCCCCCGACTGGAACCCCGACGCCAACGCGTTCGCCACCGTCATCGTCGAGGACTTCACCACCATCGGCGTGTTCCCCGCCAACACGATGGGGTTCGTCTGCGCCGTCGCCGTCGCCCCCAATGTCAACACCTCAGGGAACAACAAAGAACCTGCCCCCACGTTGATCGGCTTCAACGCCGGATCCGTCCCGTAGTCGTACACCGTCACCACTGTGCCCGCCGCTGGATTGATCTTCACCGGCGTCCCCCCGCTCGTGTTCATCTTCAGGATCCGCAACGCGTACGAGTTCGACGCCGTCACATTCAACACCTGCCCCCCGAACATCGACACCGTCGGCACCTCCACCGTGTTCGAGACGTTCGCGCCGTTGTTCCCGATATCCAGACTGAACCCCTTCGCCCCCGCGCTGGTCGCCAATCCCGACGAATAACTCACCACACCCAAACTGGTCGCACCATTGTTCAACAATCGGACCAGACCCGAGTTGCGCACCGTCACCGTGCCCGAGATCAACGGAGTCGCAACCCCTCCGTTCAACCCGGAAAGCGTGAGCGTCCCCGCATCCAAGAGGATGCCCCCAGCGAACCCATTGCTGTTCATCAACCGCAGCGTGCCCAAACCGCGCTTCACAAGTGTCGAGGTGTCATCCGCTCCACCGATCACCCCGCCCAACGTCAAGGTCACCTGAGGCGCTTCCACATTGAGCACGGTCTGTCCCGCTCCCAGAACCGAGTTTCCGTTGAGCGACAAATCATTCACCCCGACGAAATCCAGCGACGGCCCCAAAACAAAATCGTTCGCGATCGCCAAACTCGCCGCACCCGCCAACAACCGCGTCCCACCCGCCATCGTCAACACCCCCGTCCCCACCGGACCCGAGGTCACCACCGATCCCGCCGTCGACGGCGTGCTGTTCGCCCCCAACACGATCCCTCCCGAGTTCACCCGCACCCCACCCGGGAAAGTGTTCGCTCCCCCGAGCTGGACCAATCCCGCCCCCGTCTTCACCAACCCACCCACTGCTCCGGAATCCATGACGTAGGCCGCCACGTTCAACGTCGGCGTGTACGGTGCCACGTTCGTCTTCCCGAAAATCGTCACCGGAGCCACATTCAACGTCCGGTCAGCCCCGTTCAGGTCCCAGTTCCCGTTCAACGTCGAAACCGCTCCCGGATTCGCCGAGTTCGCCGTCACATTCCCCGTCAACACCAACGGCTGCCCCGCAGTGAAGGTCAGGGCACTCCCCGTCGCCGTCGCAAACGTGTCCAAGGTCAACTGCGTCGCCGAATCCACCGACACCACCCGCGCACCCACCGGCACGTTGGTCCCCGCAACCACCATCCCGGGTAACACCCCCGCCGTGCTCGCCACCGTGATCACCGCAGACGACAAGGTCGTGGCTCCCGATGTCAGATTCGCCGACCCCACGTTCACCGTTGGCGACGATCCACCCCCATTCTCGAACACCAACCCACCAAAGGTCTGCGAGAAGTTGTTGAGGTTCAGCGTCGAACCCCCGTACAAGGTCGGCGTGATCCCCGCCGCGATCTGGCCAGCCATCATCGCGTTCACCGTAGCACCATTCACCATCAACGCTTTCGTCGGATCCACTCCCGCAGGCACCGCCACCACCGAACCCCCATCCGCACTCGGCACCGACAACCGCACCGTCCCGCCATTCACGATCATCCCACCCGTGAATGCCTGCGGCACGGTGATGTTCAGGAAGTTGCTCGTCCCACTGCCTTCCGTGGACGACACCACCAACCGTCCCGCACCCGAAGCATTGTCCGCGAAAACCGCGCCAAAGTTGAAGACGCGGTTGTTGCCACCGAACGGCGCGATATGGACGTACAGATCCGATGCCACCCCAGCGGCTCCCACCCGAAGTGTCCCATTCGTGAGAGTGTGCGTGAAGTTGTCGTTCGAAGCCCCCAACAGCAAACCTCCCGACCCCAACGTCAACACCCGGCCGCCAAAATCCAACGTGTTCGCCACGCCTCCGTAATCCAACACCAGACTGTTCACTACCGTATCAGCCGCCAACGTTGCCCCACCCGTGATCCGGATATTGTCCGTGGCCTGCAACCAAGCCGCAATCAGGCTGCTCCCCGAATACCCCGCAAAGCCCACCGTATTGAGCGCACCTACACCAAGCCCAGGGACATAACTTGCGAACCCGCGCGCTGAGGTGGCCCACCCACCGATGATGTTGTTCGTCAGCGAGGGCGCCGAAACGAAATGAACGTTCGCCCCATTCATCGTTCCCAAGGTGAAACCTCCCCCATTGAAGTTCACCGTCGCACCATTCATCGCGTTCCGAGAAAGCGAATCAAACCTCATGGCCGCTCCAGCCGTGCCGTAGTTCTGACCCGAGGCCACCACATAGTTCCACCCACGATTCAAGGTGAGAGCCCCCATGTTCTCGAACGACTGCGTCTGGTTCCGTCCGATCAACTGCAGCATCGACTGCTCCAAAACCACCGGTGCCGCATCGCGGATGCGGTCGTTCAGGTTGAACAACCCAGTCTGATTGTCCAAGATCAGGTTCGTGTTGGACACGCGCAACCCGGCGGTTCCCGACAACGCTCCCCCATCCATCAAGGTCAAAGGTGACCCGATCAACGTTTGGCCCGTGTAACTATTGTCGCCGCGCATCCGAGGCGGGTTCCCTCCCGAAAGGACTCCCGACCGCGCGAACGATATCGCGCCCGTCACCCGACCCGCGAACTCGTCGCTTTGGTTGCTCTGCGCCACCGTCACCAGCACCGCCGCTGCATTCGAGTTGATCACCCCACCCCCCAGCCAGTTCCTGCTCGGCGAGACCAAGTTGCCCACCATCTGCACCGTCCCGTTCAGATCCAAGGTGGTGTTCGGCCCAACCGCCAACTGCTGGAGCGGGTTCGCCCCACCGCCCTGCGTCCCCGGCCACAAGGTCTGATCCCCCCCATTCAACCGTACCGTCCCTCCACCCGTGAACGTGTAAGTGCTCGCACCCGTGACGGCGTACTGCCGCGTGTTGAAAGTGACATCCCCTCCTAACGCCTTCGTCAGGTTCCCACTTCCCATCAACGCCGCGTTCACCGTCAGGGACGCACCCGTATCCACCATCAACGCACCCTCCACCGATCCGAGCGATACCACAAACGGAGAGCCTGACGCCGCCAGCGGCGCACTCCCGATCACCCCGTTCCCTGACGGAACCAGAACCATCCCATACCCCAACGCCAAACCCACCCCTCCCGAACTCTCTGGGACATACCCCCCACCGTTCGTCAGGACCAGACCAGAAAGCACCTTCCCCGGGAGCCCGGATCCCGCGGGCTGACTCAAGGTGATGGTGTTGGTTGAAGACGTGGCCCCAGCATTCGCGCTCACGTTGAAAGAGGTGCCGCTGTTGATCGCGGTGATCGTCGCCCCGGCCGGCACATTGCTTCCCGGTCCGATCACCATCCCGACAGACAGTCCCGCGGTGGTGGAGACCGTCACTGTCGCATTGTACTGGGTCGTTGACGCATTCTGGAGCACCAAAGGCGACGTCGCCGCGCCCGGATTCGATGCTGAACTCGTCACCCCCGTCAGCCAGACCAGATCCGTCCGACCCGCCGCTCCAATGCCCTGCGTCGCTCCAGTCCCACTGCCGTCCAACACCAGATACCCTCCGAACGGCACGACGGTCGTCCCGCTCATCGCCGCAAAATTCAGCCCTGAAGGATCACGGACCAACATCCTCGGCACCACACCCGAGACCATCCCCGGCGCTGTCGTGAACACCACTTTCGCTGCGTTCGACCCCAGAACCACCCCCGGCGATTCGACACTCAAGACCCCGCCACCGCCCACCGCATTCCCCACCATCGATGCGAACGTGAGCGTCATATCCTGAGCCCCCGGATTCGATAGGACCAATGAGTCCCCCCCCCATCCCGGGGTCAAAGCCCCCAACGATTCGCTCACCACCGACGCCGAGTTCCCATTCATCCGCAACACCCCTTCAGCCAAGGCCACCGTACGCCCCGTACCCAATCGCGTCGCGGCCGTCGCTCCATTGTCCAACAACAGCACAGGCGACGCTCCGCCGACCGTGATCGCCCCAGTGTTCCCCACGGAACCCGCCCCAGAGAACTTCAACGTCCCTTCCCGCACCGTCAGCGCCGAGGCGAACGACGGCTGCGCCACGCTGACCGTGGTCGTCCCCGCACCGAACTTGCCCAACGCCCCCGTGAACGATAGCGCCGTCCCAGAAACCGCTGTATCGCCCGCCCCAACGAAGTTCAGCGCGAACCCACCGGAAATCCCACCAGTGAGGTTCAACGTCGCCCCCGCTGACGCTCCCACCGCCGAAGCTGCTGTCATGGTGACCGCACCGCTCAACGTGTTGTTGCCCGCAATTCCGACAATCCCACCGTTGTAGTTCACCCCCGTGGACTGGAACCCCGTCACCGCATCCGCGATGGTCACCCCACCTGACAACCCCAACGCCGTCTCCACCGCGTTGAACACCACGCCGCCCGTCGCCGATCCCAACGCGTTCGAGTTCGCCGCAACCAAAGTCCCACCGTTAATCGTCAACACCCCGTTCCATCCCGTGTTGTCACCGCCCAACACCAACGTCCCACTGTTGCTCTTGGTCCACGCATTGGTCACCGCCGAATGCACCAACGGCGCAGTCAACGTCAGCGTCGCTCCCTCCGTGACCATCAATCCCGAT
>CAZAZT010000185.1:0-5817 GCA_964489645.1 uncultured Chthoniobacteraceae bacterium | reverse complement strand
GAACGTGGTTCAGACGATGGGGGCACTCACGCCGACGTTGGGTCAGGGGAACATCGTGGTGGACGCTGGTAATAGCACGTTCAGCAATATCGTCCGCTTCAACACGTTTGGGACGCGTGTGGCGGGAGCGACACTGGGATTTGCGCCTGCGGCGAGTCTGGCGGGGATCCAGTTCGTGACGCCACCGACGCCACTGAACGGTCAGGTCGGCGGGTTTGCGTACCTCACGAATGCGAGCACGGGGGCGATCGATTTCATCGCGACGCCGACGGCGAACACGAATGTGGCGGCATTGAGCGCGGCCACGGCGTTGCCGACATTGACCGGTAGCGCGACAACGAACTACGTGAACACGGCGAACTTGACGACGACGGGCGCGGTGGCGGCGAGCACGTTGCGTGTGGTTGGGGGTGGGCAGACGATCACGTTGGGTGGCGCGTTGACGCTGACGAACACGAGCGCGACGGCGATTGGCGGGCTGTTGTTCGACAACTCCGCGGGCGCGGCGACGATCACGGGAAGCAACATCGCGGGCTCGGTTGCCGCGAATGAGTTGATTTTCATCGCGGGCGGCGCGACGCCTGCGAACGCGCTGACGATCAACTCGACGATTGGAGCGGCAGCAGCCAGTCAGTTCACGAAAGCGGGTACGGGGGCCATTGTTCTGGGAGGAGCGAATACGTTCACGGGTAACGTGTTCATCAACGAAGGGACTGTGCGGATGGCGAGCGGATCGACGACTGCGCGTATCGGTTCTCCTGCCGCGGGGACGACATTCAACCTGATGCAGGGGGCGACTTTTGATGTGAACGGGGCTGGGGGGAGTGCGGCGCCCTACACGGGAGCGACGAATCTCAACATCATGAGCATCGGTGCGCTAAGCGGTTCGGGAACGATCACGAGCGGTAATGCGGCGGCGAGTGCGCTGCAGATCGGGGTGGCGGCGACGACCGCGTCGGGGGTGTTCGCTGGGGTGATCCAGAACGGGAGTTCGTCGGGGCTGACGGTGATTCGAGCGGCGACGAGCGGTACGGTGGCGTTGACCGGTTTGAACACATACACGGGGCCGACTGTGCTGACGGGCGGTATCCTGCAGGCCAATGTGTTGGCGAACGGAGGGGTGGCCAGTTCGATCGGTGCGTCCACGAATGCGGCGGCCAACTTGGTGTTCAACGGAGGGACGCTTTTGTATCAAGGGTCCAACGCGACCGTGTATCAGACCACGCAGACGCCTTCGGTCACGATCGACCGTCTGTTCACGATGGCGGGGAACGGCACGATCGATTCGAGCGGCTCGTACGGCAACAACGTGGTTGCTGCCCCGAGTGCGAACAACGCGGCGCTGGTGTTCGGGAACACGGGGGCGGTGGCGTTGGCGGGGGCGACGGGGGCGAAGACGTTGACGTTGCAGGGTAGCTCGACGGGGGACAACCAGATCAACTTGCAGCTCGCGGATGCGGCGGGTCCGAGGACGTTGGCGATCACGAAGACGGGAGCGGGGTTGTGGGTGTTGGGGAACACGAACAACACGTATTCGGGGGCGACGACCATCCTTACGGGGATCCTGCGTGCGCAGGACACGAACTCGTTGGTGACGTCGACGAGCACGGTGGCTGCGGTGACGGCTGGGACGGATCTGTGGGTGAACAGTTCTTATGGGTTGGCGGTGGGACAGAGCGTGACGGGTACGGGGATCCCTGGGGGGACGACTATCGCGTCGGTCTTGGATCCGACGCATATCCGGTTGAGCCAGAGCGCAACGGTGGCGTCGGGAGCGGCGTTGACGTTCGGTTCGATCAACAGTTTGTCGGCGAGCAGTAACCTGATCTTCACGCAGCCGACGGCGGGCACAGAGGCGGTGTTGGAGATGGCGGGGACATTCCGGAGAGCGATCGGGACGGGGGCGGGTCAGGTGCAGTGGGGGACGAACCAGAGCGGGGGATTTGCGGCGTCGAGTTCGCCGTTGGTGGTGAACTTTGGGGGATCGAATGCGCAGGTGAGTTTTGGGACGGGTGGGATCGGGAATGGGACGGGGCAGTTGTACCTGAACTCGACGACGGCGTTATCGGATGTGACGTTGACGAATCCGATCAACTTGGCGGGAGGTGCGCGGACGATCACGGTGTTTGATAACGGGACGGCGACGACCGACTTTGCGACGTTGTCTGGGGTGATCAGCGGAGGCGGCGGGAGTTCGCTGACGAAGTCGGGAGCTGGGACGCTGTACATCACGGGGGCGAACACGTATTCGGGGAACACGACGTTGAGTCAGGGGAACGTGTTCGTGAACAGCGTGGGCGGTGGGGCGACGCCGTCGAGTGCGTTTGGGGATGGGTTGGGTCAGCTGAACTTAGCGGGTGCATCGTTGTATTATGTGGGGTCGGGTGAAACGGCGATGCGTCAGGTGAACTTGGGTGTGGCGACGACGTTGACGGCGAATGGGAGCGGCGCGCTCGTTTTGTCGAACCTTGTGAACTCGGGTGCTGTGGCGAAGGCGTTGACGTTGCGTGGTTACAGCATGGACATGAACACGATCTCATCGGCGCTTCGGGATAATGCGGGTGCTCTGAGCATTACGAAGAGCGACGGCGGTACCTGGGTGTTGTCCGGCGCGAGCACGTACACGGGTGGGACCACCATCAACGCTGGGTTCTTGGGAACACCGGCGTCGAGTGTTGGACCTGCGAGCGGCGCATTTGGGGCGGGGTCTATCACGTTCGCTGCCAATCAGTTGGGAGGTTTGATTGCGATGAATGCGGGTGGACTGACGATCAACAACCCCATCGTATTTGGGGCTAACGGGACATCCGCCTTCTCTGGAAGTTCGGTGAACTTGGTGGGGAGTGGAGCGACGCCAATAGTCCTTCAATCGGCGGGCAACTGGAACATCAACAACACGACGAGTGGGGGGGTCACTTTCAGTGGAGCGATCAACAGTCAGGCGGCAGGGAACCAGGATCTCAATCTGCTCGGGCCGGGGAGTTACGTGTTCAACACGCCGGTTGTGAGCGTGACGGCGGCAGGGCTGGTGCGTGCGCTGGTGAACACGACGGGAAGTGTGACGTTCAACAATGCGGCGGCGACGAACACGCAGGGGATCTTGATGAACCAAGGGACGGTGATCATGAATGCGGCGCAGCCGTTCATGGCGGCGGGGCAGACCGGTGGGATCGTGAATATGGTGGCTGGGACGTTGCAGTCCGCGAATGCGGCTTTGACGACGGGAGCGAACGCGTTGCAGACGCCGTTGGTCCTCACGAACTGGTATGGGGTGATTGATGGGACGAACTCGATCGAGTTCGTGGGGAACGCAACGCGGGCGAATAGCTTGGAAAACAACGGCGCTAACCGCATGGTGACGAATACTTTATCGGGAGGCGCGACTTTATCCTTCAGCACGCGGCCGGTGTTTTTGGCAGCATCGGGTGATGCGACCGCAAGGACGTTCACTCTGGCGGGGAGCGGAACGACGAATATCAACGTGCCAATCGTCAACGGTGGCACCCAGGCGAACGCCTTCACGTACTGGGGCGTTGGAGGGACCTTGAACCTCTCAGGGATCAGCACCTACACCGGGGCAACGACGCTGAGTGGCGGGACGACGACGTTGTACTCGGCGGGTGGGCAGTTGAGCACGACGTCGGGCGTGACGGTGAACCAAGGGGCGGTTTTGACGTTGGATAGCTTCAATACGATCAACGGGGTTGCGGGTGCGAATGCGAGCGCGAATCGCCTTGCGAGCAAGCCGCTCGCGTTGAACGGCGGGACTATCAACGTGATTGGGAGTGCGTCGGGCACGGTGGAAGGCACCGCTTCGAATGCCACGGCGACGGTGACGGTGGGCCCAGGCCAATCGTTCTTCAATCTGACGAACAACGGAGGAACGACGCAGTTGAGCTTGGCCTCGTTGACGGTGAATGCTGGCGGTTATCTGGGCTTCACCTCGAACGTGGCGCTTGGGACGGGGACGAATCAGGTGATGTTCACGACGGCGCCGACGTTGGCTCCCGCAGTCGCTGGGATCCTCAACCGTGCGACGGTGAAGGTGGGCAGTGCGTTGGACTTTGCGACGTACAACACGACGGGGTTGGTGGCGAACGCGACGGGAGTCCAGGCGTTCGCGGGTTACAACGTGCCGACGATGAGTACGGTGATCTCTGGAGGAACCACTGCGACGGTTGCCACGACGGCGGGGTTGACGGCGGGGATGGCGGTGTTCGGTCAGGGCATTCCAGCCGGCACGACGATTTCTGCGATCACGGGTCCAACGACTTATACACTCTCGCAGACCGCTACGAATGCCACGGTTCCGGTGGTCTACGGATCGACGGCCTACACCGATCTCAATCGCGGGTTGGTGGCTAATCCGGGGACAGGGGTGGACACGTTGAAGATCGGGGCGGGCTTTGTGACGACGGATGATGTGAATTTCAACCGAGCGTTCAACGCGATGAACATTGCGGGGAGCGGGATCACGGTGGGATCGACGGCGGGGAACGCGACCCTGACGTTGAGTGGGGGTGGGGTGATCGTCTCGGGTGGGGCGAACACGTTGAGCGTGCCGAGGGTGGTGCTGGGTGCGGAAGGGGCGTTCCACATCGACGCAGGGGCGGCATTGACGCTGAGCGGGGCGATCACCTCTGGGGGTTCGGGATTCAACAAGAACCTGGGTGGGACGCTGACGTTCGGGAGCCTGAACTACTTCACGGGACAGACGTCGCTGAATGGCGGGACGACGGTGTTGCCGACGGGAACGGTGAACCCGATCTTCTTCAATAACACGTTGGTGGTGAACAATGGTGCGACGTTGGACTTGAACGGTGCGGTCCAGTATGTGGGCAACTTTTTTGGGGGAGCCAATGCAGCGATTCCGACGGCGGTGGCGGGAGGGGTGACGAGTTCTGGTGGGCCTGCGACGTTGGTTACGAATGCAGCGAACAGCGTCTTCAGCGGGAGCATCAGTGGGGACGTGCGTTTCGCGAGGATTGGCGGGAACACACTCACATTGGAGAGCGCGAGTCCGTACACGGGGGCGACGGCGGTGCTTGGGGGGACGCTGACGTTGCGGGACAACGCCAGTGTGTTGAACACGGCATCGGTCGCGGTGAACTACGGGACGCTGACGTTGGACAGCAACGCGAACTTGGCGATCGATGTGACGAATCGGATCAACGATGCGGCTCCGATCTCGATGCGCGGGGGGACGTTGACCTTCCAAGGGCGTGCGAACAGCGCGAGTTCGGAGCGGTTGGGGGTGGTGACGTTTGCGGAGGGGGCGAACACGGTGACGGCAAACGTTTCCACAATCTCTTGTGGATGGGCCTCGGCGGATCTGCTGTTCGCGGGGATCGCTCGAGGGGCAGGTGCCACGGTGAACTTCACGACGGGGAACACGCTTGGGTCGGTTGGGACGAATCCGAGGGTGTATTTCTCGAGTGGGCTTGGGACGGTGACCAATGGGGTTCTTGGCGGATGGGCGATCGCGAACGCGACGGATTTCGCCGGGTACAATCCGGCGCAGGGCGTGGGTGCGCTCAACAGTGCGGGGTACACGGGGTACGCGGCGGGGTACACGGATGGGGTGACGGGGAAGGTGATGGGTTTTGGGAGCGGGTTGGTGACCAACTTGCAGGCGGCAACGAGTCTGACGACGACGTTATCGGATGCAGTGACGACGACGGGGTTGTTGAGGTTGGCGGGTGGGGTGGTGAATGACATCGCTTTCAGTTCGGGAGGGAACGTGTTGAACCTGGAGTTGGGCGGGTTGTTGAGGAGCAACAATGCGTATCCGTCGACCATCGGGACCTCTGCGGTGCG